>NZ_JCALDB010000032.1:0-36123 GCF_059812645.1 Mycobacterium sp. NGS45 | reverse complement strand
GTGCGGATCAGCTCCAGATGCGCACGCGCTGTTGAGGTTCCAGGTAGAGCGCATCGTCGGCGCCGACGTCGAAGGCGTCGTAGAACGCGTCGATGTTGCGGATCACGCCGTTGCAGCGGAACTCCGGCGGTGAGTGCGGATCGGTGGCCAGCCGCCGAATCGCTTCGGCGTCACGAGCTTTGGTGCGCCACACCTGTGCCCAGCCATAGAACACCCGCTGCACCCCGGTCAGTCCGTCGATCACCGGCGCTTGCTGGCCGCCCAGCGAAAGCTGGTAGGCCAGCAGCGCGATGGACAGCCCGCCCAGATCGCCGATGTTCTCGCCGACCGTGAACGCACCGTTGACCCGATGTTCGGCGGCCAGCGCACGCGGCGTGAAATCGTCGTACTGCTCGATCAATGCTTTTGTGCGCGCGCCGAATTCGGCTCGGTCGGCGTCGGTCCACCAGTCCACCAGGTTGCCGTCGCCGTCGTACTTGGCGCCCTGGTCGTCGAACCCGTGCCCGATCTCATGCCCGATCACCGCGCCGATGCCACCGTAGTTGGCGGCGTCGTCGGCCTCGGCGTCGAAGAACGGCGGCTGCAGGATGGCGGCCGGGAACACGATCTCGTTCATGCCCGGGTTGTAGTAGGCGTTGACGGTCTGCGGGGTCATGAACCACTCGTCGCGGTCCACCGGAGCACCCAGCTTGGCCAGCTCGCGGTCATAGCCGTGGGCGTAGCCTCGCTGATAGTTGCCGTACAGGTCGCTGCGGTCGATCACCAGGGTCGAATAGTCGCGCCACCGGGCCGGGTACCCGATCTTGGCGGTGAACTTGTCCAGCTTGGTCAACGCGCGCTGCCGGGTCGGCGGGGTCATCCACTCCAGGTCGCTGATGCTGACCCGGTAGGCCTCGCGCAGGTTGGCCACCAACACATCCATCCGGGCCTTGTGCTCGGGTGGGAAGTGCCGCTCGACGTAGAGCTTGCCCACGGCGTCGCCCAGCAGGTTCTCCACCATCGCCACGCCGCGCTTCCAGCGCTCCCGGATGGCTTCGGTGCCGGTCAAGGTGCGGCCGTAGAACGCGAAGTCCTCGTCGATGATCTCGTCGGTCAGCAGCCCGGCCCGGGCGTGGATCAGCCGCCAGCGCAGCCAGTCCTTCCAGTCGTCGAGCGGTTCGGAGCTGAACAGTGCGGCGAACGCGGTCAAGAAGTCAGGCTGCCGCACCACCAGTTCGGCGGCCCGCTGCGCCGACGACCCCAGGCCGGCGATCCAGCCGGCCCAGTCGAACCCGGGTGCCTCGGCGACCAGCTCGGCGAAGGTGCGCAGGTTGTAGGTCAGGTCCGCGTCGCGGCGCTTGACCACGTCCCAGTGCGCCGCGGCCAGCTTGGTCTCCAACGCCACGATGCGGGCCGCGCGCTCGGCGTGGTCGGCCTCGGTGCCGCCGTAGACCAGCGCGAACATCCGCGCGATGTGGGCCGGGTAGCCGGCCAGGATCTCGGCGTGCGCCGGATCCCGGTAGTAGGACTCGTCAGGTAGCCCCAGACCGGACTGGCTCAGGTGCAGCAGGTAGCGGGTGGAGTCCTTGGAGTCGGTGTCGACGTACACCCCGGTGCCACCGCCCACCCCGGTGCGCTGCAAGGCGCCGACGACGGCGGCCAGCGCGGTCGGGTCGGCCGCGGTGTCGATCGTCGCGAGTTCCTCCAGCAGTGGCGTCACGCCGCGCTGCTGCACTGCAGCCTCGTCCAGGAAACTGCCGTACAGGTCGCCGATCCGCTGCTGGTCGGTGCCCGGTGCGGCGCCGCTGGCGGCGGCCTCGGTGATCAGGTCACGCACCTGTTCCTCGGCCCGGTCGAACAACGTCCGGAACGCGCCGTCGGTGGCTCGGTCGGCCGGAATCTGGTAATCGGTCAGCCAACGGCCGTTGACGTGGCCGAACAGGTCGTCCTGCGGGCGGGTTTGATCATCGACGTGGCTCAGGTCCAGACCCGAGCGGATTGCTTCAACCGTCACCCCGCCATGCTTACCAGAACGCGGCGGCCGCGCAGGTCGACGTTCGTCTGCAGGTACCCTCACGGCCATGTCCGACGACACCGAAGAGTCCTCCGCGACCGAGTCTGCCGCGACCGAGTCTGCCGCGGCCGAGTCTGGCTCGGCCGCGACCGCGCCGGCCGCACCCGACGCCCCGGCGCGCGGCCCGGTGTTCTCCCGTTACGGGCTGGTCTCGGCGGTGCTGGCGTTGGTGTCGGTGGTCGCGATCGTCGGGTTGTTCCTGATCTGGTCGGGCCATCGTGACCACGCGCGCGAGATGGAGCAGCGCACCGATGCCCTGGCGGTGGCCGCCGAGTGGACCAACATCCTGATCAACATGAACGCCGACAACGTCGACCAAAACATGAGCCGGTTGCACGAGATGACGGTCGGTCAGCTCAATGCGGACTTCGAGCAGGCGGTCGGCTCCTACGGCGACGTGGTGCGCAAGGTGAAGTCCACCAGCACCGGCCGGGTCGAGTCGGTGGCCTACGAATCGCTGCGTCACGATCTGGACCCCGAGTCCGGACAGCAGGCCGAGGCGACCGAAGCGCTGCCGCCGGAGATGGCGACCCGAACCGACACCGTCCTGGTGGTCGCCTCCCAGGTGGTCCAAAACGTCAGCGGCACAACGCAGAACATGTCCCGCAACCTTCGGCTGGACATCTCCGAAGTGGATGGCCAACTGCTGGTGTCCCGGCTGGAGGTGCTCTGATGCGTAACCGCTTGCGGGTGCTGGGCTTCGATCTCGCGGTGCCGATCCTGACCTTCGGTGCGCTGCTGCTGATCGGATGGTTCTTGGGTTGGCCGCTTTGGTGGGTTTCGGTGTGCTCGATCCTGGGCGTGCTGATCGTCCAGGCGATGGTGTTGAACTACCTGGGTTTTCGACGTGACCGGGTCACCATGGGCACCGACGACGACGGCCCGGTGCTGCGGTTGGCTGCCGTCGGTGTGCTGACCACGGCGTTGGTCGCAGCGCTGCTGGTCGGCTACACCCAGGTCACCCAGCCGGAACGGCAGCTCAACGCCGACGCCGAGGAAGTGGTGCGGATCAGTTCGGCGGTGTCGGAGGCCACCGCGACCTATTCGCCGCAGGACCCGGAAGCCTCGATCAACCGCGCGGTGGAGTTGATGGTTCCCGAGCAGGCCGAGGCGTTCCGCACCAATTTCGCCAAGACCGCCGAAGACCTCGCCGACAAGAAGATCTCGGCCCAGGCGCAGACCCTGTCGGCCGGTGTCGAAGCGCTGGGTCCCGGCGACGCGTCGGTGCTGGTGATGTTGCGTGCCACCCAGAACGCACCCGGGCAGACGCCCGGTGAAGCCCTGGTGGTGCTGCGGGTGGGACTGACCAAGCAGGACGGTCGCTGGCTGGTGTTCGGCGTGACGCCGCTCAACGCGCCCCCGGCTGAGTGATTTCGGTGCGTTGGGGGGCGCTGGGCGCCCCTGCGCGCACCGAAATCGCGAGCTAACGCAGGGCGGCGTGGTCGACCTTGAGGCAGCGGTCCTGGACCACCGCCAGTCCGGCAGCGCGCGCGGCGCCGGCCACGTCGTCGTCACGCAGGCCGAGCTGCAACCACAGCACCCGCGGCCGCTGCGGCAACGCCAGCACGTCGGCGAGCACAGCGGGCAGTTCGCTGCCCCGCCGGAACACGTCGACCAAGTCGGGCACCACCGGCAGATCCGCCAACGACGGGTAGGCGCGGTCACCGTCGACGGCGTCGACGGTCGGGTTGACCGGGTAGAGGGTGTAGTCGCCGGTGGCCTTGAGGTAGCGGTAGACCTCATTGCTGGCCCGGTGCGGATTCGCCGAGGCGCCCAGCACCGCGATGGTCTTGGTGTCGCGGATGATCTTGGTCAGTTCGGCGAGCTCGGACATGTCAGCGGCCTCCTTGCCGGTGCAGCTTCATCTTGGCGAACCGATCCGAGAGCCGGCGCATCCGGATCATCAGCGATGCGCTCGGGCTGACCTTGCCGGACAGGTAGTCGGCCAGATCCGGCGGCGGCACCCCGATCCGGGAGGCGAACTCCGGCTCGGACAAACCCGAACGGTTCAACAGCATCCGGACGTGCCGGGCGGCTTCAGCGCGCTCGTCGGCTTCCAGGTGTTCGCGACTTCGGGTCAGCACCTCGTGCAGGGCCTTGCTGATCCCCACCGCATCGGCGTCGGCGAGCACCTCCTCGACCTGGCGGGCGGTCCGGCCGAACGGGTCGCGTTTGATCGCCACCACGATGCGCTGCCACACCTCGATGTCACCTTGCTGCAGCGCAGCCCGGATGGCCGAGGTGGACCAGAACTCGACCGGGCGTTCGTCGGGGGCACGTCGAGGTTGACCATTGCCGGCATCATCAGCGGCCAAGGTCACCTCGTCTCCTCCAACATCGCCACGGCCATCTGAAGACACGAGTCCGTCACCCGGCCCCAGTCGCGGTCCGCGTCCTCGTCGACGTCGTCCTCATCGATCGGATGCGGGTCGGTCAACTGACGTACCAACCGGGTGGCCACCCAGCGCGGCTCCGATGTGCGACCACAGTAGTACTTGTCCATCCCGGCCAGCACCACCGCCGCGTTGTCGATCCCCATCGCGTCGGCCAGTTGGACGAACTCGGCGTAATCGCGGCGGCTGTCCCGGCAGATGATCAGGTAGGCCTTCAGCCGCAGGGTCTCGGCGCAGGTGGGGATCTGCAGCCGGTCCCCGGTGGGTAACTGCACCGTGGTGGTCTCGACCGGCACCCGCCGCTGCAGCAGCGCGTCGGCGGAGTCCACTTCGCCGGCCGCGTCCAGCGCATCCAGCGCCACCGACAGCCGGCTGCGCCACATGGTGACCGGATGCACGGGTCCGGCTGCCGCGGCGGCGCGCGCCGAGGCCCAGGTCCGGGTCGGGGCGTGCACGGCCCGGGAGCCGACGCGCATCGGTAGCGCTCGGGTGCGCGCGCCGATACCGCCACCGTCGCCGCCCTTGACCAAGTTGCCCAGGCCGGCGCAGCCGGAGAACGCCAACGGGTCGGCCACGGTGATCGCATCGGGCGCCAGGTCTCGCAGTTTGGCCGCGGACTTGACCACCACGCGCAGATCGCCACCCGGGGCCACCAGCGCGGAGATGTCGTCGGGAATCACCACGACGTCACCGAGATCGACCTTGGGCAACGGCTTTTCGAAGTCCACCGACGGCAGGATCCAATCCAGCCAGCGCGGCAGCCACCAGTTCCATTCGTCGAACATCGCCATCAGCGCCGGCACCAGCACCAGGCGGACCACGGTGGCGTCGACAGCGATCGCCACCGCGCAGGCCACGCCGAGCTGGGCCACCAACGGCATGCCGGCGAACGCGAATCCGATGAACACCGCGATCATGATCAGCGCGGCGCTGGTGATGGTGCGTGCGCTGGTGCTGACGCCGTAGGCGACGGCGTCGCGGGTGTCACCGGACTGCAGGAACCGCTCCCGAATCCGGGTCAGCAGGAAGATCTCGTAGTCCATCGACAGACCGAAGGTCAGCGCCAACACCAGCGGCGGGATGGTGCTGTCGATCGAGGACAACTGGGTGAAGCCCAGGCGTTCACCCCAACCCCACTGGAAGATCATCACCAGGCTGCCGTAGGCCGCCGCGACCGACAACACGGTCATCAGCACACCCTTGAACGCCAGCACCACCGACCGGATCGCGATCAACAGCATCACGAACGCGATCGCGGCCACGAACGCGAACACCAACGGTTCGGTATCGGCCACCCGATCGTCGAAGTCCTTGATCAACGCGGTGGGCCCGCCGACATCGATGGACGCGGCGTCGGCGCCCGGCACCGCGGGTAACCGGCTGCGCAGCCAGTCGACGGTGTCGCGGGCGGCATCGTCTTCCGGGTCGACCGAGAGCACGCCGGACAGCAGTGCGCTGCGCCCGTCGTCGGCGAACACCGGCGGGGCGACCGAGGCGATGTGGATCGAGCGGCGCATCTCTTCGCCGACGGCGTCGACCACCGCCACGTTCTGCGGTGCCGCGGCGTCGCCGTCGTCGAAATTGACCAGCACCCGGATCGGTCCGAGCGCACCGGGACCCACCGCTTCGGCCGCTGCGGCCACGCCACCGCGGATCTCGTGCGTCGGCGGGAACTGCCGCAACATGCTGTTGCCCAACACCATCGAGAATGCCGGTGCGGCGAGCAACAGCAACAACACCGAAGCGCCCAGCGCCGAAACCCAGGGCCGGCGCATCACCCCGCCGACCCATCGGGTCCAGAACCGGGACTGGGTGGTCTCCACCCGGCGTCCCCAGTGCAACAAGCGGGAGCGCTTGGCGATCGGGCGGCCGAACGTGGCAAGCACCGCCGGGGTCAGCGTGGTCGACGTCAGCACCGCCATCGCGACCGCCAGGATCGCGCCGGTGGCCATCGACGCCAGCACCGGGGTGTGGATCAGGTAGATGCCGGTGACCGACGCGATCACCGTCATGCCGGAGAGCACCACCGCCAGCCCCGAGGTCGCCATCGCGGCGTCGGTGGCCTGCGAGACATCACGCCCGGCCCGCAGTTCCTCGCGGAAACGCATCAGGATGAACAGGGAGTAGTCGATGGCCAAAGCGATGCCGAACATCGACACCGTCGAGGTCACGAACACACTCATGGTGGTGAACTGCGACAGCAGGAACACCACGCCCATGGTGACCACCACGGTGCAGACCCCGACCAGCAGCGGCACCGCCGCCGCCGCCAGCGAGCCGAACACCGCCAGCAGCACGATCAGCACGATCGGCAGGTTCCACTGCTCGGCCTCGGCGACGTCGCTCTTGGTGGATTCGGAGGCGGCCGCGCCGAGTGCGCCCTGGCCGATCACGTAGAGCCGGACCCGGCCGTCGTTGAACTCACCGGGATCCTCGCCCGAGATGCCGACCTTCTCGCGCAATTGCTTGGCGACGTCGACCGCGCCGGTGTTCTCGAAATCCAACTTCAGTGACACCACGTACGGACGGTCGGGTTTGGGCGCCGGCTGGGTGGGACTGGGTACCAACTGCACGCTGGGCACCTCGGCGGCGGTGCGCTCCAGGAAGCCGACCGCGTCGCGCATGTCGGCGAAGGTGGCGTCCGCCCGCGGCGCCGCGACCAGGGCCAGCGGTGAGGCCCCCTGATCCGGATAGTGGTCTTCGAGCACCCGCTGTACGTGCAGCGACTGGGATCCGGCGACCTCGAAGCCGCCGCCGGTCAGGTTGCCCGACTCCGTCAGCGCCAGATGCACCGACGGCACCAAAGCCAGCAACCACGCGGCGAACACCAGCCAGCGAAATCTGCGCAGACTGCCGCTCAGGCGCATCATGAACTGCTGGATGGCTACTCTCCCCGTGATCTCCCCGCGCTCGTCGGATGGTGCGGAATGGGTGCCGCGAGCCTACCGCAGCAAGCTGTGATCACGTCGCCGTGAACAGCTGGTTGTGTGGCGTTCACCACATCGCCACGCGGCCCGAATCGCGGTCCGGTGGGCGCCGCCGGGTTCGGCATTTGCCCTGCTGGGTCCGGGCGCGGCTGGCCGGTCCCACCGCTGCGGTGGCACCATGAAACGGTCTCGGGCGCCCCGGTGGGCACCGGCTGTGGCTACCGCCGATGAAACGAGACCGCACCGGGCGCCGATGACGTTGCAAAACCGTAAGGAGAAATCCCCATGGCTGTGCTTCGCCGCGGCGCCGTATGCGCCGCTGCCGCTGCTGCTCTGATCGGTGCCGCGTCGGTGGGGTTGGCGACTCCGTCGGCGGCTGCCCCCGACCCGTGCGCGGCCAGCTCGCTCGCCACCACCATCGGCAAGGTGGCCAACGACACCGGCAGCTACCTGCAAGCCAACCCGGCCGCCGACAAGGCGTTGACCGCGATCTCGCAGCAACCCGCCGGGCCGCAGACGGTGGCCGCGCTGAAGACCTACTTCGACGCCAACCCCAAGGTTGCCAAGGACCTGCAGACCATCCAGCAGCCGCTCACGTCGTTGAGCAGCAAGTGCAAGTTGCCGGTTTCGCTGCCCCAGCTGCTCGGCCTGATGCAGAACGCGCAACAGAGCGGGGCGCTACCGACCGGTGCGGGCACCCCGGCCGATACCGCGTTGCAGGCGCTCTCGGGTGCCGGAGTCACCGGGCCCGAACCGGGGCCCCGTAGCTCGGCTCCGGGTCCGGCTGCCGTTCTTCCCGGACCGCGGTCGGCGCTGGCCGGCTTGCCCTGACCCGGAATTGGACGGCGTTTGGGCACATTCTCCCGGTGAGCTCCTCGCAGGGCAGGAAAGTCGCCGCGGAATCTGATTAGCTATGCAGGTCAGTGTCGCGTTGGCGCGGCCTTGCACCTGAAGCTGAAGGAGCCCGAACCATGTCGTTCTCTGCCCGTCGTGCAGTCCTCGGTGCACTCGGCGCCGGCGTTGTCGCCGGTTCCGCGCTGCTGGTCACCGCACCGTCGGCTCTCGCTGACCCGCCGCCCAACTGCACCGCGGCCGACCTGGCCGGCGTGTCCTCCGGCGTCTCGGCCGCGACTTCGGCCTACCTGCACACCCACCCGGACGTGAATGCCTTCTTCACCAGCCTCGAGGGCGCCGACCGGGAAACCATCCGCAACGAGGTGAAGGCGTACCTGGCGGCCAACCCGCAGGTCGACGCGGAGCTGACCACCATCCGCCAGCCGCTGCTGGACATCAAGAACCGCTGCGGTGACACCAACGGCGACGGTCTGACAGACGCTCCTGCCTGACCGGGTGCCCGGACCGGAGCATTCCGGGCCGACCCGCTCTGGGACCAGCTCGGCTGCCGGGCAGTCCCGGACGAGGCCGTCGATCCTGATGGTCGATGACGATCCCGACGTTCGTACCTCGGTGGCGCGCGGACTCCGCCACTCCGGGTTCGACGTGGAGGTCGCCGCGTCCGGCAAGGAAGCGCTGCGGGTCCTGGCCGCCGGCGGCCAGGACGCCCTGGTGCTCGACGTGCAGATGCCCGAACTGGACGGCGTGGCCGTGGTCACCGCGCTGCGCGCGGTCGGCAACGACATCCCCATCTGTGTGCTGTCGGCGCGGGACACCGTCAACGACCGGATCGCCGGATTGGAAGCCGGTGCCGACGACTACCTGACCAAACCGTTCGACCTCGGGGAATTGGTGGCCCGGCTGAACGCGTTGCTGCGCCGTGCGGCGCACTCCGAGGAACGTTCCGAGGCCATGGTGATCGGACCGTTGACCATCGACACCGCCCGCCGGATGGTCGCGGTCAGCGGCGAACGCGTCGAGTTGACCAAGCGTGAGTTCGACCTGCTGGCCGTGCTGGCCGAGAACGCCGGGGTGGTGCTGTCCCGGCAGCGGCTGCTGGAACTGGTCTGGGGTTATGACTTCGACGTCGACACCAACGTCGCCGACGTCTTCATCAGTTACCTGCGGCGCAAACTGGAACGCGACGACGTGCCGCGGGTGATCCATACCGTGCGCGGGATCGGATACGTGCTTCGGGCCGACTCGTGAGCCGCTACCGCACCTCGCTGCGCACCCGGGTCGCGGTCGCGGCGGCGATCGCGGCCGCTGCCGTCGTGGGCGCGCTGGTGGTGCTGACCTCGATCGTGTTGGCCAACAACGACACCGATCAGTTGGACCGCCGACTGGACGCGATCATCGACGCCAGCGCGGGCTCCAGTGGCGAAGCCGGACATGAGGTGCTCACCACCGGGCGGGACCCGGCCAGCGGCGAGGTGGTCTTCCAGCGTGGCCTGCAGCTGCCCAAGCTGGCACCGGGCACCGAAACCGTCCGGGTCAACGGCGTGGACTACCGGGTTCGCACGGTGTTGCTGGACCAGCAGGACGTGCTGATGTCGATCGGGATCCGCGGCGATTCGATCCTGCTCAACCGGGCACATCTGCCGGTTTATGTGGGCGTGGGGATCTTGGCCCTGCTGATCGCCGGCGGGCTGGGCTGGCTGCTCGGCGGGGTGGCCACCCGTCCGCTGCGCAGGCTCACCGAGCAGACCCGACGGCTCGGCAAGGGCGGCGCCGAACAGATCGAACCGGTGCACGGCGCCAAGGAGACCGAGGATCTGTCCGAGGCGATGATCGACATGCTGACCCGGCTGGCCGCCGCACAAGCCGATACCCAGCGTTCCCTGCAGGCAGCCCAGGACTTCGCCGCCAACGCCGTCCATGAACTGCGCACCCCGTTGACCGCGATGCGCGCCGATCTCGACACGCTGCGCATCCACGACCTGCCGGCCGCCGAGCGTCAGGAGGTGGTCACCGACCTGGCTCGCGCGCAGCGGCGAATCGAAGCCACCATCACCGCCCTCGGCCACCTGGCCTCCGGTGAGCTGGCGCAGGTAAAGGACCGGGTGCTGATCAGCGTCGAGGAGTTACTGGATCGGGTGGCCCGGGAAAACAACCGGCCCAACCCCGATGTCGAGATCGAAGTACATGCCGATCCGATGGCCACCGAGGTGTTGGGTTGGCCGGACGGGCTGCGGCTGGCGGTGGACAACTTGGTGCGCAACGCCATCACGCACGGTCGGGCGAAGCGGATCGTGTTGACCGTGCGGCGCACCGACACCCACGTCGCGATCGTGGTCGACGACGACGGCTGCGGGGTGCCGGAGGCCGAACGCACCTCGGTGCTGGGACGGTTCGCGCGCGGCAGCACCGCGAGCGGCGGCGGCACCGGTTTGGGTCTGGCGCTGGTCCAGCAGCAGGCCACGCTGCACGGCGGCGGCTTGGCGCTGACCGACAGTCAGCTCGGCGGTTTGCGGGCCACGCTGACGATCGCTAACCAGCCCGACGCAGCCCGGCCAAACCGCGCCAGCCCAGTAGCAGAACGCCGGTGACCAGCGTGGCCACCACGATGAACGCGGTCGCGATGCCCTGCCCGGTGAGTTTGCGCACCAGCATGCCGACCAGCACGGTGCACAGCCATACCGTCAGCCCGGTGGGCGCCAGAGCGGTGGGGCGACGCCAGCCGCGGCTCAGCAGCCAGCCCAGGGTCGCGCCCACCGCGAATGGCGTTGCGGTCTCGGCGATCCCGGCGACCGTCAGGCCTTCGGCATGACTGCGCCGGCCCGCGGTGGCGAAGGCCACCACGCAAACCAGGTCGGCGAGTAGGGCGGCAATCGTTTTCTGCGTCGAACTCATTGTCCGACAGCGTAGTTCATCACGTCCAGGACCAGCGGCATGACCTCGGCCTGGTCCTGGACGGCGAAGCCGGCAGTCCGGGCCACGGCCTGGCCGGTGAACGCCGCATCCAGGGCTTCGGCAGACGGGATCCGCTGATCGAGGCGGAAGGTGTTGAAGACGAACGGTAAGCCGTTGGCAGCCATCGGATCTGGGTTGTCCATCAGGTGGAAGTGCAGGTGCGGCGCATCGGTGTTGCCGGAATTGCCCAAGCCGGCGATGCTTTGACCGGCCTGCAGTTCATCGCCGGCTTGCACGGTGATGCTGCCCGGTTTCAGATGCGCGTAGAACGCGTAGTTGCCGTCGCCGAGATCTTGCACCACGTGGTTGCCGCCGTACTGGTCCAGCGGCAGCCCGGTCGGTGACTTGGTGGGCACCTGCTCGGGCAGGTTGTCGACCACCGTCACCACCTTGCCCGGTCCCACGGCGTGCACCGGGGCGCCGTAGTAGGCGTAGCTCTCGGGTTTGGTGGGATCACCGGTGAACAACCGGAAATCACTGGTGAGTTGGACGTAATCGATGGCGTAGCGCTCCGAGAACCACAACTGACCGTTGATCGGGTTGGCGGCCATCCGGTGCGTGGTCATGTCACAGCACCCGTTCACGTCGACCCAATTCGGGCCGTCCAGCGGTGGTGCGACGGACGCCGGCGTGCGGTCGGACACCGCGGCCGGGGCGACGTCCTGGGTCAGGTTGGCCGGTACCAGACCGGGAAGTGGTTTGGCCACATCGAGATTCACCGAGTGGGTGATCTCGGTCGGCGGTTCCGAGCCGTGGTCGATCACGACGTCCAGCCACACGATCGCGGTCTGCCCCGGACCGATCACCAGCGTCGGCTCGGCCGGGTTCCCCAACGTCCGGGTCCAGTACCGCAGGTTGTCCCCGGACAGCGTGAGCAGGTGGCGATCGCCGTCCTTGGCGGTCAGCGAGCGCAACGTCGCGTTGCCGGCCAGTGCGTTGGTCAAGGTGAGTTCATAGACCAGATGGGTGCGGCCGTCGGTGGCGGCCACCGGGACCGGTTCACCCAGCGCCGTACCGATCAGTGGGGTCGGCACCGCCGGTGGACGGGTCTCCGGTGCCGGCGCGGCGTCGTCCTGCGGTTCCGAGGACGACGAACACCCGGCCAGCAGGGTCAGGGCAGCGCCGAGCGCCAGCAGCTGCACACGTAACTGCCGATGAAGTCTCATGCGCCGATCCAATCACGGCGCGGCTGCCCGCGGGTCCGGTCAGCGATCTGCGATTTCGCTGTTCTGGCCGGCCGGGTCTGCGACCGCGTCCGGGTCGACTTTGCTCTCGGTGCGGAACATGAAGAAGAACACCACCCAGCCGATCGCGGCGATGAATATCCAGCTCACCAAGCGGTAGATCAGCATGGCCGAGATGGCCGCCGACAGCGTCATACCGCTGGACACCAAACCCGGCACCAACACCGCCTCGACCACCAACAGCCCACCCGGCATCAGCGGGATCGCGCCGACCGCGCGGGCGGCCGCATACGCCACGGTGACACCGGCCAGCGACGGTGACCCGCCGGCCGCGTACGCCGCGAACGCCAGGGCCGCGACATCGGCGATCCAGTTGAAGAAGGACCAGCCGAACGCCACCCCGAGCTGGCGCCGGGTCAGGCTGACCGCCTCGAGTTGGCGCAGGATCTCGCGCCACTTGTCCACCCAGGTGTCGGCCGGTTTGCCGCGCAGCCCGTTGATCCAGGCCAGCACCCGCACCCCGATGCCGTCGAGCAGCTCGGGCCGGGATGCCACCGCCTGCGCCAACAACAGCAACACGATGAACCCGCCCACCGTGAACAGCAGCGAGAACGGATTGTCCTTGGCGCCCAGCAGGACTGCGCCCCCCAACCCCAGCAGCGCCAGACCCACCACCTGCAGCGCCCCGGACATCACCAACTGCCAGGACGCCACCACCGGCGAGGCGCCCCAGATGCGTTGCTGGCGATAGACGAACGTCGCCGAGAGCACCGGACCGCCAGGCAACGTGGTGCTCAACGCGTTGCCGGCGTAGAACGCCGCCTCCGAACGCCACTGCCGCACCCGCACCCCGGCAGCCTTGAGCAGCTCCCGCTGGATCTGCGCGAAACTGTGCATCGAGGCCATCGCGGCGAGCACGGCCGCCAGCACCCACCAGGCGTTCGCGCTGATCAGACTGCTCCATGCCTTGGCCAGCTCATCCCACACCAGAGTGGCCTCGATGGCCAGCACCGCGACCACCACCACCAGGATCACCCAGCGGAGCCACCAGTACTTCCCGCGACCCGGCCTGCCCTGTTGCCTCGCGGTGTCCCTGGGTGGTGCGTCATGAGACACGCCGATCAGGGTAACGGTGCGGTCCGCGTCGACCGCTGTGTCGGCTCGGCGTGCCGACCCGACATTCCTGGACTCAACACCCGCGACACGCCAGTAGGCTGCCGCTCATGTCTTCCAGCGCGGTCGCCGCCGACGAATCCGTTTCACCCCTGGTGCGCAAGGCCGCCGCCTGGGCCTGGCGAATCCTGGTGCTGCTGGTCGCACTGGTAGCCGCGATGTGGGTGTTCAAGAAGCTCGAGGTGATCTTCGTCCCGGTGCTGATCGCCACCATGATGACCGCGTTGCTGCTGCCGGTGGTGGACTGGCTGGATCGACGTGGCTTTCCACGCGGTGGCGCGGTAGCGGTGGTGCTGCTGAGCAGCTTCGCGGTGCTCGGCGGCATCATGACCTTCGTCGTCAGCCAATTCATCACCGGGCTGCCCGGGTTGACCGACCAGGTCACCCACAGCATCGACTCGGTGCGCACCTGGTTGGTCGAAGGTCCGCTGGGATTGAGCCGCGATCAGATCGACAACGCCGGCAACACCGCCATCGACGCGTTGCGCAGCAACCAGGAGCGGCTGACCAGCGGGGCGCTGTCGACGGCCGCGACGCTCACCGAGATCGTCACCGGCGCGCTGCTGGTGTTGTTCAGCTTGATCTTCCTGCTGCACGGCGGCCGTAACATCTGGGCCTTCATCATCCGGGTATTTCCGCAGCCCACTCGCGAGCGGATCGCCGATGCCGGGCGGGCCGGCTTCCACACCCTGATCGGCTACGTGCGCGCCACCTTCCTGGTTGCCCTGGTCGACGCGGTCGGCATCGGCACCGGCTTGGCCATCATGGGCATCCCGCTGGCGCTGCCGCTGGCGTCGCTGGTGTTCCTGGGCGCGTTCATCCCGCTGATCGGTGCGGTGATCACCGGCTTCCTGGCGGTGGTGGTGGCGCTGCTGGCCAAGGGCTGGATCTACGCGCTGATCACCCTCGGCTTGATCCTTGCGGTGCAGCAACTGGAATCCCATGTGCTGCAACCGATCGTGATGGGACGCGCAGTGTCGATCCATCCGTTGGCCGTGGTGCTGGGCATCGCGGCCGGCGGTGTGCTGGCCGGGATCGTGGGCGCGCTGCTGGCCGTGCCGATCATCGCGTGCGCCAACAGTGCAACCCGGGTGCTACTGGCCGAGAATCCGGCGGCCGAGGAGGCCGCGCAGGAATCCGAGGACGCCGTCGTGATCGAGGCCGAACCCGACGTCGTCGACGACGATTGATTCCGTCGTCGACGCGGGACCAGCGGTCAGAGCCGGCCTTCCCGGCGCAGTAGCTCCTGGGCGCTGACCCCGCCGCCGCGCCGCTCGGTCGGTGGATCGTCGGCGCGCGCATTGAGCTTGTCGGTCGCCACCTCGGAATCACCGGATCGCTTGCTGACCGGGATCGCCCGGGTGGCGGGCTCGTCCTCGGTGTCCTTACCGCGCGGTACCCGGATTGCGGTGGTGTCGGCGTTGTCCGCAGCACCGCCGGGCGGCATCGACCGAGTGGGTTCCGACGACGGTGCCGACGGCGGGCGCTGTTGCGGCGCACCGCTTCCCGGCTTTCCGCGCAGATCGCCCAGCCACGACTCGATTTCCCGCTCACCGGTCGGCGGCGCGGGCGGCGGTTGCCGGTGTGTGACCGAACCCGCGGTTTGCACCGCATTGCTGACCACGTTGCGCACCGCGTTGCGGGCCGAGCTGAACCGGGTGGTCGGCGCGTCGGTGTCGGCCTGCGCGCTGGGAATGCGGGTGGTGCCGGCCTCCGACGGCTCGTCGCGCGGCGACCGCACCGGGGTCCGGGCCCGCGGGCGAGATGCACCCTCGGCGGCCGGGTGGGTCGGATCATGCGGCTGCTCGCGCCGCGCAGGGGCTCCGGCCAGCACCGACGCGGTCGGCTGCGGCTCGGGGTCGCGGGCCACCGGACGTTTGCGCTCGTCGGGCAGATGCGTTTCGCCCAGACCCAATTTGTTCTGCAGGACCTTCATCCAGCGCGGCGCCCACCAGCAGTCGTCGCCGAGCAGCTTCATGATCGCCGGCACCAGGAACATGCGGATCACGGTGGCGTCCAGCAGCAGCGCGATCAGCAGACCGAACGCCAGATACTTCATCATCACCAGATCGGAGAACACGAACGCCCCGGCGACCACGGCGAGCACCAACGCGGCCGCGGTGATCAAACGACCGGTGGTGGCGGTGCCGATCCGGATCGACTCCGCGGTGGACATGCCGCGCTCCCGCGCCTCGACCATGCGAGACACCAGGAACACCTCGTAGTCGGTGGACAGACCGTAGATCACCGCGATGATCAGACCGATCATCGGCGCCATCAGCGGCTGCGGTGTGTAGTTCATCAACCCGGACCCGTGCCCCTCGACGAACATCCAGGTCAAGATGCCCATCGTGGAGCCCAGGGTGAGCGCGCTCATCAACGCGGCCTTGATCGGTAGCACCAGCGAGCCGAACGCCAAGAACATCAGCACCGTGGTGGTGGTGATCAGCAGCAGCACCATCAACGGCAGCTTGTCGTACAGGCTGTGGATGCTGTCCTGTTCCAGTGCCGGCGTGCCACCCACCGAGATGGTGACACCTCGTACCCGGATGTCACGCAACTCGTCGATCTTGGCCGCGGCGTCGTTGCGGTTCACCAAGCCGTTCTGCAGCACCATGACATCGGGGCGCCCGGAGTCCTGTGGGCGGCCGGGTCGCTCGTCCCACATCGCGGCGGGATCTTCGCCGATGAACCCGGGAATGGCCAGTGCGCGCTGCCGGACCTCGGCGACCTGCTCCTCGGTGACCGGCGCGCCGTCGTCGCCCTCGATCACCAGCGTCAGCGGCTCGGTGCGGAAGGTGGGGAACAGTTCGTCGAATTGCTCTTGGGCCTGACGCACCGGGTTGTCCGGTGGCAGATATTTCTCGCTGATACCGCCCAGGCTCAGCGAGCCCAGCGGAATGATCATCGCGATCATCACGATCAGAATCGGCACCGCGTACATCAGCGGCCGCTTCATCACCTGGTTGACCAACTTGCCCCAGAAACCCTGCTCGACTTCTTCGCGGGTCTTGGTCTTCTGGGTCTTCTCGGCCAGCCAGTCGATGATCCGACGCGAGAACGTCCAGTTGCGCAGGAACGGCACGCGGAGCAGCGTGCGCACCCCCAACGCGTCCACGTTCGGGCCGAGAATCGCCAACATGGCGGCCAGCACCGTGGTCGAGAGCACCGCCGAGAGCATCACCGAGGCGATGATCGCGTAGGTGATCGACTTCAGGAATCCCTGCGGGAACAGCAGCAGCGGCAACGAGGACGCCACGATGATCACCGCGGAGAACATCACCGTTCGCCCAGAGGTCATCATGGTGCGCCGCACCGCGGCTTCGGTGTCGTAGCCCTCGGCGAGCTCCTCGCGGAATCGGCTCACGATGAACAGGCCGTAGTCGACGGCGATGCCCAGACCGATCAGGGTCACCACCGGCTGGGCGAAGAAGTGCACCGGTGTGACCTCGGCAACCAGGCGCATGATGCCGAGCGCGCCGGCGATCGACAAGCCGCCGATCAACGCGGGCAGGATCGCCGCGATCACACCACCGAACACGAAGAACAGCAGCACCGCCACCAGCGGGATGGCGGCGATCTCGGCGCGGTGCTGGTCGACTGCGATGGTTCCGGTCAGCTCACTGGCCAGCGGGTTGAGGCCGGCCAATCGAATGTCGCCGCCGTTGATCTGGCGCAGCTCATCCTCGACGGCCTGGTAGTTCTTCAGGATCTCGTCGTCGTCGTCTCCTTGCAGCGGGATGCTGACGAAGGTGTGCCGCAGATCGGAGGTCTTCATCTGCTGAACGACTTCGCTGGTGGTGTCCTGCGCTTTGAGCCAACCGACCCAGCTCAGTACCTGGTCGCCGTTGTTCTCGACGAACTCGTCGAGCTCCCGGTTCATCTCGGCCGACCACTTGGCGTCGGTGACCAACTTGTCGTCCGGCGGCGTGAGGATGGCAACGATGTGGCTGGTACGGTCCCGCCCGTAGACCTCGTCGGCCACCAGCGAGGCGTGCACGGATTCGCTGCCTTCGTCGTAGAAACCGCTCTGGGTGACCTTCGAGCCCAGGCTCATGCCGTAGATGCCGCCACCCAAGCACAGCGCGACCATCACCGCGATGACGATGAACCGGTAGCGGAACACCGTTCGACCCCACCAGGCGAACACGTAGGCTCCTAACGCTCTCTATCAAGACTGTCGCGATTCGAACATCGCGCTGCTGTGAAGTTGTATCCGGACGATCGCAAGGTCATCGCGATCAAGCCCGAGACGTAAGTAGCGCCGACAACGGCCGGAACGGCTGTAGCCACGCCCCCTCTTCTGGAAGCGAATCCAGGCCGATCCGGGGGAGAGGCTCCCGAAAGACCCCGGGAATATCCTCCAGGTCGACGAACTCCAAGGTATCCGACGCTAGTGCCCAGCTAGCGTGTTCGCGAAATCCGAGAACCTGCACCGGGGTGCCGTCCTCGGCGGCGATGGCCTCCAGCGGTTGCCGGAATGCCTGTCCGTCCGCCGACGCGACCAGCAGCGCACTCAGCCCTTCCGACCGCCGCAGCGCGATGTGCGCCAGCATGTCGGCGTCCACGTCGCTGTCCTCGTCGATCTTGGGCTTGGCAAACACCGCAAACCCGACGTTGCGTAGCGCTTCCACCCAGGGGCGCACCACATCGGCGCTGCCAGGGGCGATGTTGGTGAACACGGTGGCTTCCGGTTCCACCGGAACCGCGGCGCCGGTGCGCTCGGCCACCGCGGCGGAAACTTCCGCGGTGCGGCCCAACAGCCAGCGGCCCAGCGCGTCGAACCGAGGCCGATGCGCCGCGGTGGGACGCCCGCCGAGGATCGAGCCCAGCCCCATGTCCAGATTCGGGGCGTCCCACACCAGCAGCACGCGGGTCGGCCCGGAGGTGAGCGATGTCACGTCCGGATCGGCACTGTCGACGGGAGTGGTCGCCAGGTCCGATGTGGTCACGTGCGCTCCCAGACCAGTTCGGTCACCGCGCTGCCGGCGTCGTGGGCCTTGGATTCGTACTTGGTGGTCGGCCGGTGCACCGAGATCGGCAACGCGGCGTCGGCCCGGACCCGACGCAACAGGGGTTCGGCATCGCCCACCTCGGCGATCTGTTCGGCGTAGCCGGCGTGGTCGGTGGCGGCGTGCAGGATGCCGCCCGGACGCAGCCGGTCGGCGATCAATGCCACCGTCGCAGGTTGCAGCAGTCGTCGTTTGTGGTGCCGGGCCTTGGGCCAGGGATCCGGGAAGAACACCCGCACCCCGGTCAGGCTGCCCGGGGCGAACATGTGCTCGAGCACGTCCAGGCCGTCGCCGCGGACCAGCCGGATATTGGTGACGTTCTCGCGGTCGATTGCCGACAGCAGCTGAGCCAACCCGCGTTTGTAGACCTCGACGGCGACCACGTCGATGTCCGGTTCGGCCTGGGCCATGGCCAGCGTCGAGGTGCCCGATCCGCAGCCGATCTCGAGCACCAGCGGTGCGCTGCGACCGAACCAGCGTTCGGTGTCGATCGGGTCGACGGTGCCGTCCGTCGCCACCGCCTGGATGCCGATCTGCGGCCAGCGCCGTTCCCAGGTCCGGTGCTGCGCGTCGGACAGCGTGGAACGACGTGATCGGAAGCTGGTCACGCGGGGGTGCCGCTGCGCAGTCGACGATGCGGCCGGTTCGGCGGACGGCGCCGAGTCAACCTTTCGTTGCGCATGCATTCCCCCATCGTCTCGCACGGGCACCGAGGCACCCGCATCGTGGGGCATATTGATACCCAACAGTTGCCTTCGGCGCGCTCTCCACAGCGGGTCCGGGGGTGGCTCGCGCGGCACTCGTGGCGGTGCCACCATGACTGGGCATGAGCGGACAGGGGCAGCAGATCTTCGTTGAGGCGTTGGGCCGGCTGGCAGCAGTGGTCCGCGCCGACGTCGCCCCACGTTTGACCGCGCTGCACCGTTTCCTGGCCGCGCCGGTGCGGATCGGCGTGGCCGGCCGGCCCGGCGTGGGATGCCGCACCGTGGCGGCCGCGCTCACCGCAGCCGGCCACCGGGTATCTGGCGATGGGTGCGCCGATCTCGCGGTCCTGGTGATCGCCGAAACACTCAAACCCGAAGACCTCGCCGCGTCGGTCGGCGCCGACCTGATCGTGCTGGCCAAGGCCGATCTGGCCGGGTTTGCCGCACCCGGCCCGATGGCCGTCGCGCAGCGGCGCTGCACGCGGATCAGCGTCCAGACCGGGCTGCCAACCGTTCCGCTGGCCGCGCTGCCGGCGGCCTCGGCGCCGACCCTGGACGACGCCGCCCTCGCGGTGTTGCGCCGGGTCGCGGCCACCTCGGCGGATCTGCGTTCCCCGGATGCGTTCGTCACCGCCGAGCACCCGGTGCCGAGCGCGCAACGCCGCCGATTGGTGGGCACGCTCGGCCTGTTCGGCATCGCGCACGCGGTGCTGCAACTGCGTGCCCAGCCCGGTTCCGACGTCGCCGCGGTTCGGACCGCGCTGCGGGTGGCCAGCGGTATCGAGGCGGTGGACCGGGCTCTGCGACAGCTGGGCGCCGAAGTGCGCTACCGCCGTCTGACGGCCGTACTGCGCCGGCTCGACGAACTGGCGATCACCGAGGCCGAGGTCGCGGCCTTCCTGGCCGGTGACGAGGCGGTGCTGGCCCGGATGGCCGCGGCCACCGACGTCGTGCAGGCTGCCGGGCTGACCCTGGACGACCGAGACCCCGCAGGCAGTCCGGAATCTGAGGTGCAGTTACGCCGCGCGCGGCGCTGGCGCAGCTATGCCGCGGGCCCGGTGTCGGCGCTGCACCGCAACTGCGGCGCCGACATCGCGCGTGGCGCGTTGCGTCTGCACGCGGCGACGACCAGGCTGGGGCAGCGGTGAGCCCAGACCCCGACAACCCGATCGCCGCGGTCGACGCACTGGTCGGCGCATTCGTCCCGGAGCTGCGGCCCCCGGTGATCCGGCGGCTGGACGCCGTGCTGGTCACCGGACCGTGGCTGGCCGGTGTCAGCAGCGTCGCCGAGCTGCTGCGCACCCGATTGCCGCAGTACGCATTCATCGAATCCGACGATCTGCGCCCCGGCGACGCACCGCGCGCGGTGGTGTTCGTGGTGTCCGCGGCCGCGCAGCTGGCCGACTCGGACTGTGCGCTGCTCGCTGCTGCTTCGGCCGATACCGATCTGGTGGTCGCAGTGCTCGCCAAGATCGATCTGCACCAGGACTGGCGTCAGACACTGGAAGCTGATCGCGCGGTGTTGGCCGGGTATGCCAACCGCTACCGCGACGTGCCCTGGGTGGGTGTCGCGGCCGCCCCCGACATTGGCGAACCGGATGCTGCAGAACTGCTCGAAGTGCTCGAGGCGCAACTCGGACGCGATGATCTGACCCGACGAAACCGATTGCGCTCCTGGGAGACTCGGCTCGACACCGAGCTGCGGCTGCGCGCCGAAGAGGTGGCCGGAGCCGGCCGCCACGCCCGCATCGCAGCGCTGCGCGCCGAACGGGACTCCGCGTTGCGCGACGGCCGACTGACGAAGTCCGAGCGTTCGATTGCTCTGCGCAGCCAAATCCAGCAGGCCCGGGTGCAGCTGTCCTACTTCGGCAAGAACCGGTGCAGTTCGGTGCGCACCGAATTGGCCGAGGACGCCGCGACGATGACCCGCCGCCGGCTCCCGGAGTTCGTCGGCTACGTCGACCGCCGGGTCGGCGAGGTGATCGGCGAGGTTCAGGCAGGCATCACCGAGCATCTGGCCGACGTGGCGCAGGAACTCGACGTGCCCGCCGATCCGTCACCGCCGACCCGGGCGGCCCGTCCGGCGGTCGTTGCACCGCAGCTGTCCGGGCGGCGGTTGGAAACGCAGTTGACCATGCTGCTGGGCGCCGGTTTCGGGTTGGGTATCGCGTTGACGCTGAGCCGGCTGTTCGCCGGAGTGGCGCCCGGTTTGACGGCGCTCGGCGCGCTGGCCGGCGCTGCGGTGGGTGCGGCGGCGGCGGCCTGGCTGATCGGGACTCGTACCCTGCTGCACCAACGTGCGGTGCTGGATCGGTGGGTCGGTGAGGTGATGGCCGGGCTGCGCAGTGCGGTCGACGAGTTGGTGGCGACCCGGGTGTTGGCGGCCGAGTTGGCGTTGACGTCGTCGCTCAACCATCAGGCCGAGACGCGCGCGGCGCGGACCGCCGAGCGGGTGGCGCGGATCGACGCCGAGTTGCGGGAACACGAGCTCGCGGTGGCTCGGGCCGGCGCGCGTCGGGACCGCGAGTCACCGGCGCTGCTGCGCGCCCGGGCTGCCGTGCAAGCCCAGCTCGACGACGCTGAGCCGGCCGGTGCGCAGGTAGCTGAGCCGGCCCCAGAACTGGATGGTGTGGTTGCTGGAAGCTCCGGGCAGCAGGGCTGACCGGGGGCGCCGGCGACGTCGTCGCAGCCATTTCGGCTGGTTGTCGGGACCGGGGGGCCGGGCTTCGGCAGCCGAGCCGGGCGGGTGCGGAGCGGTCCTCAACTCGGTGCGCACGACTCGGCCGGCAGCGACCGGCTGTGGACCGCGGATGCCGGCGCGAGCGGCCCGCATCGAGCCAAACGGAGGCGGATCAAGCCAATAGCCACAGCATCTGAATCGATAAATCGGGCAGTTCGCTACTTCTGAATCGTTCCTGTGAGTGAATGGACATGGCCTCGGCTAACGGTCTATATGTCACCCGCGTTAACCTCTAACTAGGACTATCGTCGGCGACGATACGCCCGCCGGAAGGGGGCCTGCGGCCTCGCGAGAGACGCCCGAACACAACGTGAGCAGGAGATTTTCGATGACCTCAGCAACCATTCCAGGTCTGGACACCGCGCCGACCAAACACCAGGGTCTGCTCTCCTGGGTCCAGGAGGTTGCTGAGCTGACCCAGCCCGAGCGAGTGGTCTTTGCCGACGGGTCCGACGAAGAGTACTCCCGGCTGTGCGATCAGCTGGTCGACGCCGGCACCTTCCAGCGCCTCGACCCGGAGAAGCAGCCCAACTCGTTCTTGGCGCTGTCCGATCCGTCCGACGTCGCCCGGGTGGAATCGCGCACCTTCATCTGCTCCGAGCGTGAGATCGACGCCGGCCCGACCAACAACTGGATGGACCCGGCCGAGATGCGCGGCATCATGACCGAGCTGTACCGGGGTTGCATGCGCGGGCGCACCATGTACGTGATCCCGTTCTGCATGGGTCCGCTGGGCGCCGAGGACCCGAAGCTGGGCATCGAGATCACCGACTCCGAATACGTCGTCGTCTCGATGCGCACCATGACCCGGATGGGCCAGGCCGCGCTGGACAAGATCGGCGACGACGGCTTCTTCGTCAAGGCGCTGCACTCCATCGGCGCGCCGCTCGAGCCGGGCCAGCAGGATGTGCCGTGGCCGTGCAACGACACCAAGTACATCACCCACTTCCCGGAGACCCGCGAGATCTGGAGCTTCGGCTCGGGCTACGGCGGCAACGCGCTGCTGGGCAAGAAGTGCTACTCGCTGCGGATCGCCTCGGCGATGGCGCACGACGAGGGCTGGCTCGCCGAGCACATGCTGATCCTCAAGCTGATCTCCCCGGAGAACAAGGCGTACTTCATCGCCGCGGCGTTCCCGTCGGCCTGCGGTAAGACCAACCTCGCGATGCTGCAGCCCACCATTCCGGGCTGGCGCGCCGAGACCGTCGGCGACGACATCGCCTGGATGCGGTTCGGCAAGGACGGCCGGCTGTACGCGGTCAACCCCGAGTTCGGCTTCTTCGGCGTGGCCCCCGGTACCAACTGGGACTCGAACCCGAACGCGATGAGGACGATCGCCGGAGGCAACACCGTGTTCACCAACGTCGCCAAGACCGACGACGGTGACGTCTGGTGGGAGGGCCTCGAGGGCGATCCGCAACACCTGATCGACTGGAAGGGCCGGGACTGGACCCCGGAATCCGAGGAGAAGGCCGCGCACCCGAACTCGCGCTACTGCACCCCGATCTCGCAGTGCCCGACGCTGGCGCCGGAATGGGACGACCCGCAGGGCGTGCCGATCTCGGCGATCCTGTTCGGTGGCCGCCGCAAGACCACCGTGCCGCTGATCACCCAGGCCCGCGACTGGCAGCACGGTGTGTTCATCGGTGCAACCCTGGGCTCGGAGCAGACCGCCGCGGCCGAGGGCAAGGTCGGTACCGTGCGCCGCGACCCGATGGCCATGCTGCCGTTCATGGGTTACAACGTCGGCGACTACTTCCAGCACTGGATCGACATCGGCAAGAGTGCCGATGAGTCCAAGTTGCCGGCGGTCTTCTTCGTCAACTGGTTCCGCCGCGGCGACGACGGCCGCTTCCTGTGGCCGGGCTTCGGCGAGAACAGCCGCGTGCTGAAGTGGGCGATCGAGCGCATCGAGCACAAGGCCGAAGGCAAGTCCACCCCGATCGGCATCGTGCCGACCGCCGACGACCTGGACCTGACCGGCCTGGACGTCGACGCCGCGGACGTGAATGAGGCGCTGGCGGTCAACGTCGACGAGTGGCAGGCCGAGATCCCGCTGATCGAGGAGTGGTTCGAGTTCGTCGGTGAGAAGCTGCCCACCGGTATCAAGGACGAGTTCGACGCCCTGAAGCAGCGGCTGGCCTGATTCCTTCGCGTTGAGTCAGCGTCCAGGTAGGGATCGCACGCGTTTTCTCTACCTGGACGCTGATTCAATGTGGGGGGCAGCTCAGATGTTGGACTGTGAGCCAGGGGATTTCGGCTCCGCGGCCGGCACCCCGCGATCGTCGGTGCGGTCCTGCGGGCAGCTCACGCCCAACGTGTAGGACGTCATGGACAGCGATCCGTAGGCGTAGCCGTCCACCAGTACCTCGGCGGACTGCCCGGCACCGGCGGCCAGGCCGGCGAAGTACAGCGCCGGGATGAAGTGGTCCGGGGTGGGAGCTGCCGCGCGGTAGTCGGCGTGCTCGGACAGCCCGGCGAAATCGGCTGGCGCAGAAAGCATCTTCTCCTGGGCGGCGTCATCGAAGCGCTGCGCCCAGTCGAACCCACGGTCACCGAGCTGCCATTGGATGCTGCGCAGGTTGTGCACAATGTTGCCGCTGCCGACGATCAGTACGCCGCGCTCACGCAGCGGTGCCAGTCGGGCGCCCAGGTCGAAGTGGTAGTCGAAGTCCTTGTCGGCGTTGATCGACAACTGCACCACCGGGATCGAGGCATCCGGGAAGGCGTGTACCAGCACCGACCAGGTGCCGTGGTCGATGCCCCAACTGTCCAGGTCGGCGCCCACCCAGGTCGGGTGCACCGCTTCGGAGATCTCCTCGACCAGCTCCGGTAGTCCCGGTGCGGGGTAGTCGACGGCGAACAGTTCGTCCGGGAAGCCGTAGAAGTCGTGGATGGTGCGGGGCCGGGCCATCGCGGTGACCGCGGTGGCGTTGATGTACCAGTGCGCGCTGACCGCCAGGATCGCGCGGGGTCGCGGCACGGCGGTGCCGAACTGGTAGCCAGGCGGCGGTGTACCGGTTCAGCTCGAGGGCGTTCATCGGGCTGCCGTGTCCGATGAACGCGGCGGGCATCGAGGTGGGCTGCGGATCGGTCACCCCACCAGTGTCCCCAAGAACCCGGTCGGCTGGGCGAGAAGCCGAACTTCGCCGAACCGCACGGGCTAGCGTTCATCTCATGGCCAAGCCGCGCGTGCGCAGTGGACGACTGCGGCGCGAGGCGGCGCTGTACCGGTTCCGGGAAAGTCTGTTCGTGCTGCCGGTGCTCATCGTCGCCGGTGGCTTGTGCGCTGCGGTCGGACTGCTGGTGATCGACCGGATGCTGCGCAGCCACGAGTGGGGCTTGCCCGATGCATTTCACATGGGGCCCGGCGCCGCGCAGGAGTTCCTCGCGGTGCTGGCCGGCGCGACGATCACCACTGCGGGCGTGGTCTTTTCGCTCACCGTGGTGAGCCTGCAATTGGCCAGTCAGCAGTTCTCGCCGCGAGTGATGCGCGCCTTCATCGGCGACCGCCCGGCGCAGATCGTGATCGGGCTGTTGGTGGCTACCTTCGTCTACTGCGTTGTGCTGCTGTGGGAATTGCGCGACGACGACGTCACCGCGCCGGTGCTGGCCACCAGCGCGGCGGTGGTGCTGGCTGTGGTCACGGTGCTGAGCATCATCGCCTTCCTCGATCACCTGGCGCGCGGATTGCAGGTCGGCGAGGTGCTGCGGATCGTGGCGCTGGAGAGTGCGGAGGTGCTGGCCGAACTCACCCGGACCGGCCGTCGGGAACGGGCCCACGCCGGCGTCGACGTCAGCACCCTCGGCGAAGCGCACCGGGTGTTCGCGCACCGCGACGGCTGGGTAACCCAGGAGTCACTCGACGACCTGTTCGCAGCGATCCCGGAAGGTGGGGTCCTGCGCCTGGAGACCCGGGTCGGTGCCTACGTGAGCCGTGGACAACTATTGGCCCGGGTCTGGCCCCAGGAGGAAGCCAGCGACCTGGACGCCCGCATCCGGGCCGCGGTGTACGTCGGGCACACCCGAACCATGCAGGAAGACTTCGACTTCGGGCTGCGGCAGATGGTCGACATCGGCCTGCGCGCACTCAGCCCCGCGACCAACGACCCGAGCACCGCGATCGAGGTGGTGCTGCGGGTCGGTAGCACGATCCGGCTGCTGATCTTCGCCGGCGATGCGCCGACTGCGCTCAGCGGGCCGGGTGACCGAGTGCTGTTGCGGCCGTGGGACCTTTCCTACGAGGACTACGTCGCCCATGCCTTCGATCAGCTGCGCTTCTATGGTGCGCGCACACCCGATGTGGCCGCTGCGCTGATGCGCACGCTGAACATGTTGATCCACTCCGCGCAGGAAGCCGAGGTTCCGGACAAGCTGCCCGCGTTGGTCCGGCAGCGGGACCTACTGATCGCCGCCGTGCAGCGTCAACAGGACTGGCTGCCGCAGGAACGAGATCGGTTTCAGGCCATCGCCGATGGTGACAGTGACCCGGCCGAACATCGGTGACCAGTCTCTAGCGGGCGGGGCGACTTTGCGTTCGGGGGACGAGTTGGGCGCGGACCAGGTCGATCCGGCTGAGCGCATAACTGGTTATCTGGGCTGCGTTCATCGCCGCACCGACCTGCGCGTCGGACAGGTAGGCATCGACGCCCATGACGTGGCGAAGCCGCGCATCGCTTTCGGCAATCTCGGGGAACGTGGTATGCCCGGCAGGTAACGCCGAGAAGCCGAACACCGTAGCGGCCGCGGTGTATTCGCCGAGGCGCTCCAGAGCGCTTCCCAATAGGGCCAGTGGTACGCGCTGGTAGAGCAATCCGCCCGAGTCGTACCGGTACCGGATGGTCGTGGTCAGGTAGTCGAGCGCGGCGGCGTAGTCGGACTGCATTATCGCCAACCGCGCCAACATCAGGGTGATCGGTGATTCCAACTGTCGGTTGTAGCTGTCCCGGGCGATCGTCAGCGCTTGCTGCAGCACGGTGTAGGCGGCTGGCGGATCGATGTGGCCCTGTACGTACCCGAAGCTCAACATCGAGTAAGCAGTCCAATGCGGGTTCATCGGTGGCTCATTGGACATCAACTCATCGGTGATAGCCACGGCCTCCGCGATCGCGCCGGCGAGTTTGAGCGCAATGCCAAGGGTGGCCAGGATGTGCGGATGCCGACCTCGTCGCCGGATCAGATCGCGGCACCATCTGATAGACGGTTCGGGTTGCCCCATCGCCAAGAAGCCGGACGGAATGGTGACCACCATTTCGGCGGGCACCTCGTCGTAGCAGTCCAGCAGCATCGCTTCCTCGGTGGCCGCGGCGTACTGCAAGAACCGCTGGACCTGTCCCACGGCGTTGCATTCGGCGGCCCCGGCCAGCAACGCCGCTAGTCGGCGGTGCCCGACGGCTCGCGCCGGTTCGATCAGTTCCTCGGTCCAGGCGATCGGCTCATACTGTCCGTAGTGGTAGCCCAGATCGCTGCTGTAGACCGCGATGGCGGCCGCCATGTCGAGTTCGTCGCGGTCAGCGGCCCAGCGGAACGCGGCACGCAAATTGGGAAACTCGGTGTCGAACCACTCGAAGGCCTCGCGCTGGCGCGGGCTGTCCCACAGCCGCATGATTGGCCCTGCCTGGTCGGCGTAGTACCGGGCGTGCGCAGCTCGGGATTCCTCGGCTGCGCCCTGTTCGACCAATTTCTCTTCGGCGAAACCACGGATGGTCTCCAGCATCGAATAGCGGGTGCGTGGTGCAGTACGGTCGGCGATCACCAGTGATTTGCGCACCAGGGCGTCGAGTAGATCCAGGGTGTTCAGCTCGTCGGGTGAACCGGTCACGGCCGCTGCCGCGTCCAGGTCGAAACCGCCGGCGAATACCGAACATGTGTTCAGCACTGCCTTTTCGGCATCTTCGAGCAGGTCGTAGGACCAGCTCACCGCATGGCGCAGGGTCTGGTGGCGCGCCAGCCCGCGCCGGGATCCGACCAACAGCCGAAACCGGTCGTCGAGTCGGTCGCGCAATTCGCCGATGGTCATGGACTGAAGCCGGGATGCGGCCAGTTCGATGGCCAAGGGTATGCCGTCGAGGCGGCGGCAGATCTCGACCGACGCGCTCGATTGCTCGGTCGACAGGTCGGGTGAAACGGCCTGCGCACGGTCGGTGAACAATTGAACTGCTGCCGAGTTCTCGCCGGTTCGTAGCGCAGATATTGGGATGAGTTGCTCACCACTGCAACGCAATCCCTCGCGGCTGGTGGCCATGATGCGTGTGGTACGTGAGGCCGCCAGAATGGCCTCGACCATTTCACCGGCCGAATCCAGCAGGTGCTCGCAGTTGTCGAAGATCAACAGCTGTACGCGGTCGGCCGATGCGTTGGCCACACTTTGGGTCACGCTCAGCTCCGGCTGCCGGTGGACACCGAGCGCAGCGGCCACGGCGTCGGGCAGCGCGTCCGGGTCGGTCACCGCAGCGAGTTCGATCAGCCAGACGCCGTCCGGAAACGAATTGCCGCTGCGCACACCGAATTCCTGGGCCAGTCGGGTCTTGCCGACGCCGCCGACGCCGGTCAGTGTCACCAGTCGGTGCTCGCGCCGCGCGTCGTCGATCGTCGCGAGTTCGGTATCGCGGCCGACGAAGCTGGTGGTCGGCGGGTGCAGATTCCCCGGCGTGAATTCCATGGTGCGCAGGGCTGGAAAGTCGTCGTGCAGGCCTTCGGCCTGAACCTGGTGCAGGTCAACCGGTTTGTTCAGATCGCGAAGCCGATGCCGGCGCAGGGCACGCAAAGTGACCCCGTCGAGCAGGCCTGCGCTGGCGCCGTCGAGCAGCATCTGTCCGCCGTGCTGGGCGGCCATGATCCGGGCCGCGCGGTTGAGAGCGGTGCCGAAGTAGTCGCCGTCGCGGTGTTGGGCTTCGCCGGTGGCGATGCCCATCCGCACCGGCAGGTTCAGTTGCCGTTGTGCCGCGATGGCGGCCTCGACGGCCTGGGTGGGTGTGCGAAACACCGCGCACATGCCGTCGCCGGTGTGTTTGAAGACCTGGCCACCATGCCCGGTGACGGCCTCGGTCAACGTGGCGTCGTGCTCAGCCAACGCCACCCGCATGGCCTCCGGGTCGGCTTCCCAGCGTCGGGTGGAGCCCTCGATGTCGGTGAACAGAAACGTGGCGATACCAGGGTTCGTGCCCTCGTGATCGACCATCGCCGCCCCCGCGCCCGAGTAGGTGCAGAAAAAGCGTATGGCGTGGCGAGCGGTGCGCGCGCCCTAATCGGTGAGGTACGCGCCTCAGTTGCCGGGGCCCAGCCAGGCCAGCGACGCCGCGATCGCCGCCTCGGTCCCGGTGCGCAACGTGGGCTGGATGGCCGGCGCGAACTCCGGGTTGTGGTTGCCCACGATGGTCATGCCCGGCAGAAACCCACCGATACCCCAGAACGTGTACGGCACGCCGAACGCCGTCGGGATCCGGCTGAAGTCCTCCGAGGCCGGGACGCGTTCGAGTTCGTGCACCCGGCCGTCACCGAAGGCCTGCCGGAACGCCGTCGTCACGGTGTTGGTGACCTGCGGATCGTTCGAGGTCAGCGGGAACGTCGCGAGCGTCTCGAAGGTCGGCTCCTGCGGTGAACCCGACGCCTCGCACTCGCCGCGCACGATCCGTTCGATGGCGGACAGGATCTTCTCGCGCACGCCGTCGTCGTAGGTGCGCACGTTGAGCAGCAGTTCGGCGCGGTCGGCGATCACGTTGGGGGAGTCACCCACCTTGATCGCACCCACCGTCACCACACCGAACTCGTCGGGCGCGATCTCGCGGGACACGATGCCTTGCAGTCGCAGCACGATCGCCGACGCCAGCACCGCCGGGTCGACACCCAGGTTCGGCATCGACCCGTGGGTGCCCTTGCCGAACACTGTCACCTTCATGCTGTCGCCGGCCGACAGCGCCGGACCCACCCGGGTGGCCAGCTGTCCGGCCTCCGGTGCGGTCAGCACATGCTGCGCCAGGCAGACATCTGGTCGCAGGTCGGCCAGTTTTTCCACCAGGCCGTCGTCGAGCATGGCCTGCGCGCCCAGGCCGGTCTCCTCACCGGGCTGAAACAGTGCCAGGTAGGTGCCCGACCAGGCGTCCCGGTTGCGGGCCAGCAGCGCCGCCGCGCCCAGGCCGGCCGCCACGTGCATGTCGTGGCCGCAGGCGTGCATCTTGCCTGGTTCGACCGACGCGTAGTCCAGGCCGGTGGCTTCGGTGACCGGCAGCGCGTCCATGTCGGCGCGGAACAACACCCGGCGGCCATCCCCGTTGCGGAACACCCCCACCACACCGCCGCCGATCTGCAGGATCTCGTCGGCGCCGAGCTCCTCTAGTTTGGCGGTGACCTTGGCTGCGGTGCGGGCCTCCTCACCCCACACGTCGGGGTGGCGGTGCAGGTCCTTGTAGAAATCTTCCTGCCAGGGCTGGATCTCGTCGATCCCGGCGGTCGCCGCGCCCAGCTTGGCCGGCGTCAGCGACGGCTCGACCGGCGGGGCAGTGCTGGCCGACGACGTCGTCTCGCTCCCGGACGGCGACGACGGCGTCGTTCCGCAGGCCGCCAGCACCCCGGCGGCGCCGAGAGCCCCGATCCCACCAAGCACCTGCCGGCGGGTGGCTCGCCGGATGCCCATCGGCGTGGCCGGCTTGATCCGGACGTGATCCCATCCGCACACGTGCGCGCCGTAGAACTCATCTGCCGTCGACATCGAATGCCTTTCTACCGGAAAGCTGTTGATGTCAGTGTCGGCCAGACCGTGTGCTCCGCGGGCGGTATCGGCCTGGCCGGGGCGCACGTTCCCGCTCACTGGCAAGCCGGATTGTTCGCCGACGGGATGGTCACGAACGTGATGGTGGCGGGGGCCAGGACGAGCTCCCCGCGCTCGGCCGGCGCACCGGTCAGCTCGGGCAGTTGGTCGCCGGGCCCCAGGGTCAGCGGCTGACCGTTGAGCGTGACCGTGGTGGCATCCAATGGATCGGCCGCCAACGTGTAGCGCGCGCCGGGCATCGACAGGTTCAGCGTCTGGCTGGTGCTGCGGTCGTTGTTGATCGCCAACAGCGTCACCCCGCCCGGGGTTTCGGGTTGACAGTGCGCGTAGAGGTGGCGGCCCTGCTGGATCGGCACACCGGGGTCCAGCACGGTCTGGCCCATCAGCCGCTGCCACAGCAGCGCGGCCCAATAGTTGGGTTTGGGGCTGAAGTCCGTGTCATCGAGCAGGCCGTAGTCGCTGGCCACCAACGTATTGTGGGCCACCACCTGCACGCCTTCTCTGGCTAGTCGGCCCAGCTGATCTAGATACCGGAAGCTGTCCAAGAAGGTTGCGGCCCAAGGGTTTCCACCGCAGGCCGCGTCGGCGACCTCGGTCAGCCACAGGGGCGTGTCGGGTGCGTACCGGTCGCGCAGACCGCCGTAGAACTCGCGGGTCGCGCTGGTGCGGCCCAGCCAGTCCTCGGTCAGCGCCTCCTCGGGGGTGGTCTGCGGCATGTCTTGGCCGGCGCAGCGTTGCGAGGCGGCGCCGTAGTGGTGATAGGAGAACGCGTCCAGGCCGGGGCCTGCGGCGGCCAGCAGTTCGGTGGTCGGGATGGTGCCGCTGGTGCCGTACATCATGGAGAACAGGCCGGGGGTCTCGCCGACCGAACTGGGTCCGACGATCAGCATGTCGGGTGCGGCTTGGTCGGCGAAAGCCTTGAACGCCTGGAAATCTCGGCCGTAGTCGGCTGCGGTGTAGCCTTCCGGGGCGCCGCCCATGATGGCTGCGTTCGGTTCGTTCATGAACTCGGCGGCCGCGATCTTCCCGCCCACCGAAGCGGTGTAGTCCAACCAGCGGCGGGCGACCTCGGGCGTCCATACCCCGTCGGTGTCCCGGGTGCCGGGGCTGATCGCGAACGAGGTCAGGATGTCGGCGTCGACGGCGTCGGCGAAGTCGACCACGCCGCGCCACTGCTCGCGGGTGAGCACGCCGTCAAACCCGGCCGGCGGTTGCGCGGGCGGGGTGTCGGTGTCGGCGAAGTAGGTGGTGTTGGCCCAGGTTCCGCTGGTCCGCAGATAGGCCGGGCCCAACGCGGCGGCCAGCGTGCGAAGCCGCGGGTTGGTCAGATCCAGCGGTGGCCGGTACTCGTACAGCTCCGGGTCCATCCCGGGCGGGGTGGGCGCCGACGGCGGGGCGGGCGTCGCATCGGGATCAGACTCGTAGGGCCGCCAGAACGCACCGCCGGTCACCTCGAGCATTTCCACGTTGTAGGACTGATAGCGCTCGTCGACGGTGCCCAGCCGTGGGAACGACGCAGGTTCAACCCAATCCGGTGGTTCCTCGAACGAAGCCGATCCACACCCGGCGCTGGCCAGCAGCGCGAACACCACCCCGGCGTGACGCAGACCCATCAGACGCATGCCCTCGAATGACCTGTGCGCCGGGCAGCTAAACCTTGCGCAGCTACTCTCGATGAGGTGTATGTCCCCGGCTGGGTGTGGGCCCTGACGATTGCGTTCATCATCGGGCTGCTGGCGTTCGACTTCTTCTTCCACGTCCGCACCGCGCATGTGCCGACGCTGCGCGAAGCCGCGGTGTGGTCGGCGCTCTACGTCGGCATCGCGGTGCTGTTCGGCGTCGGGGTGCTGGTCTTCGGCGGTTCGGATCCGGGTTCGGAGTACTTCGCCGGTTACGTCACCGAGAAGGCGCTGTCGGTGGACAACCTGTTCGTGTTCCTGGTGATCATGGCCAGCTTCCGGGTGCCCCGCGAGGATCAGCAAAAGGTGCTGCTGTTCGGGATCGTGTTCGCGCTGATCGCCCGCACCGGTTTCATCCTGCTGGGAGCGGCGCTCATCAACGCGTTCGCCTGGGTGTTCTACGTGTTCGGCCTGATCCTGCTGCTCACGGCCGGCAACCTGCTCAAACCGGAGGACGACAGCTCCCGCGAGGCCGACAACGTCGTGATCAGATTGGCCAAGAAATTCATCCGCACCACCGAGCACTACGACGGCGACAAACTGGTCACCACCATCGACGGCAAGCGCGCGCTGACCCCGATGCTGTTGGTGATGGTCGCCATCGGCGGCACCGACATCCTGTTCGCGCTGGATTCGGTGCCGGCGATCTTCGGTCTCACCCAGAACGTGTACCTGGTCTTCACCGCGACGGCGTTCTCACTGCTGGGGCTGCGTCAGCTGTACTTCCTGATCGACGGCCTGCTCGACCGGCTGATCTACCTGTCCTACGGACTGGCCACCATCCTGGGTTTCATCGGGGTGAAGCTGATCCTGCACGCCCTGCACGAGAACAACGTGCCGTTCATCAACGACGGCGAACCGGTACCGGTGGTCGAGATCAGCACGGGGATGTCGTTGCTGGTCATCATCGGCGTACTGGTGCTCACCGTGACCGCATCGCTGCTCAGTCGCAAGGGCCGGGCCCGTACCGTGATCGCCAATGCGCGTCGGCACGCCACGGCCTACCTGGACTCCGAATACACCTACGACCCCGCTGAGCGGGAACGCATCTACGCCCGACTGCTCGACGAGGGGGACCAGATCCGGGCCCTCGACCCTCGGTACCGTCAGTTGATGCGCGACGAGCCGGATCTGACCGCGCTGCTCGAGCGTGCTGCCGCCAAACACGACGAAGCCGTGCGGCGGCGTCCGGGACCGAATTCCGCAGCCACTTGACACCCGTCAACAACTGACATCGTAGAGTCGGTCCATGCAGATCCGTCAGCATGTCGGCAAGGACAAGCCGGCCATCATCTTGTACCCGTCCGGCACCGTGGTCACCTTCGACGAACTCGAAGCCGCCGCCAACCGGTTGGCGCATCTGTTCCGGGCGCACGGCCTGAAGGAAGGCGACGTGGTCGCGATCCTGATGGAGAACGGCGCCAACATCCTCACCGCGATGTGGGGTGCGCGTCGGGCCGGGCTGTACTACGTGCCGGTCAACACGCACCTGACCGCAGCCGAGGTGGCCTACATCATCGACAACAGCGGTGCCTCGGCGATCATCGGTTCGGCCGCGGTGCGCGACACGCTGGCCGAGTTGGCCGCCGAGTTGCCCAACGGTCTGCCCGAGCTCCGGGTGATCGCCGACGGTGACCTCGACGGCTGGCAGCGCTACCCGGAATGTGTTGCCGATCAACCCGACACCCCGATCGCCGACGAGATCGAAGGCGACCTGCTGCAGTACTCGTCGGGCACCACCGGACGCCCGAAGGGCATCAAACGTGAACTGACGCACCAGGATCCGTCCGAGGTCCCGGGCATGATGGCCATGCTGGTCTCGTTCTGGACCCATCCCGACGCGGTCTATCTGAGCCCGGCTCCGCTGTACCACACCGCGCCGTCGGTGTGGACCATGCAGATGCACGACGCCGGCATCACCACCGTGGTGCTGGAGAAGTTCGACGCCGAAGGCTGCCTGGACGCGATCGCCAAACACCGCGTCACGCATGGCCAGTTCGTACCGGTGATGTTCACCCGGATGCTGAAACTGCCTCAGTCGGTGCGGGATTCCTACGACGTGTCCAGCCTGGAGCGGGTGATGCACGCCGCCGCGCCGTGCCCGGTGGACATCAAGAAGCAGATGATCGACTGGTGGGGGCCGATCGTCGACGAGTATTACGCGTCGTCGGAGGGCATCGGCGCCACCTTGATCACCGCCGAGGACTGGCTGGCCCATCCCGGCTCGGTCGGCAAGGCGATGACCGGTGTGGTGCACATCCTCGACGAGGACGGCAACGAACTGCCGGCCGGTCAAGCCGGGGAGATCTACTTCGAGAGCGCGCTGACCTTCGAGTACCTCAACGACGAAGAGAAGACCGCGAAATCCCGCAACACCCACGGCTGGAAGACGGTGGGCGACATCGGGTATCTCGACGAAGACGGCTATCTGTATCTCACCGATCGCCGGCACCACATGATCATCTCCGGTGGGGTCAACATCTATCCGCAGGAAGCCGAGAACATGCTCGTCACCCACCCGAAGGTGATGGATGCCGCGGTGTTCGGCATTCCCGACGACGAGATGGGGCAGTCGGTCAAGGGCGTGGTGCAGACCGTCGACCCAGCCGACGCCACCGAAGAGTTCGGTGCCGAACTGATCTCCTGGCTGCGAGATCGGTTGTCGCACTACAAGTGTCCGCGTTCGATCTCGTTCGAGGCCGACCTGCCGCGCACCGACACCGGCAAGCTCTACAAGCAGAGCCTGATCGAGAAGTACTCCTAGGAGGTGTCCGCGCTGCGGGTCGTCGATCTGGCCGAACCGCCCGGCCCGGAACCGACGCTGCCCGGGATCGTGGTGGCGATCGGCGCCCCGACCGCTGAGCACGCCGAATACTGGCTGCAGTACGCGACTTTCACCCTTTCGGAGTCCGCGTCTGACGATCGCCGAGTGGTGCACGTCGACTCGGTCCCGCGGGTGCTGGCCGACCTCGAGCAGCGGGTGGCGCGCTGGCCGCACGCCGCCTCGGTGTGCGACGACGTGCTGCGTGCCGTCGACGTCGCCGCCCCGGCACTGCCCGGCGTGATCACCGAATCACTGGCCTACTCCACGCTGCAGTCCGGCCCGGAGTTCGCCCGCTGGCTCGCCGAGCGGGGTCCGGTCCAGGTGCCGCACACCCCGGATCCGGTGCTGGCGGCCCGCGAGGGCGACACGCTGCACGTGCGGTTCAACCGGCCGCAACGGCACAACGCGTTCTCCACCGATGCGCGCGCAGCGCTGCTGGACGCCCTCGAGGTAGCCCGGCTGGATCCCAGCATCGCGGCCATGGTGCTCACCGGAGCGGGCCGATCATTTTGCAGCGGTGGCGATCTCGCCGAGTTCGGGACCTTCGACGACCCGGCTGCCGCGCACCTGGCCCGGACCCGATACAGCCCGGCGTTGGCCTTGGACGCGATCACCACCCGACTGGGTCCGGCCTGCCGGGCCCAGGTGCACGGTCGGGTGCTGGGCAGCGGGCTGGAGATGGCGGCGTTCTGCGGCCGGGTGATCAGCACCCCCGCCGCGGTGTTCGGGCTGCCCGAGTTGTCGTTGGGTCTGCTTCCCGGAGCCGGTGGAACGGTCAGCATCACGCGTCGGATCGGCCGCTGGCGGACTGCCTATCTGGTGCTCTCCGGGCAGACGATCGGGGTCGAGACCGCGCTGAG
>NZ_JCALDB010000031.1:0-41218 GCF_059812645.1 Mycobacterium sp. NGS45 | reverse complement strand
AGCCACCGACCCCGACCGCGACCACCTCAACGAACTCATGCAAATCACCCCCACCCGATAACACGAGACGTGACGAGGGGCGCTGGTCAGGCGCGTCAGTCGTTGGATTTCACCGTCACTGCACCGTTGCCCGAACGCGCGGTGATGGTGGCAACCGCCTCGGCCTGGTCGGTGGTCTGGGGGACCCGCACCCGTGAATTGCCATGCTCGCCACCGGCGCTGGCGTTCACCAGGAACGGCCCGGACCCGGGCAAACCAACCGTCACGCTGCCAGTTTCGCTGCTGACGTCCACGCGTTCCGGCGCGAAATCCCGGAACTCGACATCCACCTCGCCGTGAACCGTGCTCGCCGTGAACGATTCTCGGACCGCCACCGGGTTGAGCGAGCGCACGGTGCCATGGCGGTTGGTGGCTTCCACGGTATCCGCCGAACCGCGCAGCAGCACCGCGCCGTGGTCGGTGCGCGCCACCAAATGCCGCACATCGGTGTCGAGTTCGAACACGCCGAATCGCTGAGTGCTGTGCACGGAGAGGTCTCCGCCCAGGCCCGGCGGCAACACGATGTGCAAATCACCCGCGCGAGCCCAGCGCATCCACCTCGGACGTTCACCGGCGACGTTGATCTGCGCGCCATCGGCGTCCGACGTCACCTCCAGTGAGCGTCGAGAACTCGGAGCCATGCTGACGAAGCGCAGTTCGGCGCGTGGGCTCGCCGCTGCAGAGTCGGTGCTGATCCGGATGCGCATCGGAACGTCGCCGACGTCGATCGTGAGCTTTCGGACCGAACCCGGCAGCTCCACGGAGTCGGCCACCATCCTGGTGTTGCCGACCCCGATGGCCAGGGCCGTCAGACCAGTCAGTGTCAGCACGCCGAGCAATGCGGCGATCACCACCACCGCGACCCGAATCACCGTACTTCCGGCCGGAGATGGCGTAAGTCCGGTGGGAGATGGCGTACGCCCGACCGGAGACGGCGTGTGCCCACCCGGAGATGGCAACGACCTACCCGGGGCGGGCGTGGCTGCGCCCTGGTCTGGAATCGGTGCGGTCATGTCAGTTTCTCCTCACGAGTCCAAATAGCGCAGCACTGCCAGCACCCGGCGGTTCTCGCTCTCGTCGGGGGCAAGGTCGAACTTGGTGAAGATGGAGGCGATGTGCTTTTCGGCCGACCCGGTCGATATCGACAGTTGCGCCGCGATCGCCGAGTTGGTCTTCCCTTCGGCCATCAGTTGCAGCACATCGCGTTCGCGCGGTGTCAGATCGGCCAGCGCACTCCGTCGTTGCGAACGAACCAGCATCTGTGCCACCACCTCAGGGTCGAGCACAGTGCCGCCGGCCCCGACGGTCGCCACCGCATCGAGGAAGGCCGGCACGTCGGCCACCCGGTCCTTGAGCAGATAGCCGAAACCCCGACTGTCGGTGGCGATCAGTTCGGCGGCGTAGCGCTCCTCGACGTAGTGCGACAGCACCAGCACCGGCGACTCCGGGTTCTGGCTGCGCAGCACGGCTGCCGCGCGGATGCCCTCGTCGGTGAACGTCGGCGGCATCCGGACGTCGACGATCACCAAGTCTGGTCGCATGTCGTTGACCACCCGCAACAGTCCGGTGGCGTCCTGCACGCCGGCGAGCACTTCGTGCTCGGCATCGGCCAAGATCCGTTCCAGCCCGGCGCGCAGCAGCGCAGAGTCCTCGGCGATCACGATCCGCATGGCAGCACCGCACTCACGATGGTGGGGCCGGTGACTGGGCTCGACACCGTGAAGGTTCCGCCGGCCGCGCGCACCCGGTCGGCCAGCCCGCGCAGCCCGGTGTTGTCGGTGCCCTCGCAGATCTGCGCGCCACCGCGGCCGTCGTCGAACACCGATACGTGCAGTTGGTTGCTGGCGTCGTCGTTGCGCACCGTGACGACGGCCCGGGCCGCTTCGGCGTGCCGGGCGACGTTGGTCAGCGCCTCGGCGACGACGAAGTAGGCGACGGCTTCGATCTCCTCGGGCAGCCGGCGGGTCAGTTGAATGTCGAGATCGGTCGGCACGCCCGATGTGTCGCTGCGTTGCACGACGGCGGACAGCGCGGCGTCCAAACCGCGATCGGCCAGGATGGTGGGCGCGATTCCGCGCACCACGTTGCGCAGTTCGGCCAACGCCTGCTTGGCCTCGTCGTGCGCCTCGGCGATGAGGGTTCGAGCAGCCGGCGGATCGGACTCGAGTTTGGTCTGCGCCAACCCGATAGTCATGGCCAGGGAGACCAGCCGGGGCTGCACGCTGTCGTGCAGGTCGCGTTCGATGCGTTGGCGTTCGGTCTGTGCGGAGGACACCGCACCCTGGCGAGCTTCGGCCAGCGTGCCCACCTGGCGCTCCAACGTGTCCGTGCGCGACGGTGCCAGCAGCCACCTGTCGATCCGGGCATCCAGTGCCGGCGCGAAGATCAGCAGGGCGATGGCGGCGATCAGGGCGCTGATGGCCAGCAGCCAGGCCAGCCACGGCGGCAGGAAGGTCAACCCGGCCTCGGCGTCACTGCGACGAACCGCGATCGCCGCAGCCGGTCCGAGAAATGCGACAGCCAACAGCGCCAACACGGTCAGGGTGACCACCAAGTCGTAGAACATGCGCAGGTAGTGGTGGCCGAGGGCCTTCCAGAACCAGACGCTGCTGACATCGAGCCACAGCTGGTGCAGCCAACCCTGAAAGCCGGTATGACGCGTTCGGTTCCGCACCGGCGCGGTGATCCCGAGACCGAAGACTGCCTCACTGCGTGCCCGTTCGAAGACATCGATCCCGCGGATCAGGGAGATGAAGACCACCGCAGCCAACACCGAGCCGACCACCGACGGTAACGACGAGACACCAATGATCATGATCGACAACGGAATCCAGAACCAGACCGTGGCTACTGCGCCGTTGGCGAGCATCGACGCGGTGGCGACCACGCCGCGGTGTGACTGGACGGAGCCGGCCGGCGAGCGGGTCAGAAGAGCGTCGGTTGCAACTGCCATGTCTTCAACCTAGGGATCATCGGCGCGCAGCGACACGGCGTTTTCCGGACAACTAACCGGGGGATAACCCCCAGTCACCCGGTGCTAGTAGCGTCCTGGTGATGGTTTCCGGCTCGCCCTCTGATACTCCCGCCCTGCGTCGGCGGGTGGAGGTGCTCGGCAACATCGGCCCAAACTGGTTCGCTTCGGTGATGGGCACCGGGATCGTCGCGATCGCCGGAGCGACGTTGCCACTGCAGCTACCGGGACTGCGTGGCTTCACCGAGGTGGTATGGGTCATCGCGGCCGTTCTGCTGGCGGTGTTGAGCGTCGTCGTCGGCGGACATTGGTTGCGCCACCCGACAGTGGTGCGCGGCCACGCCCGCAACAGCCAGATGGCGCACTTCTACGGCGCTGCACCGATGGCGTTCACCGCGGTGGGTTCGGGCGCGTTGCTGGTCGGCATCGACCTGATCGGTGAAACCGCCGCGGTCAATCTGGCCTGGGTGCTGTGGTGGGTGGGCACCTGCAGCGGCCTGTTCACCGCGGTCAGCATTCCGTACCTGATGTTCACCCAATACCGGGTGGAACCGGACGCCGCGTTCGGCGGTTGGTTGATGCCGGTGGTTCCGCCCATGGTGTCGGCGGCCGGCGGAGCCATGCTGTTGACGCACATGGCACCCGGCACCGGGCGCACCACGATGCTGTACGGCTGCTACGCGATGTTCGGGTTGTCGCTGGTGGCCTCGCTGATCATCATCACGATGATCTGGTCGCGGCTGGCGCTCTACGGCACGTCGGGCACCGCGCGGGTGCCGACGTTGTGGATCGTGCTGGGGCCGTTGGGTCAGTCGATCACTGTGGCCGGGCTGCTGGGGACGTACGCGTCGCTGGCCGTCGATGAGCCGATCGCGACCGCGATGAACGCTTTTGCGGTGCTGTTCGGGGTTCCGGTGTGGGGCTTCGCGGTGTTGTGGATCGGCTTGGCCATGTCGTTGACCATCCGCACCCTGCGCAACGGTATGCCCTTCGCGCTGACCTGGTGGAGTCTGACCTTCCCGGTCGGCACCTTCGTCACCGGAACCGCCCAGTTGGCGTTGCACACCGGGCTGCCGGCCTTCGAAGTCGCCGCCGTGGTCGCCTACGTCGGCCTGCTCGGGACCTGGGTTCTGGTGGCGATCCGGACCGCGGGTGGCAGCATGAGCGGCAGCCTGTTGCAGCTACCGCCCAGCGCCGACCCGGTCCGGGCCTACAAGAGCGACCCCAAGCAGCGACCCAAGGCCGAGCCCGCGCCCGAACCCGATCCGACCGGCGCGCCGGGCTGATCCGGTCCACCCAAGCGACCGGCAAGTCATCCTGGATACCAGCGCAATACGAAAGGGACGACGACGATGACGGTTCCATACGGTGCCTACCAGTACGAGATCTACTTTCAAGGGCTCACCGGTGTGCTGCCCAATCTGCCGATGAGCTACGCCGAACTCGCGCGACGTGCCGAACAGGCGTTGTCGCCGTCGCTGTGGTCCTATGTGGCGGGCGGGGCCGGGGACGAGGCCACCCAGGACGGCAACGTCGCAGCGTTCCGACGTTGGGGGTTGATGCCGCGCATGCTGGTCGGCGCGACCGAACGTGACCTCACCGTCGAACTGTGGGGAAAGCGTTGGCCCGCACCGATCTTCATGGCTCCGGTTGGAGTGCTCGCGTTGTGCAGCCAGGACGGGCACGGGGACCTCGCCGGTGCGCGGGCGGCCGCCCGCACCGGTATCCCGATGTGCGCGTCGACCCTGGTGGAAGATCCACTTGAAGACATCGCCGCCGAATTCGGTGAGACACCGGGCTTCTTCCAGCTGTACTGTCCGAACGACCGTGAGCTGGCCGAGTCGCTGGTGCATCGCGCAGAAGCAGCCGGGTACGCCGGGATCATCGTCACGCTGGATACCTGGATCCCGGGTTGGCGTCCGCGGGATTTGGCGATGTCGAACTTCCCGCAGTTGCGCGGCAAGTGCTTGGCCAATTACACCAGCGACGCGATTTTCCGGGACAAGGCCGGTCTGGCCGCGGGCGCTGATCCACGCGAGGCGGTGACCTACTTCGCGGGCATCTTCGGACATTCGCTGACCTGGGACGACCTCACCTGGTTGCGCTCGTTGACGGATCTGCCGCTGATCCTCAAAGGCATCTGTCATCCCGAGGATGCCCGGCGCGCAATCGATTACGGCGTCGACGGCATCTACTGCAGCAACCACGGTGGCCGCCAGGCCAACGGCGGGTTGCCGGCACTCGATTGTCTGCCCGAGGTGGTTGCCGCGGCCGGTGAGGTGCCGGTGTTGTTCGACTCCGGGGTGCGTTCGGGCGCCGACGTCATCAAGGCGCTCGCGCTGGGTGCGAGTGCAGTCGGGATCGGCCGGCCCTACATCTACGGTTTGGCGCTCGGCGGCGTCGACGGCATCGTGCACGTGCTGCGTTCCGTGCTCGCTGAAGCGGACTTGATCATGGCGGTCGATGGGTACCGCACACGCGCCGACCTGACACCCGACGCGCTGCGTCGGGTGGCGGGGTGAGCTGGTGCAGTGGTGGGAGTCCGCGGTCGTCTACCAGGTCTACATCCGTAGTTTCGCCGACGACGACGGTGACGGCGCCGGTGACATCGCGGGGTTGCGCTCACGGCTGCCATACCTTGCCGAGTTGGGTGTGGACGCGCTGTGGATCAACCCGTGGTATCCGTCGCCGATGGCCGACGGTGGCTACGACGTCGCCGACTATCGAGACATCGAACCGATTTTCGGCACCCTGCAGGATGCCGAAGCGTTCATCGCTGATGCGCACGCGTTGGGACTCGCGGTGTTGTTGGACATCGTGCCCAACCACACCTCAGACCAGCACCGCTGGTTCCAGGCCGCACTGCGCGACGAGTCCGGCGCCCGCGAGCGCTACGTGTTCGCACCCGGGCGCAAGGGGAAGCCACCGAACAACTGGCGCAGCATCTTTGGTGGCCCGGCCTGGACGCAGGTGCCCGACGGCTCCTGGTATCTGCACCTGTTCGCACCCGCCCAACCGGACCTGAACTGGGACCACCCGCAGGTGCGCGCCGAGTTCGAGGACGTCCTGGCGTTCTGGTTCGACAAGGGCGTGGACGGGTTCCGCATCGACGTGGCGCACGGTCTGGTGAAGCAGGCGGGCCTGCCGAACCTGGTCCGCGGCTCCGACACCCACCCGGCCTTCGACCAGGACGGCGTGCACGAGATCTACCGCGGCTGGCGCGCGGTTGCCAACCGATATGCGCCACAACGCATCTTCATCGCCGAGGCGTGGGTGCCCACCGATCGACTGGCCGCCTACCTGCGTCCCGACGAGCTGCACACCGCGTTCCAGTTCGACTTCCTGCGCGCCCCGTGGCACGCGGCGCTGCTGCGCAGCGTGATCGATGACGCGATCAGCAGCGCGGCCACGGTGGGTGCTCCACCCACCTGGGTGCTGTCCAACCATGACGTTCCGCGCGCGGTGACCCGCTATTCACGTTCGCAGCCAACTGGATTGGTGTCCTCGGAGTGGGACCGCAAGCGTTGGGCCGATGAGCCGGCCGACCACGAACTCGGCCGCCGTCGGGCCCGGGCTGCCGCGCTGCTGCAATTGGCGCTGCCGGGTACGGCGTATCTGTATCAGGGCGAGGAACTCGGCCTCGAGGAGGTCGAGGATTTACCCGATGACGTGCGCCAAGATCCGGCTTGGCGGCAGTCCGGGTTCACCGAGATCGGCCGTGACGGCTGCCGGGTGCCGCTGCCGTGGACCGAATCCCGCCCGTCATACGGCTTTTCGCCACCGGATGCTGCGGACAGCTGGTTGCCGCAACCGTCGCATTGGGGGGCCATGTCGGTGGCCGCCCAACAGCGCGACCCGGCCTCGACCTGGCAGCTGTACCGCGCTGCGCTGCGGCTGCGTCGCCGGTTGTGGGTGGACGCCGGTCCGCTGCAGTGGTTGCACAGCTCGGATTCGGTGCTCGCTTTCGCCCGCGGCGACATCCAGTGTTGGGTGAACACCGGTGATCACGCTGTTGCCCTGCCCGACGGGGCCGTCGTGCTGCTGGGTTCGGTGCCCGGCCTGGACGAGAACCTGCCGGCGGACACCGCGGCATGGGTGCGCCTGCCGGACTCGCAGATCACGCGTTGACGAAGCCGGCGTGGGCCTGCGCGGCGCGCGGGATCATCCTGTCGTAGTGGGACGGATCATTGGGCTGCGGTGCCGGCGGTGCCTTCGCTGCCGTTGGGCAGGGCGTCGAGCACGGCTTGCCCGTCGGGGCGAAAGTGCAGGAGAAGAAACACTGCGGAGGAAGTGCGACGAAAGTTGAGGAATGAGAACCGGGAAGTAAGAAGAAAACTGGACGGGGTGAAAAACCCCGTCGGGGCGTGCTGCGTGTGCTGGCTCAGCGGCCGTGCGAACGGCGATGCGCGAAGCGGAACTTCAACCAGCGAACGTCGAGCAACATCTTCGACCACCCCTTACCTGGTTCCGCGCCGACCCATGTCGGCGCAACGTGCCTTTGAAGTTACGGGCGGCGAATAAGGCCACCGGTAGCGATCGATAATGCTTCGCTAAGACTTTTTGCTGAGCGCCACGAACGCTGTCCGGATGTGATGCGCCGGTCCGGTCGGTCCGGCGTGTTGTGGATATGGGACGACTTGCAAGACCTTTTCCGAGCGCCGGAAAACAGTCCGGACTGCAACTGTCCCGAGGCGAATTGGCGCATCCACAGCAATCGTGATGAACGTCACTGAAATGACTGGATGTCTGTTGCGTCTCCAGTCGGCCATGCGTGGGGCTTGCGGGCGCCCGGATTGGTGAGTACTGAGCGGTATTTGCTTCACCGGCCACCGGATGAGACGACGCAGACGCTATAACCGCAGATGAACTGCGGTTATATTGTGCTCGTCATGAGTCTTTGTCGCGCGACGACGAAGCGCCGATTAGCTGCGTCATCTGCCGTTCAGATCCACTTCGCCGCCCGGTAACTCTGCGGTCCGGGGTTCGACGAGGTTCCGGAGCTGGCCACACCAGCAAACATTTGTGAGGCGCGTCGAGGAACCTCGGCAAAGAGCTCTCGGTGGGGTTAGCCTAATTCGCGAACCGGCCATTTGGCGGCCGTCAAAGTCAGGGGACACTTCATGATCAAGGCCAAGCTGATCGCGGCGGCCATTGCAGCGGGCACCATCGGTAGCGCTATTGGATTGGCTGCACCGGCCTCGGCTGACCCGGTGAGCACCATTGGCTGCTCGCCGTGCGAACGCGTGCTCGACGGCGTTGCCAAGGAAATCGTCGAGCAGGTGACCGCGCAGAGCAAGGCCGCCGCTGACGAAGAGACCAGCTTCGCGCAGGAGACGGTCGACAAGTGGACTCAGTTCCCCAGTAAGACCGCGGAGAAGTGGACCAGCTTCCCGAGTAAGACCGCCGAGAAGTGGGGCGGCTTCCCAGGCAAGGTGCTCAAGAAGTGGTCCGGCCTGGGCTGAGTGCCCGGTAGCAAGACAGCGCCCGCGAAACCGTGAGGTTCCGCGGGCGCTGTGCTGTTGATCCGCTGGGTGCTATCCCTCGTCCTCGGCGCCAGTCCACTTGCCGACGACCTTGTCCGGGAAGCCGGTCCACTTGTCGGCCACCTTGCCTGGGGCCTCACCCCACTTGGTGGCCGTCTGCTCCGGGAAGTTCGTCCACTTGTTGACGGTGTCGGCCGGGAGGGTCTCCCACTTGTCCTTCTGGATTTCTGCTGCGCAGGTCCATTTCTCGGTCGTGGTCGGGGCGTAACCGTCCTCGGAGTTGATGGCCGCGACCACTTCGGAGCAATTCGGCGCCGCGATCGCCGATGCCGGGAATGCGATTCCGGCGCAGGCGATTGCAGCCGCAACAGCTGCCGCGATAACTTTGCTCATTTCCCCTCAACTTCCACCCTGGGCTGGTCTTACTGCAATTTTACGCCGCGCGCAGGGTTTGCTGCAAAGGATGGTGAGGCTACCTTTAGAACGTCCTCATTCCAAGCCCATGCCGGTCCATTTCTTGGCCAGTTTGCCCGGGAAGCCGGTCCACTTCTCAACTGTGCGCTGCGGGAAGTTCACCCATTTGTCGGCGGTCTTCCCCGGGAACTGCGCCCACTTCTCCCCGGTGCGCTGTGGGAAACCGGTCCACTTCTCCGCGGTGCGTTGTGGGAAGCCGGTCCACTTCTCAGCAGTCCGGCTCGGGAAGTTCACCCATTTGTCGGCCTGGATGGCGGCTGCGCAGGTCCACTTCTCGGTGGTGGTCGGCGCATAACCTTCTTCGGAGTTGATCGCGTCAACGACCTTTTCGCAATCTGGTGCGGCGGTGGCTGTGGGCGCCAGGACAAGACCTGCACTGAGAGCGCCCGTGGCCAGGGCTGCAGCAATGATTTCTTTCATCATGTGCCCCTGTGACGTACTGCCGTTCCGAGTCTAGACCTCGCCGGCTCTGCTGCCCAGGCCTGAAATCGCAGTTCGGGCGCCGTTTGACGCGCCGCTCGCGCTGATCTCGGAGCCGGGCCGTGCGGATGCCAGAATCGACGGTGTGCAGCTGGGTATGACGATGCCGGTGATGGAGCCCGACCTGGACGCGTCGATCTTGCGAACGTGGGCCAAAACCATTGATGACGGCCCCTTTTCGGCGCTGTGCTGGGGTGAGCGGATTGCCTTCGACAACCCGGACTGCTTGACGCTGCTGGGTGCCCTTGCGGCCTGGACCGAACGGGTCCAGCTGGTCACCACCGTCGTGGTGCCGCAATTGCACGACCCGGTGCTGTGTGCGAAGGCGCTGGCCACCGGTGATCTGCTGTCGAACGGTCGGCTCACGGTCGGCTTCGGCGTCGGGGGCAGGCATGAGGACTATCGGGCGGTCGGTGCGGACCCGGCCACGCAGACCATGCGGGAGATGGCCGAGCGGGTTGGCGTCATCCGCCGGGTCTGGGCGGGAGAGCCGGTCGACACGACGCGATCGATCGGTCCGGCCCCGGTGCAGGCCGGTGGACCGCGGTTGCTGGTGGGGACCATGGGGCCCAAAACCATCCGCAGCTCGGCGGTATGGGCCGACGGATTGGCGGGCACCACATTGGATCTCGACGTCGACCAGCAAGGAGATCTGTTCGACGTGGCGCGCACCGCCTGGGATCGCGCCGGACGCAGCGCACCGCACCTGGCCACGTCGTTCTGGTTCGCGTTGGGACCGCCGGAGGACGCCCGCCGGCAGATACACGAGCATTTGCGGCGTTACCTGACCTGGATCCCGGCGCGATATGTGGACGCGATGGCGCCCACGACGGGCTTCGCCGGCGACGAGGATGCGCTCGCTGCGGTGCTGCAGCGGTTCGCGGCAATCGGCACCGACGAGGTGCATCTGATCCCGACCAGTACCGATCTCGACCAACTGCGGCGCGCGGCCGAGGTGGCCGCAGATTGGCGGTGACGACGACGGGTGAAGCGCTGCTCGGCTAGGTGTCTGACTCCGAGCGGATCGTGCCGGCCTGATCGTCGGCTGAACTGACCCTCACGACGGCGTCGACGACGGCACGAGGATCATCCAGTGGCACAAATGTTCTCGCGCCGGGCACCGCTGTGAACGAGCCGGCCGGGAACAGTGCGGCCAGTCGCCGACCCAGTTGCGGGGTGAAGAACCGGTCCTGGTCACCCCACACCAGGTGGACCGGCTTGCCGAACCGGTGCAACCGCGGCGCGGTGTCGGTCAGGTCGGTGCCGCCGACGCCCCGGCACATGGCCGCCAGATCGCCGGCGATCCGGGCGTTGGTGCGCGCCGGTGTCAACCACGATGCGGTCAGTTCGGGATCGGGACGGTGGGCCAGCATCCCGTAACCCGCGGGGCAGTGTCGCAGCGGTTTGGCGCGCATCAGGGTGAGCAACGTCTTGATCGTGAGCGGACCGCGCAGGATCGCGAAGACCGCGTTGAACGGGAACGGCGGAAACTGGTCGAAGGCGTCGCAGTTGGTCAGCACCACCCGACCGATCCGGCTGGGATCGGCGTCGATCAGGAACTGGCACAGTCCGCCGCCGGTGTCGTTGCCCACCAGGGTGACGTCGGCGAGATCCAGTTCGGTCAGGAACTCGCCGATCAGGCCGGCGAGGCCCTGCGGGGTCAACACCGCGCGGTTGTTCACCGGTGTGGTGTGCGAACCCAGCGGCAACCGCGGCAGCACGCACCGGTAACCGAGGGCCGCCAACGATTCCGCGACCTTGGTCCACAGTCGTTCGTCGACGATCATGCCGTGGATGAACACCACCGGCGGGTACGCGGAACTCGTCGGACCGAGTTCGACGTAGTCGAGTGTCGCGTCGGGCAGTCTGACCTGTGGCATTTCGGTATCCTCTGCGATGGACGCACTTACGGACAGCTAGTATGAAAGTTACGTACAGACAGTATGGAAGTCAAGGGGTCAAATCTGCCGGCCCGCCGTGAGCAGCCTGGCCCGCCGCACGCGGCCGAACCTGCCGCAGTTCGCCGCGCCGGATCCGGTGGCCGCGACGGTGCTGCTCGCACGCGCCGAACGCAGCAGGAACGCACCGCCGCCACCCGGGCGCAGCTGCTCGGTGCAGCCCGAAAACTGTTCGCAGCCAACGGCTTCAGTGCGGTATCAACGCAGGCCATCGTGTCGGCGGCCGGCGTGACCCGGGGTGCGCTCTACCACCAGTTCACCGACAAGGCCGAGTTGTTCGCGGCGCTCTACGAGCTGGTGGAGGCCGAACTGGTGGCCGATGTCGCCGCGATGATCGCCGATGCGCAACCCGACGGGGCGCTGGAGAGCATGCGGTACGGCGCCCGGGCGTTCCTGGAGCGCTGTTCGGCGCCTGATGTGCAGCGCATCGTCCTGGTGGACGCGCCCGCGGTGCTGGGCTGGGATCGGTGGCGCGCGGTGGGCGCCAAGTACGGACTGGGCGTCATCGAAACCATGCTGGCGCAGGCGATCAGCGCGGGGGAGATACCTGATCAGCCGCTGCGGGCCACCGCGCACGTACTGCTCGGCGCGCTCGACGAGGCCGCGCTGTACGTGTCGCGCGCGCCCGACCCGGAGGCCGCGCGAGCCGACATGGGCGTGGTGTGCGACCGGATCATCGCCGGGATCGCGGGGCAGCCCTCAGGGCCAGCCGGCAGTTGAGCTGACGTCGTCGTCGACCGTCGAGGTGCGGGTCTGCCAGCAGCCGGCGACCACGTCGAGCACCACGAACGCAGCCAGGCTGATGCCGAGCAGCGGAATGAACCAGCCGATCGCCGCGGCCGCGACGACGACGGCGGCCGCACTGCCGGTCGGCAGCTCGGTGAGCGCACCGCGCCCTGGTGGGCGGCCCCCTCGTGGTTCGGTTGGTCGGCGGCGCCACCACATCAGATAGCCCCGCACGATCACGGTGCTCAGCGCCACCGCGAGGGTGAGCAACGCCAACTGGTTGACCAGGCCGAACAGCAGCCCCATGTGCAGCTGAATGCCCCACGCGGTCAGCTTGGCGGCCAGCGGCCAGTCCGGGAACCACGATGCGTCGGTCACCACGCCGGTGGCGCCGTCGACCGCGACCGAGTTGTTCGACATCACCCACGGCTGTCGGGTCTGCGTCACCACGAACGCGGTGTCGGGATCGGCGGGAATGGCGATCTCGACGCGGCCGTCGACCCCGGCGGCGTGCGCGGCCGTCAGGACACGATCGAGCTCGTTGACCCGCGGGGCCGTCGCCGGCGCTGTCGAGGGTGCCGATTCGTGGTGTGCGTGCACCGAAGCCGGCGTCTGGTCGGTTGGGCCGGGGGCACCGGGCAGCGTCTTGGAGACGGCGGGCGTGGCCCAGGACAGCGCGGCCCGCAACTCGTCGACGTTCTCGCCGGCGTATTTCGACCAGGTGAGGCCGGTTGCCGAGAGGAACACCAGGCCGACTGCGATCCAAATGCCGGTCACGCCATGCCAACTCAGGGTGCGGCCCCGCCCGCGTGCGCGCGGGTCGAGGCGGAACAGGCGGGCCCGACCGGACCCGTTCGTCTTCATCCGGCGGTACCGGCCAACCCACAGCACCAGGCCACCGAGTGCCACCAGCCATAGCCAGGACGCGGCCAACTCGCTGTAGACACGACCGGCATCGCCGAGGTGCAGACCGCGGTGCAGCTGATCGATCCAGGTGCGTACCGGCAGTGCGCCGGCGTTGCCGTACACGGTGAGTTCGCCCAGGGAACCTGCGGTGGCCGGGTCGATGAACACGGCGTGCCGCTCGGATGGACCCAGCGTGGGGTCCGAGAACATGACCCGGGTGGTCTCGCCCGGTGCGGCGGCGGGGCGCACCGCGGTGACGGTGAGATCGGGCCGAACCGCCTGGGCCGAGCGCACCTGATCGGACAGCGGCAGCGCGACGTCGGTGGCCGGGACCTGCAGCTGATCCCGGTATACCCACTGCTCCAGCGTCGGCGCCACGGCGTACAGCCCACCGGTCACCGCAGCGATCAGTAGGAAGGGGCCCACCAGCAGTCCGGCGTAGAAGTGCAGACGCAGGAAGAAGGCGCGATGGCGCGGCGCCCTGGGGGCAGGGCGCGCGACGTGTTCGGACTCGGTGAGGGACATCGCCGCTGACCGTCGCATACCGGTGCTGGCCTGCGCAAACTCGAATTCTCGGGAACTTTCTCGGCTGCCATCCGACGCTGTGTCAGGTCCGGGCGGGAGTCCCAGCCCGCACTACCGTCTAGGGTCACCGCTGGATGAGTCATCGGGGCTGAATCGTCGGGGTGGTGACAATGCTGGAGATCGAGCTGGGGGACTGGGCGACCTGGGTGGGTTCGCTCGGCACCATCGGGGCGTTCGTGGTGGCGTTCTGGCAGATCCGGCGGGAGCGGGTGGAGCGCCAGAAGCGCGAGCACCGTGAATGGTGGGAGCGCCGCCGGGTGCATGCCGATCGGATCTCGGCCTGGGCCAACGCCGGTGCAATCCAGATCCGCAACGATTCCGGCCACCCCATCCATGACGTGCTGGTGATCTGCAGCAACGACAGCGAACATCGGATTGATCTGGTGCCGCCCGGCGATCACGAGCGAACCGAATCAGGCCTGAGCGTCGGGCCGGTGGTCATCGAGTTCACCGATCAGCGCGGTGAGCGGTGGCGGCGAGAACCCGGGCGCCCGCCGCATCTGGTCTCCGAGACACCTTGATCCAGGCTCCGGCGCGGGCTACAACGAACGTGCGGACTACCGCGAATACGGCTATGACCTGCGTAAAGAGTGCCCCCGGCAGGATTCGAACCTGCGGCCTTCTGCTCCGGAGGCAGACGCTCTATCCCCTGAGCTACGGGGGCGCATGTGCGCCATGTGGGCTTGCACAGAGTAGCGCATCAGAGCCGCAGTTCTGACATCGCCAAACTGATTCGGGGCCCGAGCACCCCAGAACATAGGATGAACCCCCGTGACCCCCGCCGATCTGGCCGACCTGCTCAAGACCACCGCTGCCGCGGTGTTGGCCGCCCACGACCTCGATTCCGCCGCGTTGCCCGAAACCGTGACCGTCGAGCGTCCGCGCAACCCCGAGCACGGCGACTACGCCACCAACTTGGCGTTGCAGCTGGGCAAGAAGGTGGGCGCCAACCCGCGTGAGCTGGCCGGCTGGCTGGCCGAGGCGCTGGCCACGGCCGACGGCATCGCCGCGGCCGAGATCGCCGGTCCGGGTTTCGTCAACCTGCGCCTGGACGCCGACGCGCAGGGCGCCATCGTCGAGAACATCATCGGCGCCGGCGCCGGCTACGGCAGCTCGACCGAACTCGCCGACACCCGGATCAACCTGGAGTTCGTCTCGGCCAACCCCACCGGTCCGATCCACATCGGCGGCACCCGCTGGGCCGCGGTCGGCGACGCGCTGGGCCGGTTGCTCAGCACCCAGGGCGCCGAGGTGGTGCGCGAGTACTACTTCAACGACCACGGCACCCAGATCGACCGCTTCGCGCGGTCCCTGATGGCAGCCGCGCACGGTGAGCCGCCGCCGGAGGACGGGTACGCCGGCGCCTACATCGACGACATCGCTGCCAAGGTGGTCGCGCAGGTACCCGGCATCGCCGAGCTGCCGGCCGCCGAGCAGCAGGAGAAGTTCCGCGAGCTCGGCGTGGACATGATGTTCGGCCACATCAAGGCCTCGCTGCATGAGTTCCGCACCGATTTCGACGTCTTCACCCACGAGGACTCAATGCACACCTCGGGCCGGGTGGAGCAGGCCATCGGCCGGCTACGCGAACAGGGCGCGATCTACGAGAAGGACGGCGCCACCTGGCTGCGCACCACCGAACACGGTGACGACAAGGACCGGGTGGTGATCAAGAGCGACGGGGACCCGGCCTACATCGCCGGTGACATCGCCTATTACGTCGACAAGCGCGAGCGCGGTTTCGACCTGTGCATCTACATGCTCGGCGCCGACCACCACGGCTACATCGCCCGGCTCAAGGCGGTCGCGGCCTCGCTGGGTGAGGACCCGGCCACCGTCGAGGTGCTGATCGGTCAGATGGTCAACCTGGTGCGCGACGGCAAACCGGTCCGGATGAGCAAGCGGGCCGGCACCGTGATCACGCTCGACGACCTGGTCGAGGCCATCGGCGTGGACGCCGCCCGCTACGCGCTGACCCGCTCGTCGGTGGACACCCCGATCGACATCGATCTCGAACTGTGGTCGAGTGCCTCCAACGAAAACCCGGTCTACTACGTGCAATACGCGCACGCCCGGCTCTCGGCGCTGGCCCGCAACGCCGCCGAACTCGGCTTGGTCCCGGACACCGGTCACCTCGGTCTGCTCACCCACGACAAGGAAGGTGCGTTGATCCGCACCCTGGGCGAGTATCCGCGAGTGCTCGAGACCGCAGCCACGTTGCGCGAACCGCATCGGGTATGCCGCTACCTGGAGGATCTGGCCGGCGATTATCACCGGTTCTACGACGCCTGCAGGGTGCTGCCTCAGGGTGACGAACCCGCCGGCGATCTGCATGCAGCCCGCGCCGCGCTGTGCCAGGCCACCCGGCAGGTCATCGCCAACGGTCTGCAGATCCTGGGTGTCACCGCACCGGAGCGGATGTGAACGCGCACCCGGCCGGACCCCGGCACGCCGAAGAGATCCACCACACCGAAGCGCCCGAGCGGCCCGCTTCGGCCGATGACGTGATGCTGCTGGCCCCGAACGTGTGGCCGCGCAACCTGATTCGCGGCCCAGGCGGGGAAGTGAGCATTGCCGGGGTCTCGGTCGGTGAATTGGCCCGCGAGTTCGGTACGCCGCTGTTCGTCATCGACGAGGTCGACTTCCGCTCCCGCTGCCGCGAGATCGCCGACGCCTTCGGCGGTGGGCACAACGTGCACTACGCGTCGAAGGCGTTCCTGTGCACCGAGATTGCCCGCTGGGTCGACGAAGAAGGTTTGGCGTTGGACGTCGCCACCGGCGGCGAGCTGGCGGTGGCGCTGCACGCTGGGTTCCCGCCGGAACGAATTGCCTTGCACGGCAACAACAAGTCGGTCGCCGAGCTGACCACCGCCGTGCAGGCCGGCGTGGGTCACGTGGTGCTGGACTCGATGGTCGAGATCGAACGGCTGGACGCCATCGCCGGTGCCGCCGGTGTGGTTCAGGACGTCTTCCTGCGGGTCACCGTGGGGGTGGAGGCGCACACCCACGAATTCATCTCCACCGCGCACGAGGATCAGAAGTTCGGCCTGTCGCTGGCCAGTGGCGCCGCGATGGCCGGGGTGCGCCGCGTCTTCGAAACCGACAACCTGCGGCTGGTCGGCCTGCACAGTCACATCGGTTCGCAGATCTTCGACGTGGCCGGCTTCGAGATTGCCGCGCATCGGGTGGTCGGTCTGCTGCGTGACGTGGTTGCCGAGTTCGGCGTGCCCAAGACCGCACAGATCTCCACCGTCGATCTGGGTGGCGGACTGGGTATTTCCTATTTGCCGCACCATGACCCGCCGCCGATGGCCGAACTCGCCGGCAAACTGCAGGCCATCATCGAGGCCGAAGCGGCCGCCGTCGGCCTGCCGACGCCGCGGCTGGTGGTCGAACCGGGCCGGGCCATCGCCGGACCCGGAACCATCACGCTCTACGAAGTGGGCACCGTCAAGGACGTCGCGATCAGCGCGTCGGCGCAGCGCCGTTACGTCAGCGTCGACGGCGGCATGAGCGACAACATCCGGACCTCGCTGTACGCCGCGGAGTACGACGCTCGCCTGGTGTCGCGCACCAGCGCGGCCGAGCCGAAGCTGGCGCGCATCGTCGGTAAGCATTGTGAGAGCGGCGATATCGTGGTTCGGGACACCTGGGTTCCGGACGACCTCGAGCCCGGTGATCTGTTGGCCGTCGCCGCCACCGGCGCCTACTGCTATTCCATGTCGAGCCGTTACAACCTGCTGTGTCGTCCTGCCGTGGTGGCCGTGCGCGACGGGCAAGCCCGGCTGATCCTGCGCCGCGAGACCGTCGACGATCTACTGAGTTTGGAAGTGAGGTAGCACCCGTGGCTGATGACGACAAGGCAATCGGCGTAGCCGTATTGGGGCTGGGGAACGTCGGCAGCGAGGTGGTCCGGATTCTCGAGCAGAGCGCCGAGGATCTGGAGGCGCGCATCGGTGCGCCGCTGGTGCTACGCGGTGTCGGGGTGCGTCGGGTCGGTGCGGATCGCGGCGTCCCGGTCGAACTGCTCACCGATGACGTGGAAGCGCTGGTCGCCCGCGACGACGTCGACATCGTGGTCGAATTGATGGGCCCGATCGAGCCCGCGCGCAAGGCCATCCTGGCCGCCCTGGAGGGCGGTAAGTCGGTCGTCACCGCGAACAAGGCGCTGCTGGCCGAATCCGCCGGGAAGCTCGCCGAGGCCGCCGAAAAGGCGCGGGTGGACTTGTATTTCGAGGCGGCCGTGGCCGGCGCGATTCCGGTGATCCGGCCGCTGACCCAGTCGCTGGCCGGGGACACCGTGCTGCGGGTGGCCGGCATCGTCAACGGCACCACCAACTACATCCTGTCGGCCATGCACGACACCGGCGCGGACTACGAGAGCGCGTTGGCCGACGCCAGCGCGCTGGGTTACGCCGAGGCGGACCCGACCGCCGACGTCGAGGGCTACGACGCCGCGGCCAAGGCCGCGATCCTGGCCTCGATCGCCTTCCACACCCGGGTCAGTGACACGGACGTCTACCGCGAGGGCATCACCAAGGTCACCGCCGAGGACTTCGAGTCGGCCAAGGCGCTGGGCTGCACCATCAAACTGTTGGCCATCTGCGAACGACTGAGCACCGCAAAGGGCAAGCAGCGCATCTCGGCCCGGGTCTACCCGGCGTTGGTGCCGTTGGAGCATCCGCTGGCCTCGGTGGGCGGGGCCTTCAACGCCGTGGTGGTGGAATCCGAAGCGGCCGGCCGGCTGATGTTCTACGGCCAGGGCGCCGGTGGCGCTCCGACGGCCTCCGCGGTGCTCGGTGACCTGGTGATGGCCGCCCGCAACCGGGTCCAGGGCGGCCGCGGACCGCGCGAGTCGAAGTACGCCAAGCTGCCCATCGCGCCGATCGGTGTGATCCCGACCCGCTACTACGTCAGCCTCCACGTCGACGATCGGCCCGGCGTGCTCTCGGCGGTGGCCGCCGAGTTCGCCCAGCACGATGTCAGTATCGCCGAGGTACGCCAGGAAGGCGTGGTCAGCGACGAAGGTGAGCGGATCGGTGCCCGTATCGCGGTGCTCACGCACCTGGCCACCGATGCCGCGTTGAGCGAAACCATCAGTGCGCTGGCCGATTTGGACGTGGTGTCCGAGGTGACCAGCGTGCTGCGGATGGAAGGAGCGGGGGAATGACCTCCTCACAAAACCCGGTGCACCGGGTCTGGCCGGGTTTGATCGAGGCCTACCGGCACCGGCTGCCGGCTGCCGCCGACTGGACCGCGGTGACCTTGCTGGAAGGCGGCACGCCGCTGGTGCACGCCAAGCGACTGTCCGAAAAGACCGGTGGCACTGTCCATCTGAAGGTCGAAGGACTCAACCCGACCGGTTCGTTCAAGGACCGCGGGATGACGATGGCGGTCACCGACGCGGTGGCGCGCGGGCAGCAGGCCGTACTGTGCGCGTCCACCGGCAACACCTCGGCGTCGGCTGCGGCGTATGCCGCCCGAGCCGGGATCACCTGCGCGGTGCTGATTCCGCAGGGCAAGATCGCGATGGGCAAGTTGGCCCAGGCCGTCATGCACGGCGCCAAGATCATCCAGATCGACGGCAACTTCGATGATTGTCTTGAGCTGGCCCGCAAGCTGACCGCCGACTACCCGACCATCTCGCTGGTCAACAGCGTGAACCCGGTGCGGATCGAGGGCCAGAAGACCGCAGCGTTCGAGATCGTCGACGTGCTGGGCCGGGCTCCGGATGTGCACTCGTTGCCGGTCGGCAACGCAGGGAACATCACCGCCTACTGGCGCGGTTACTCGGAGTACCACCGCGACGGGGTCTGCGAGCAACTGCCCCGGATGTTGGGCACCCAGGCCGCCGGTGCGGCGCCGCTGGTGCACGGCGCTCCGGTGAAGGACCCCGAAACCATCGCCACCGCAATCCGGATCGGATCGCCGGCGTCGTGGTCGTCGGCGGTGGAAGCCCAGCAGCAGTCCGGCGGACGGTTCCTGGCCGCCACCGACGAGGAGATCCTGGCCGCCTACCACCTGGTGGCCCAATCCGAGGGTGTCTTCGTCGAACCGGCATCGGCGGCCAGCATCGCGGGTCTGCTCAAGTCGGTCGAAGATGGTTGGGTGGCCAAGGGTTCCACTGTGGTGTGCACCGTGACCGGCAACGGTCTCAAGGATCCGGACACCGCGTTGAAGAACATGCCGTCGGTGGCCGCGGTTCCCGTCGACCCGGCGGCCGTGGTCGCCGAGCTCGGACTGGGTTGAGGATGACCCGACTGCTGCCTGCCGGACTGTCGGCTGGTTCTTCGGTTGCCGCCTCCAGCGCAAACCTGGGCCCCGGCTTCGACAGCCTCGGTATTGCCGTCGGCCTCTACGACGAGATCGACGTGCAGACAACCGATTCCGGCCTGAGTGTGGATGTGGTCGGGGAGGGCGCCGGTGAGGTTTCGGTCGGGCCGGATCACCTCGTGGTGCGGGCCGTCGAGGCCGGATTGGCCGCCCTCGGGCTCTCGGCGGCCGGGCTGACCGTGCGCTGCCGCAACGCCATCCCGCATTCGCGTGGTCTGGGTTCCTCGGCAGCGGCCGTGGTCGGCGGCCTGGCTGCCGCCAATGGGCTTGCGGTGCAAGTAGATTCGGAGCCACTGTCACAAGCCCAGCTGGTTCAGTTGGCCTCGGAGTTCGAAGGGCACCCGGACAACGCTGCCGCTTCGGTACTCGGTGGCGCGGTGGTGTCGTGGACCGAGGGCGACGACACCGGGACCCGCTATGCCGCCGCACCGATTCGGGTGCATCCGGACATCCACGTCTTCGCGGCCATCCCGCAGGTGCAGTCCTCCACCGCCGAGACTCGGGTGCTGTTGCCCGAACAGGTCAGTCATCGCGATGCCCGGTTCAACCTGAGTCGCGCAGCGCTGCTGGTGGTTGCGCTGTCGGAGCGGCCGGACCTGCTGATGGTGGCCACCGAAGACGTGCTGCACCAGCCCCAGCGGGCTCCGGCCATGCCGGCTTCGGCGGAATACCTGCGCTTGCTGCGCTGTTGTGGCATTGCAGCGGTGCTTTCCGGGGCCGGACCCTCGGTACTGGCATTGAGTACCGAACCGGAACTGCCGGAAAACGTCACCGCACTGGGCGCCGAGCACGGTTTCAGTGTTCGCCGGCTACCAGTGGGTAGGTCGGTGCGCTGGACCGCGGGCGTGACCGCCGGAGTTTGACAACCGGCACCACGCCGTACCGGGCTTTCTTGCTTCCCAAACCGATGCGAGATATCCTCGGTCCCGTCCCGGCAATCGCAGGCTCTTCTGCGCCGACATTAGGACGACCACTTACTCTTCGTATCTTGTTCGTGCTATCGACGGTTCTGCACCCAGCCGCGAATCCCGGCGATCACCGTTGCTGAGACGACGGTGGGACTTGGTGTCCAGAGGTAACTGGACACACCGACCCCTCGCACGCACACAGGGCGGGGGAAGAAAGGAAATCCGTGACTGATACGGACCTCATCACGGCCGGCGAGAGCGCGCCCTCTGCGACGCTGTCTGACTCGGTGACCTCGAATGTCACCCGCCCGGCCGCCGACGCCAAAGCCGGCAATCTGGCCTCGATGGTGCTTCCCGAATTGCGGGCGCTGGCCAGCCAGGTAGGCGTCAAGGGCACCTCCGGTATGCGCAAAGGCGACCTGATCGCCGCGATTCGCGCCCGCCAGAGTGGGTCGGACACCGAGACTAAAGCCGTGGACACGGCCAACGATCGCACCGATACGCCTGCCCCGGCCGCCAAGGCCGCCGACGCGGACGCTGCCGGCGACGCCGAAACCGGCGGTCAGGAGGCGCCCCGACGCGAGCGGCGCACCGCGTCCCGCCAGGCCGGTGCTCCGGCCGGTGATGCTTCGGCGTCCGCCAACGAGGGCAAGGATCGCGAGTCGAAGGCTGACGCCGGCGACGGCGAGGCCAAGGGTGGCGAATCCAAGAACGACGAGTCCAAGGCCGGCGAGTCCAAGCGCAACGGCGGCAAGGACGGCGGGGGCAAGGACGGCTCCGCCAACGACGATGCCAAGCGCGAAGACGCCAAGAAGGACCGCGACGAGTCCAACAAGGACCGCGGTCAGGGCAACCAGAACCAGAGCAACCAGAACCAGAACAACTCCGACGACGACGGCGACGGCCGGCAGGGTCGGCGCGGCCGGCGCTTCCGGGACCGTCGTCGGCGGGAACGCGGCGGCGACGGCGGCGGTGGTGGCGACACCGAACTGCGCGAAGACGACGTCGTACAGCCGGTGGCCGGCATCCTCGACGTGCTGGACAACTACGCGTTCGTCCGCACCTCGGGTTACCTGGCCGGCCCCAACGACGTCTACGTGTCGATGAACATGGTGCGCAAGAACGGTCTGCGCCGCGGCGACGCCGTCACCGGTGCGGTGCGGGTGCCCAAGGAAGGCGAGCAGACCAACCAGCGGCAGAAGTTCAACCCGCTGGTGCGCCTCGACACCGTCAACGGTGGGCCCGTCGAGAACGCCAAGAACCGGCCGGACTTCACCAAGCTGACCCCGCTCTACCCGAACCAGCGGCTGCGCCTGGAGACCAGCCCGGAGAAGCTGACCACCCGGGTGATCGACCTGATCATGCCCATCGGTAAGGGCCAGCGCGCCCTGATCGTGTCACCGCCCAAGGCCGGTAAGACCACGATCATGCAGGACATCGCCAACGCGATCACCCGCAACAACCCGGAATGCCACCTCATGGTGGTGCTCGTCGACGAGCGCCCGGAAGAGGTCACCGACATGCAGCGCTCGGTCAAGGGTGAGGTCATCGCCTCGACCTTCGACCGTCCGCCGTCCGATCACACCCAGGCCGCCGAACTGGCCATCGAGCGGGCCAAGCGCCTGGTCGAACAGGGCAAGGACGTCGTGGTGCTGCTCGACTCGATCACCCGGCTGGGCCGCGCCTACAACAACGCCTCGCCGGCCTCGGGCCGGATCCTGTCCGGTGGTGTGGACTCCACCGCGCTCTATCCGCCCAAGCGTTTCCTGGGCGCCGCCCGCAACATCGAAGAGGGCGGCTCGCTGACCATCGTCGCCACCGCCATGGTGGAAACCGGCTCGACCGGTGACACCGTGATCTTCGAGGAGTTCAAGGGCACCGGTAACGCCGAACTCAAGCTGGACCGCAAGATCGCCGAGCGGCGGGTGTTCCCGGCTGTCGACGTCAACCCGTCCGGCACCCGCAAGGACGAGTTGCTGCTCGGCCCCGACGAGTTCGCGATCGTGCACAAGTTGCGTCGGGTGCTCAGCGGCCTGGACAGCCATCAGGCCATCGATCTGCTGATGAGCCAGCTGCGCAAGACCAAGACCAACTACGAGTTCCTGGTCCAGGTCTCCAAGACCGCTCCGGGCGGATCGGACGACTTCGACTGACCCTGCCGTGTCACAGGCCCCCACTGCGGTGGGGGCCTGTTGCATTTGCGGACGGCAAAGCTGCTTGTGCCGGACCGAGATTCAGCGTGGTGCGGCCTGCAGGCCCGGCATGACGTAGCGGTTCAGATGCGCCAGTATGGCGTCGAAATCCGCGGTGTCGAGCACGTCTCCGGGCAGCGTCGCAAGCGAAAGCAGAATGCGGGCAACCCATTCCGACGCCTCGGCAATGTCGGTGCCGGAGTGGATCTCGCCGGACTCCTGGGCGATTTCAACGTAGCGCGACCAAAACGCGGCCAGGTCGGGTACCAGGCCGGCCACCCCGGCGCCGGCGCAGGCCGCGAACTCGGCCGGTTCCTCGGTGCGCAGTTTCATCAGTACCGCGCCCGGGTCGTCATAGGCGGTGCGGCCGTGTCGGACACCGGCGGCAATCCGCTCGGCCAGGCTGTCGTACTGCGCGAGCATGGCGTGTGCTTCCGACCAGTACGCCTCGTTGAGCCGCACGATGGCCGCGCCGATCAGCGTCATCTTGTCCGGGAAATGCCGGTACAGCCAACCCCGCGAGACGCCGGCCGCCTCGGCAACCTCGGAGACCGTGGTGGCGCGGATGCCCTTGGCCCGCAGACATTGCTCGGCGGCGTCGATCAGGCGCTCGCGTACCGGCAAGGCGACATTGCGCTGCAGGTTTTCCCCATCGGTCACGCTTGTTGCTTTCCTCCCCGTTGCCGGTGTTTCGGCCATCTTCGCAGAATCGGCCGAAATCCCCGGCTCGGCCCGGACCGAATCGCCGGATCCGGACCGCACTCCCGCCCCGACACGAGGGTCGGCGGACAGCTCATCGACCACAATGGTAGACAGGCTTACAATTTTGTTCACACCTCGATCCTGACGAAGAACGGTGCACCCCCTTGGCCGAAACCATCCAGCAGCTGCTTCGCGAACGCCTCGACGATCCGCACCTGGCGCTCATCCACCAGGACCGGCGCTGGACCTGGCGCGAGCACTTGGCCGAGGCGTCCGCGGTGGCCGCGGCACTGCTCGACCTCGCCGATCCGGCGCGGCCGCTGCACATCGGAACGCTGCTGGGCAACACTCCCGAGATGTTGACCGCGATGGCTGCCGCCGGACTGGGTGGCTTCGTGCTGTGCGGTGTCAACGACACCCGGCGTGGGGCCGCCCTGGCCGCCGATGTGCTGCGCGCCGATTGCCAGATCCTGCTCACCGATGCCGCCCACGCCGAGCTGCTCGACGGGCTGGAGCTGCCCGGCGTCCAGGTCATCGACGTCTCGGCGCCCGAGTGGAAACGACTGCTGGACAACAACTTGGACGGCGGCGCTGCGTTGCAGGACGCGCGGGAGGTGGCGCCCACCGACACGTTCATGATGGTGTTCACCTCCGGGACCAGCGGTGAACCCAAGGCCGTCCAGATCGCGCATCTGACCGTGCTGTTCGCCGGTTCGGCCCTGATCGAGCGGTTCGGCATCACCACCGACGATGTGTGCTACCTGTCGATGCCGTTGTTCCACTCCAATGCGCTGTTGGCCGGATGGAGCGTCGCGGTGGGTGCCGGTGCCGCCATGGCACCTGCCACCTTCTCGGCTTCAGGCTTCCTGGATGACATACGACGTTGTGGTGCAACATATCTGAACTATGTCGGCAAACCGCTGGCATATGTGTTGGCCACCCCGGAACGGCCCGACGACGCCGACAACCCGTTGCGGGTGGCGTTCGGCAACGAAGCCGGCGACCGTGACATCGCCGAATTCGGCCGCCGCTTCGGCTGCACGGTCTGGGACGGTTTCGGCTCGTCGGAGGGGGCGATCATCATCACCCGCGAGGACGGCTGTCCGCCCGGGTCGGTGGGCAAGGGCTTTCCGGCTGTGGCGATCTACGATCCCGACACCGTGACCGAATGCGCGGTCGCCGAATTCGACTCGGCCGGCCGACTCGTCAACGCCGATCAGGCCGTTGGCGAATTGGTCAACACCACCGGAGCCGGGTTGTTCCGCGGCTACTACAACGACGATGACGCCACCTCGGACCGGATGCGGCACGACATGTACTGGTCCGGCGACCTGGCCTATCGCGACGCCGACGGCTGGATCTACCTGGCCGGGCGCACCGCAGACTGGTTGCGGGTGGATGGCGAGAACATGGCGGCCGCGCCGATCGAGCGAATCCTGTTGCGCTATCGGCCGATCAGCCAAGTATCCGTTTATGCGGTGCCCGACGACGTGGTCGGCGACCAGTTGATGGCCGCGATCGTGTTGCACACCGGGACGACGTTCGAGCCGGACGAGTTCGCCGAGTTCCTGGCCGGCCAAACCGATCTGTCGCCGAAGGCCTGGCCGCGCCGGGTCTGCGTGCTCGACGATCTGCCGACGACGGCGACCAACAAGGTGCTCAAACGCGAACTCATCGCCCGGGGTCCGAACCCCGAAGTGCGCGAACTGTGGGTGCGCCCGGCGCGTGAACGCCGCTACCGCAAAGACGATCGCCGTGCCGCTGGCGATAGCGGCACGGCGATCGAGGTCGGGGACCGGGTGATCTAGCCCACGTTCACATTCGGCACGGTCGGGATCACCACGTTGGGCGCATCCGGCACCGGCGGAATGTCGACGTTGACGTCCGGGGCATCCGGAATCACCACGTCAGGGGCGTCGGGCACCGGCGGAATGTCGACGTTGACGTCGGGCGCATCCGGAATCACCACGTCGGGGGCGTCGGGCACCGGCGGCGTTGTGACGTCCACGGTCGGGTCAGCCTGTGCAAAGCCCGCACTGAGGCCGATGGCCGCCACCGTTGCGCCAGCGGCGATTCCGCTAGTGGCCAGTAGCTGCTTCAGGTTCATGTGCGCGTCTCCTCATCGGTTGGGAACCGGCCGTGCTGCCGTGTTCCTTCAATGACGGCGTACCCCGGCATCCGGCATCCGACACATGCCGGCCCGGGGCCGACGTCGACAGCGCTGGTCAGCGCGCGAAAATCAACGAGATCGAAAGGGGCCGACGCGGACGGCGCCGGCCGTGCTGCCGAATCGACTCGGCCGGGGAATGCCGGCAGGCAACTCCGCGTTTGGGAAGGTGGCGGCTGACCTGGCATAATGGACCGCCGACCACCTCAGGTTCCGGTTCACGCCCGAACGTCCCTGGTCAGGGGAGTGGGCGACCCGGCGGCCAACGATTGAAGAGGACCAAATGAAATCCGGCATTCACCCTGCCTACGTCGAGACCACCGTGGTCTGCGGTTGTGGCAACAGCTTCGTCACCCGTAGCACCAAGGAGAGCGGCCACATCGTGGTCGAGGTGTGCTCGCAGTGCCACCCGTTCTACACCGGCAAGCAGAAGATTCTGGACAGCGGCGGCCGTGTGGCGCGCTTCGAGAAGCGCTACGGCAAGCGCAAGGCCGGCGCCGACAAGCCGGCCGAGAACGCTGCAGCCGACAGCTAGCTGAGCCCCGGGCGCCCGCCCCGTCGTGCCGTGTGCGCGACGGTCGCGGGCGCCGATTTCTGTCCCCAAACGATGCGGCGGGTTAGGAGGCTCGAGTGACCGCCAGTGCGATCGACGCGCTGCTCGCCGAGCACGCTGATCTCGAGCGGCAGCTGGCTGATCCGGAACTGCACGCCAACGCCGCCAACGCCCGCAAGGTCGGGCGCCGGTTCGCGCAGGTGGCACCGATCGTGTCCACCTACCGCAAGCTCGAGGCCGCCCGCGGTGACCTCGAGGCCGCGCGCGAACTCGCGGGCGAGGACGAGTCCTTCGCTGCGGAAGTGCCGGTGCTGGAAGCCAAGGTCGCAGAGCTGGACACCCAGCTGACCGACATGCTGGCCCCGCGGGATCCGCATGACGCCGACGACATCGTGCTCGAGGTGAAATCCGGTGAGGGCGGCGAAGAGTCGGCGTTGTTCGCCGCGGATCTGGCCCGGATGTACATCCGCTACGCCGAACGGCACGGCTGGACCGTCACCGTGCTCGACGAAACCACCTCCGACCTCGGCGGCTACAAGGACGCGACGCTGTCCATCGCCAGCAAGGGTGACAGCGCCGACGGTGTCTGGTCGCGGTTGAAGTGGGAAGGCGGCGTGCATCGCGTGCAGCGCGTGCCGGTCACCGAATCCCAAGGCCGAGTGCACACTTCGGCGGCCGGTGTCCTGGTGTACCCGGAACCCGACGAAGTCGAGGAAGTGCAGATCGACGAATCGGATCTGCGCATCGATGTGTACCGCTCGTCGGGCAAGGGCGGCCAGGGGGTCAACACCACCGACTCGGCGGTGCGGATCACCCACCTGCCCACCGGAATCGTGGTGACCTGCCAGAACGAACGTTCACAGCTGCAGAACAAGGCCCGGGCCATGCAGGTGCTCGCGGCGCGGCTGCAGGCGCTGGCCGAAGAGCAGGCGCTGGCCGACGCCTCGGCGGATCGAGCCAGCCAGATCCGCACCGTGGACCGCAGCGAACGCATTCGCACGTACAACTTTCCGGAGAACCGGATCGCCGATCACCGGATCAACTTCAAGGCCCACAACCTCGATCAGGTGCTTGACGGCGACCTCGACGCCCTGCTCGACGCGCTGGCCGGCGCCGACAAACAAGCCCGGCTGCAACAGGGCTGATGACGGCCCCGGCCGGCTTGCGGGCAGCCGTAGCGGCGGCCACCGCCACGCTGGCGGCCGCCGGCGTGGCGACCGCCCGTACCGACGCCGAACTGTTGGCCGCACACGTCGCCGGCGTCGACCGGGGACGGTTGGGCTTCATCGACGAGCCCGATCAAGACTTCTTGAGCCGCTACCGCGAACTGGTCGCCGCCCGGGCCCGACGCATCCCGTTGCAGCACCTCACCGGTGTGGCGGCCTTCGGTCCGCTGCTGTTGCAGGTCGGGCCGGGTGTCTTCATCCCGCGCCCGGAGACCGAGTCGCTGCTGGAGTGGGCGCAGCACGTCGTCGCGGACAGATCGGAACCGGTGATCGTCGACTTGTGCACCGGTTCGGGCGCTTTGGCCTGCGCGTTGGCGCACTACCGCCCGCGCGCCCGGGTGATCGCCGTCGACGACTCGACGGCCGCCCTGCGCTACGCGCGCCGCAACGTCGAGGGCAGCGCAGTCGAGCTGATCCAGGCTGACGTGACCGCATCCGGGCTGCTGCCGGACCTCGACGGTGGGGTCGACCTGGTGGTCTCCAACCCGCCCTACATTCCCGCCGACGCGGTGTTGGAACCCGAAGTGGCCGAACATGATCCGCACCATGCGCTGTTCGGCGGGCCGGACGGTATGCAGGTGGTCGCGGCCGTGGTCGAGATGGCGGTCCGGTGGTTGCGCCCGGGTGGCGCGTTGGCCGTCGAACACGACGATTCGACGTCGGCGGCTACCGTCGATCTGGTGAGAGCTGCTTCGGTGTTCGAACAGGTGACGCCCAGAACCGATTTGGCGGGCCGACCCCGTTTCGTCACTGCCGTGCGAGCCGGAACCCCGGAGGACCGATGAGCCAGACGTTCGACTGCGCCTACCCCGACCAGCGGACCGCCGGGATCGCTGCCGCGGTCGCGGCTGCCAAGGGCGGCCAGTTGGTGGTGCTGCCCACCGACACGGTCTACGGCATCGGCGCCGACGCGTTCGATGCGACGGCGGTGGCCGCACTGCTGGCCGCCAAGCGCCGCGGTCGGGACATGCCGGTTCCGGTGCTGGTCGGCTCCTGGCACACCATCGAGGGCCTGGTCTACACCGTGCCGAACGCGGCTCGGGAACTGATCCGGGCGTTCTGGCCGGGCGCGCTGAGCCTGGTGGTGCAGCAGGCGCCGTCGCTGATGTGGGATCTGGGCGACTCGGCCGGCAGCGTGATGCTGCGGATGCCACTGCACCCGGTGGCCATCGAATTGCTGCGTGAGGTCGGCCCGATGGCGGTGTCGAGTGCCAATGTGTCCGGCCAACCCCCGGCGGTGACCGCCGCCGACGCCCGCGCGCAGCTCGGCGAGTCGGTGCAGGTCTACCTGGACGGCGGGCCGGCCGCGCAGCAGGCCGCCTCGACCATCGTCGACCTCACCGGGCCGAGCCCCAAGATTTTGCGCGAGGGGCCGATTGCGGCGCAGGCCATCGCCGAGGTGCTGGGCGTGGAACCGGACACCCTGGCGCCGTGATCCGGGGACGTCGCGGCGCGCCCGGTCAAGTACGGTGCATGCAGTGGTGAGCGGAGGTTTCTACCTGGCCGACGGGCTGCTCGCATTGTCCGATCGCGGCGCGGGCGTCCCGGTGCGCGAACTTGCCCTGGTCGGGCTGACCGCGGCGATCGTCACCTACTTCGGTACCGGGGGAGTCCGGTTGCTGGCCACCCGGATCGGTGCGGTGGCCTATCCGCGCGAACGCGATGTGCACGTCAAACCGACGCCCCGGATGGGCGGTCTGGCGATGTACGTCGGGGTGATCGCCGCGGTCTTCCTGGCCTCCCAATTGCCGGCCCTGACACGCGGGTTCGTCTATTCCACCGGCATGCCCGCGGTGGTGGTGGCCGGCGGGCTGATCATGCTGATCGGGTTGATCGACGACCGGTGGGGTCTGGACGCGCTGACCAAGTTCGCCGGCCAGATCACCGCGGCCAGCGTGCTGGTCACCATGGGCGTGGCCTGGAGCGTGCTCTACATACCGATCGGTGGCGTCGGCACGATCGTGCTCGACCAGACCGCCTCGATCCTGCTCACGCTGGCCCTGACGGTGTCGATCGTCAACGCGATGAACTTCGTCGACGGCCTGGACGGGTTGGCCGCCGGTCTGGGTCTGATCACCGCCTCGGCCATCTGTCTGTTCTCGGTCGGTCTGCTGCACGACCACGGCGGCGATGTGCTGTTCTACCCGCCGGCGGTGATCTCGGTGGTGCTGGCCGGCGCGTGCCTGGGTTTCCTGCCGCATAACTTCCACCGCGCCAAGATCTTCATGGGTGACTCCGGTTCGATGCTGATCGGGCTGATGCTGGCTGCGGCGTCCACCACGGCGGCCGGGCCGATCTCGCAGAACGCCTATGGCGCGCGCGACGTGTTCGTGCTGCTCTCACCGTTCTTGCTGGTGATCGCGGTGATGTTCGTACCGGCGCTGGACATGCTGCTGGCCATCGTGCGGCGCACCCGAGCCGGGCGCAGCCCGTTCAGCCCGGACAAGATGCATCTGCACCACCGACTGCTGCAGATCGGGCATTCGCACCGGCGGGTGGTGCTGTTGATCTACCTGTGGGTCGGCATCGTCGCGTTCGGCGCGGCCAGCACGATCTTCGTCGATCCGCGTTACACCGGCGCGGTGATGTTGGCTGCCATCGTGGTGGCCGGCGTGGTCACGGTGATCCCGCTACTGCGCCGCGGTGGCGGTTTGGACGCCGATTCGGCACACCGTGATGACGGCTTCGACGACTACTTCGCGGGCCGTTTGGACGGGCTGTACGACGACAAGTAGTAGGCCCCGTTTTCGGCGTCCTACCATGTGGTACCTTTTTGGCAGAACCCGAAGAACCTCGCGGGTTGACGGCCCGGCCCACCGGTCATTTCCAGATCGTTCGGCGCCGCTGGACGAGCGACAGACTGATAGGCAGGCAGCTAGTTCCTGGGTGCGTTCAGCGTGCCCGAGGACCCTCCGATACGCTTCGGCGGGATGTAGCTACCGCGAGATATGAGGAGAGGCAGTGACGACACCAGCGCACGACGCGCCGTTGGTGTTTCCGTCAGTTGCGTTCAGGCCTGTTCGCCTGGCCGTGATCTGCGTTGCATTGACCGCGCTTGCGGTAGCGGCATCGGCGTTCATCGGCAACTTCGGCTTCGGTCTCTTCTTCGGTCTCGGTCTGGCAATGGGCCTGGTGAACGCACTGTTGGTGCGGCACGCGGTGGAATCGATCACCGCCGAGGAGCATCCGCTGAAGAAGAAGATGGCCGTGAACTCCGCCATGCGGTTGCTGGTCATCTCGGTCGCGGCTCTGCTCGTTGCATACTTCTGCAAGGACATCGGTGGTCTCGGTGTGCTGTTCGGGTTGGCGATCTTCCAGGCCCTGCTGGTGATGAGCACCAGCATCCCGGTGCTGCGCAAGATCCGCGCCAACGGTCTGGACGTCTTGGATACGGAATCGAAGGGTTGAGCTGAACTCGATGACTCACATGCTGCCGGCATCGGCGACTGAGACCATCCTGGCTGCCGAAGAGGGCGGACCCGCCATTCACGTCGGTCACCACACCATGGTGTTCGAGCTGTTTGGCATGACGTTCAACGGCGACACCATCATGGCCACCGCGATCACCGCGGTGATCGTGCTCGGGCTGGCCTTTTACCTGCGCGCCAAGGTGACCTCCACCGGCGTGCCCGGCGGCGTCCAACTGTTCTGGGAAGCCATCACCATCCAGGCCCGGCAGCAGATCGAGAATGCGATCGGCATGCGCGTCGCGCCGTTCGTGCTGCCGCTCGCGGTGACCATCTTCATCTTCATTCTCACTTCCAACTGGCTTGCGGTGCTACCGCTGCAGTTCGGCAACCCGGACGGCAGCGCCGGCGAGCTGTACAAGGCCCCGGCCTCGGACATCAACTTCGTGTTGGCCCTGGCTCTGTTCGTCTTCATCTGCTACCACGCCGCCGGCGTGTGGCGGCGCGGCATCATCGGCCACCCGATCCGGGTGCTCAAGGGTCACGTGTCGTTCCTGGCGCCGATCAACCTGGTCGAGGAACTGGCCAAGCCGATCTCGTTGGCGCTGCGACTCTTCGGCAACATCTTCGCCGGCGGCATCCTGGTCGCGCTGATCGCGATGTTCCCCTGGTACATCCAGTGGTTCCCGAACGCCGTGTGGAAGACCTTCGACCTGTTCGTCGGCCTGATCCAGGCCTTCATCTTCGCGCTGTTGACCATCCTGTACTTCAGCCAGGCGATGGAGCTGGAGCACGACGAAGAACACTGAGCGAATACCAGACGAGTAGCACCGAGCACGACGCAAGCAGTACCGAAGGAACCCCTACCGAGACCGGTAGGGCCACACGAACTCTGGCGGCATCCCAAGTGACGTCACCAGTTACCTAGGAGGATAAAAGGAATGGAAATCGATCCCAACGCCCTCATCACCGCCGGCGCACTGATCGGTGGCGGCATCATCATGGGCGGCGGTGCCATCGGCGCCGGTATCGGTGACGGTATCGCGGGTAACGCGCTGATCTCGGGTATCGCCCGGCAGCCCGAGGCCCAGGGCCGGCTGTTCACGCCGTTCTTCATCACCGTTGGTCTGGTGGAGGCCGCGTACTTCATCAACCTGGCCTTCATGGCGCTGTTCGTCTTCGCCACCCCGGGCCTGCAGTAATCCGTCGGCATGGGTGACTTGACCGGGTTTGTGCTGGCTACCAGCCTTGCCGCCGCCGAAGAGGGCGGGGGTCAGAGCAACTTTCTGATCCCCAACGGAACCTTCTTCGTGGTGCTGCTGATCTTCTTGATCGTGCTGGGCGTCATCGCCAAGTGGGTGGTGCCGCCGATCAGCAAGGTGCTTGCGGAACGTGAGGCAATGCTGGCCAAGACCGCCGCAGACAACCGCAAATCGGCTGAGCAGGTCGCTGCTGCACAGGCCGATTACGACGCGAAGATGGCCGCCGCCCGCTCGGAAGCCTCCGGCATCCGGGACGAGGCCCGCAACGCGGGTCGCCAGGTGGTCGAGGCGCAGCGCGACAAGGCCAACGCCGAGGTCGCCGAAACCGTGCAGGCCGCTGACACGGAATTGGCCCAGAAGCGGTCGGCAACCGAGTCGGAGCTGCAGGCTTCGGTCGACGGACTGTCGGCCACCCTGGCCAGCCGCATCCTCGGCGTCGATGTGAAATCAGGTGGGAGCCGCTAAATGTCGATCTTCATCGGCCAGCTGATCGGATTCGCGATCATCGCTTTCGTGATGGTCAAGTGGGTGTTTCCGCTGGTCCGCCGTCTGATGGCGGCGCAGCAGGCGCAGATCAAGGCAGCCCTGGACGAAAGTGCCGCGGCCGCCAAGAAGCTCGCCGACGCTGACGCCATGCATGCCAAGGCGCTGGCCGACGCACAGGCCGAGGCCCAGCACGTCACTGACGAGGCACGGCAGGATTCCGAGCGGATTGCCGCGTCGCTCGGTGAACAGGCCGGCCTGGAAGCCGAGCGGATCAAGGGCCAGGGCGCCGCGCAGATCCAGCTGATGCGTCAGCAGCTGGTTCGCCAGTTGCGCAGCGGACTGGGCCAGGAGTCGGTGCAGAAGGCCGACGAACTGGTGCGCGCCCACCTCGCCGATCCGGCGGCGCAGTCCGCCACGGTGGACCGCTTCCTGACCGAACTGGACGAGATGGCTCCGTCATCGGTGGTCATCGACACCCGGGAATCGGCCGGGCTGCGAGCATCCAGCCGGGCTGCCCTGGCCGCGCTGACCGAGTCCTTCGACAGCACCGCGGGCAACCTGGACGCCAACGGTTTGACCACGCTGGCCGATGAACTGGTCGCGGTGGTCGGGCTGCTGGAGACCGAAGGCACACTGGCCAAGCATCTGGGCGAGCCGACCGATGACGCCGACGCCAAGTCTGCTCTGGTGGATCGCTTGCTGTCCGGCAAGGTGTCCGCCCCCACGTTGGCAGTGCTGAAGTCCGCGGTGGGCCAGCGCTGGTCGGCCGAAGCCGATCTGGTGGCCGGTATCGAACACACCGCCCGGTTGGCACTGCTGCAGCGGGCAGCCGCGGCCAACGAGGTCGATGACGTCGAGGACCAGCTGTTCAAGTTCGGCCGACTGCTCGATTCCGAGCCCCGGTTGGTTTCGGTGCTCTCCGATGCCGGCACCCCGGCCGATGGTCGCATCGCCCTGCTGGACAAGGTGCTCGCCGGTCAGAGCGTCAACGCCACCGCAAAAGCCCTGCTGGTCCAGACCATCCGGTTGGGCCGCGGCCAGCGGGTGGACGAAGCCGTCACCGATTTGGCCGAGCTCGCGGTGGCCCGGCGCGGCGAGGTCGTCGCGCACGTGACCGCCGCTGCCGATCTCACCGATCCGCAGCGGAGCAGGCTGACCGAGGTGCTGACCCGCATCTACGGCCGTCCGGTGTACGTGCAACTGCATGTCGAGCCCGAGTTGCTCGGCGGACTGTCCATCGCCGTCGGCGACGAGGTGATCGACGGTTCCATCGCTTCGCGACTGGCCGCGGCCAGGAGCGGGCTGCCGGACTGATCCGGGCCCACCCCCAAGACCACCCCTGTAAGAGCTAGGTAGGAAGACGAGAAACCATGGCAGAGTTGACAATCTCCGCTGCTGACATCGAAGGAGCGATCGAGGACTACGTATCCTCGTTTTCCGCCGACTCAGGGCGTGAAGAAATCGGTACCGTGGTCGACGCCGGTGACGGCATCGCCCACGTCGAGGGCCTGCCCTCGGTGATGACCCAAGAGCTGCTGGAATTCCCCGGTGGCGTGCTGGGCGTCGCGCTGAACCTCGATGAGCACAGCGTCGGCACCGTGATCCTGGGCAACTTCGAGAACATCGAAGAGGGCCAGCAGGTCAAGCGCACCGGTGAGGTGCTCTCGGTGCCGGTCGGTGACGCGTTCCTGGGTCGCGTCGTCAACCCGCTCGGTGAGCCGATCGACGGCCAGGGCGAGATCAAGACCGACATCCGTCGTCCGCTGGAACTGCAGGCGCCCTCGGTGGTGCAGCGTCAGTCCGTCAGCGAGCCGCTGCAGACCGGCATCAAGGCCATCGACAGCCAGACCCCGATCGGCCGCGGCCAGCGCCAGCTGATCATCGGTGACCGCAAGACCGGCAAGACCGCCGTCTGTGTGGACACCATCCTGAACCAGCGCGAGAACTGGGAATCCGGCGACCCGAAGAAGCAGGTTCGCTGCGTCTACGTGGCGGTGGGCCAGAAGGGCACCACGATCGCCAGCGTGAAGCGCGCGCTCGAAGAGGGCGGCGCCATGGAGTACACCACCATCGTGGCGGCGCCGGCGTCCGATTCGGCCGGCTTCAAGTGGCTGGCCCCGTACACCGGTTCGGCCATCGGCCAGCAGTGGATGTACGACGGCAAGCACGTGCTGATCGTGTTCGACGACCTGACCAAGCAGGCCGAGGCCTACCGCGCCATCTCGCTGCTGCTGCGCCGCCCGCCGGGTCGTGAGGCCTACCCGGGTGACGTCTTCTACCTGCACTCCCGGTTGCTGGAACGCTGCGCCAAGCTGTCCGACGAGCTCGGCGGCGGTTCGATGACCGGCTTGCCGATCATCGAGACCAAGGCCAACGACATCTCGGCCTACATCCCGACCAACGTCATCTCGATCACCGACGGCCAGTGCTTCCTGGAGTCCGACCTGTTCAACCAGGGTGTGCGACCGGCCATCAACGTCGGTGTGTCGGTGTCTCGCGTCGGTGGCGCCGCCCAGATCAAGGCCATGAAAGAGGTGGCCGGTTCGCTGCGTCTGGACCTGTCGCAGTACCGCGAGCTGGAAGCCTTCGCCGCGTTCGCGTCCGACCTGGACGCAGCCTCCAAGGCTCAGCTGGAGCGTGGTGCCCGCCTGGTCGAGTTGCTCAAGCAGCCGCAGTACGCACCGCTGCCGGTCGAGGAGCAGGTGGTGGCGATCTTCCTGGGCACCAAGGGCCACCTGGACTCGGTGCCGGTCGAGGACGTGCAGCGGTTCGAGGCCGACTTCCTCGAGCACGTCAAGGCCAGCCACGGCGACGTCCTCGGTGAGATCCGGGACAGCCAGAAGCTGACCGAGGAAACCGAAGAGAAGCTCGTGACCATCGTCAACGACTTCAAGAAGGGCTTCCAGGCCACCGACGGCAGCTCGGTCGTCGTCGACGAGCACGTCGAGGCACTGTCCGAAGATGACGTCGAGAAGGAATCGGTCAAGGTCCGCAAGCCCGCTCCGCCGAAGAAGAAGTAGGTCTGGTTAACCGATGGCAGCCACACTGCGCGAGTTGCGCGGCCGCATCCGCTCCGCCGGGTCGATCAAGAAGATCACCAAGGCCCAGGAGCTGATTGCGACCTCGCGGATCGCCAAGGCGCAGGCCCGGGTCGAAGCGGCCCGGCCGTACGCCGACGAGATCACCAACATGCTGACCAACCTGGCCGGCGCCAGTGCGTTGGATCATCCGCTGCTTGTGGAACGCGAGAACCCGAAGCGCGCAGCCGTGCTCGTGGTGTCTTCGGATCGCGGTCTGTGCGGGGCCTACAACGCCAACGTGCTGCGTCGGTCCGAGGAGTTGCTGGCCCTGCTGCGCGACGAGGGCAAGGAGCCCGAGCTGTACGTCGTGGGTCGTAAGGCCCTGGGCTACTTCAACTTCCGGAACCGTCCGATCACCAAGTCCTGGGCCGGCTTCTCCGAGCGTCCGACCTATGAGGACGCCAGGGAGATCGCCGACACCCTGGTCGAGGTGTTCATGGCCGGTGCCGACGACGAAGGTGACGACCCCGGCGCCGACGGCATCCTCGGCGTCGACGAACTGCACATCGTCTTCACCGAGTTCCGTTCGATGCTCTCGCAGACCGCGGAAGCCCGGCGGATCGCGCCGATGGTGGTCGAGTACGTCGGCGAGGAGGCGAGCGGGCCACACACCCTGTTCTCCTTCGAGCCCGACGCCGAGACCCTGTTCGGTGCGCTGTTGCCGCGCTACGTCGCGACCCGGGTGTATGCGGCGCTGCTGGAAGCCGCCGCATCGGAGTCGGCGTCACGCCGGCGGGCCATGAAGGCAGCCAGTGACAATGCCGACGAGCTGATCAAGGCCCTGACCCTGGAAGCCAACCGCGAGCGGCAGGCCCAGATCACCCAGGAAATCAGCGAGATCGTCGGCGGCGCCAACGCCCTGGCCGATGCGAAATAGACCAGACCTCACAACCACGCCTCAGGAAAGCGAAGAGATATGACTGCCCCCGCAGAAACCAAGAAGGAAACCACCGGGCGCGTGGTCCGCATCACGGGCCCGGTTGTGGACGTCGAGTTCCCCCGCGGCTCGGTCCCCGAGCTGTTCAACGCCCTGCACGCGGAGATCTCCTTCAAGGAGCTGTCCAAGACGCTGACCCTGGAGGTGGCTCAGCACCTCGGTGACAACCTGGTGCGCACCATCTCCATGCAGCCCACCGACGGCCTGGTCCGCGGTGTCGAGGTGGTCGACACCGGCGCCTCGATCTCGGTGCCGGTCGGCGACGGCGTCAAGGGCCACGTGTTCAACGCGCTGGGCGACTGCCTCGACGAGCCCGGCTACGGCAAGGACTTCGAGCACTGGTCGATCCACCGCAAGCCGCCGGCATTCTCCGAGCTGGAACCCCGCACCGAGATGCTGGAGACCGGCCTGAAGGTCGTCGACCTGCTCACCCCGTACGTGCGTGGTGGCAAGGTCGCGCTGTTCGGTGGCGCCGGTGTGGGCAAGACCGTGCTGATCCAGGAGATGATCAACCGTATCGCCCGGAACTTCGGTGGTACCTCGGTGTTCGCCGGCGTGGGTGAGCGCACCCGCGAGGGCAACGACCTGTGGGTCGAGCTCGCCGACGCCAACGTGCTCAAGGACACCGCGTTGGTGTTCGGTCAGATGGACGAGCCGCCGGGCACCCGTATGCGCGTCGCGCTGTCGGCCCTGACCATGGCCGAGTTCTTCCGTGACGAGCAGGGCCAGGACGTGCTGCTGTTCATCGACAACATCTTCCGGTTCACCCAGGCCGGTTCCGAGGTGTCGACCCTGCTGGGCCGGATGCCTTCGGCGGTGGGTTACCAGCCCACGCTGGCCGACGAGATGGGCGAGCTGCAGGAGCGCATCACCTCGACCCGTGGTCGTTCGATCACCTCGATGCAGGCCGTGTACGTGCCCGCCGACGACTACACCGACCCGGCTCCGGCCACCACCTTCGCCCACTTGGACGCCACCACCGAGCTTTCTCGTGCGGTGTTCTCCAAGGGCATCTTCCCGGCGGTGGACCCGCTGGCGTCCAGCTCGACCATCCTGCACCCCAGCGTGGTCGGCGACGAGCACTACCGGGTGGCCCAGGAAGTCATTCGAATCCTGCAGCGCTACAAGGACCTTCAGGACATCATCGCGATCCTCGGTATCGACGAGCTGTCCGAAGAGGACAAGGTGCTGGTGTACCGGGCGCGTCGGATCGAGCGCTTCCTGAGCCAGAACATGATGGCCGCCGAGCAGTTCACCGGCCAGCCGGGTTCGACCGTGCCGCTCAAGGAGACCATCGAGGCCTTCGACAAGCTGTGCAAGGGCGAGTTCGACCACCTGCCCGAGCAGGCGTTCTTCCTCATCGGTGGTCTCGACGACCTCGCCAAGAAGGCCGAGAGCCTCGGCGCAAAGCTGTGAGTTCGGTGAGCACGAGTCAACGAAAGGCGGTGTCCGGTGGCTGAACTGGATGTCGACATCGTCGCCGTCGAACGCAGCGTGTGGTCGGGTAAGGCCACCTTCGTGTTCACCCGCACCACCGCGGGTGAGATCGGCGTGCTGCCACGGCACATTCCGTTGGTGGCCCAACTGGTCGACGACGCGATGGTCCGGGTGGAACGCGAGGGCGAGGACGATCTGCGCATCGCGGTCGACGGCGGATTCCTGTCGGTGACCGAAGAGGGCGTCATCATCCTGGCCGAGTCCGCGGAGTTCGAGTCCGAGGTCGACGTCGACGCCGCCAAGGCCGACGCCGAATCCGAGGACCCAGCGGTCGCGGCCCGCGGCCGCGCCCGGCTGCGCGCCGTCGGGCAACTCGACTAGGCCGCCATGCGCACGCCCATGATCGTCATGGTCGTGCTGGTGGCCGTGCTGCTGCTGTTGCTGGCAGCACTGGTTTACCGCTTGTGGAAGTTGCGCCAGGGTGGCACCGCAGCCATCCTGCGCGACATCCCGGCCGTGGGTGGCCACGGGTGGCGCCACGGTGTGGTGCGCTACCGCGGTAGCGAAGCCGTGTTCTATCGGCTGTCCAGTGTGCGCTGGTGGCCGGACCGCAGACTGAGCCGTCCCGGGATCGACATCGTGTCGCGCCGCGGCCCCCGCGGCGACGAATTCGACATCATGACCGCCGAGATCGTCGTCCTCGAATTGCGTGACAACACCGCCGAACGGCCGGAGGAACGCAGCGGCTATGAGATCGCGCTGGATCGCGGCGCGTTGACGGCGTTCCTGTCCTGGTTCGAATCGCGGCCCTCACCGCGCTCCCGGCGCCGCAGCCGGTAGCGCGCTAGTTTCGGCGCGCCGGCCGGGCTACTCGGCCGACTCTTGCGCGGTGGGGCCACCCGGCACCCACAGCACGTCGCCGTCCGGGTTGGCCAGCCGGGACAGGATGAACAGCAGATCCGAGAGCCGGTTGAGGTACTTCGCCGGCAATACACTGACCGCGTCACCGTGCTGGTCCACCGCGGCCCAGGCCGAGCGTTCGGCACGCCGGGTCACCGTGCGGGCCACGTGCAGCAACGCCGAGAGCGCGGTTCCGCCCGGCAGGATGAACGAGTTCAGCGGGGCCAGCGTCTCGTTGAACTCGTCGCACCAGGACTCGAGTCGATCGATGTAGTCCTGGGCGATGCGCAACGGCGGGTACTTGGGGTTCTCCTCCAGCGGCGTGGACAGATCCGCGCCGGCGTCGAACAGATCGTTTTGGATCTGGCGCAGCACCGTGGTGATCCGGGCATCGGGGTTACCGAGCGCGATCGCGGTGCCGATGGCCGCGTTGGCTTCGTCGCAGTCCGCATAGGCGGTCAACCTGACATCGTTCTTGGACACCCGGGAGAAGTCGCTCAGTCCCGTGGTGCCGTCGTCTCCGGTGCGGGTGTAGATGCGAGTCAAGTGCACGGCCATGGCCAAAACGGTACCCGGGTGCTGTTGCCGGCTGACTGACACCGCTGCCTGCGCTGTTTACACTGACCGCGTGAGCGAGCGTTTCGTGGTGACCGGCGGTAACCGGTTGTCGGGCGAGGTGGCCGTCGGTGGAGCGAAGAACAGCGTGCTCAAACTGATGGCTGCCAGCCTGTTGGCCGAGGGCACCACAACCATCACCAACTGCCCGGACATTCTCGACGTCCCGCTGATGGCCGAGGTGTTGCGCGGCCTGGGTGCCACCGTCGAGCTGGACGGTGACGTGGTGCGGATCACCTCGCCGGACGAACCCAAGTACGACGCCGACTTCGCGGCGGTCCGTCAGTTCCGCGCGTCGGTGTGCGTGCTGGGTCCGCTGGTCGGCCGGTGCAAACGCGCCCGGGTGGCGCTACCCGGTGGGGACGCGATCGGGTCCCGGCCGCTGGACATGCATCAGGCCGGACTGCGCAAACTCGGTGCGGAATGCCGGATCGAGCACGGCTGCGTGGTCGCCGAGGCCGAGTCGTTGCACGGCGCCGAGATCCAGCTGGAGTTCCCGTCGGTGGGCGCCACCGAGAACATCCTGATGGCCGCGGTGCTGGCCGAGGGCGTGACCGTGATCCACAACGCGGCCCGCGAGCCCGACGTGGTCGACCTGTGCGACATGCTCAACCAGATGGGGGCCCAGGTCGAAGGGGCCGGCACGTCCACCCTGACCATTACCGGCGTCGACAAGCTGCACCCGACCGAACACCGCGTGATCGGCGACCGGATCGTGGCCGCCACCTGGGGGATCGCGGCCGCAATGACGCGCGGCGACGTCACCGTCACCGGGGTCGACCCCGCGCACCTGCAACTCGTGCTGCACAAGTTGCACGACGTCGGCGCGACCGTCACCCAGACCGACGACGGCTTCCGGATCGTGCAGTACGAGCGGCCCAAGGCCGTCAACGTCGCGACCCTGCCGTTCCCGGGGTTCCCGACCGACCTGCAGCCGATGGCCATCGGTTTGGCGTCGATCGCCGAGGGCACCTCGATGATCACCGAGAACGTGTTCGAGGCCCGGTTCCGGTTCGTCGAGGAGATGATCCGGCTGGGCGCCGACGCCCGCACCGACGGCCACCACGCGGTGGTGCGCGGGATCCCGCAGCTGTCCAGTGCACCGGTCTGGTCATCGGACATCCGTGCTGGTGCCGGCCTGGTGTTGGCCGGCCTGGTGGCCGACGGCGAGACCGAGGTGCACGACGTGTTCCACATCGATCGGGGCTACCCACGGTTCGTGGAAAACCTGGCCGATTTGGGCGCAGAGATTGAGCGTGTAAGCTAGGGTCAACAGCCCAGGCGCGTGGCGCAGATCACACCAGATTTGCTCCGGCCCGGACTTGACTCTCAGCGGGACTCCGGTCTAAGCTGGCAGGGTTGCCCCAAACAAGGGGAAAACAAAAGCAAGT
>NZ_JCALDB010000030.1:0-41432 GCF_059812645.1 Mycobacterium sp. NGS45 | reverse complement strand
GCTCAATTCCGACATGATGCTGCACCTCGCTGCGCGTTGGGGTTGCCCTCAACGTACTCGTCCGGACCGCGATGACCTAGCAAAGCCCGAGGTTCGGGCCCGGATTGGCCGAGACGGTGCGGCGCACGGCTCGGGCTATTTGGTCAGCGTGAACTGGTGCACGCTGATGTGGCCCGAGGCGAAATACTTCTGGCAGCCGTTGAGGTACTTGTGGTAGCGGTCATAAACCACCTGCCCCTGGATGGCGATGGCCTCGTCCTTGTTCGCTTCCAGCGCGTCGGCCCAGATCTCGAGCGTGCGCACGTAGTGCGGGCCGATCTCCTGCAGCTGGCTGATTTTGAACCCGGCTTCGGTGGCCTTTTCCCGCTCCAGCTCCACCGAGGGCAGCCGCCCGCCGGGGAAGATCTCGGTCATGATGAACCGGGCGAACCGGGCGTCTTCGAAGGTCATGTGCAGGCCGAGCTTCTTGCCCTGGCGCAGGTCGAATCCGGTGATGTTGTGCAACAGCATGACGCCGTCGTCGGGCAGCGCGTCGTAGGCCATCTCGAAGAACGCCGGATACCGCTCGAACCCGAAGTGCTCGAAGGCGCCGATCGACACGATCCGATCGACCTTGTCGGTGAACTCTTCCCAGCCCTGCAGTCGGACCTCGACATTGCGTTCGGTGCGGACCTTGGCCAGTTTGTCGATGGCGTACTTGCGTTGCTCACCCGACAGGGTCAAACCGATCACGTTGACGTCGTACTTCTCGATGGCCCGCTGCATGCAGGCACCCCAGCCGCAGCCGATGTCCAGCAGCGTCATTCCGGGCTCGAGTCCGAGCTTGCCCAGTGCCAGGTCGAACTTGGCCAACTGGGCTTCGTCGCCGGTCATGTCTTCGCGCTCGAAGTAGCCGCAGGTGTAGCCCATGGTTGGCCCCAGGAACAGTTCGTAGAACTCGTTCGAGATGTCGTAGATGGACTGCAGCTCGTCGTACTTCGGTGTCAGCTTCGACGTTTGTGCCACAGAAAGCTCCCGCCTGTGTGTGTACCCAGAGCCGAGCATACGACACCGAAGTGGCCCGACGGCGGCTCGAACCGCCGAGCAAACTCACTAAAATCCCAGGTCAGGTGGGGCACTATGGGGTGCCTCGGCGCGCCGGGGGAGCCTGGTTTCGGGGCACTCACCTGGGCCGGGAATCAGCGGGCGGCGCTGTTGAAGGTCAGCGCCAATTGATCGATCACCGGGTCCCAAAGTTCTTCCGGCAAATCGTGTCCCATGCCCGGGAAGAGCACCAGACGGGCTCCGGTGATGTTGTTGGCCACCGCTCGGCCGCCGGCCGGGCGCATCAGCCGGTCGGCCAGCCCGTGGATCACCACGGTGGGAGCTGCGATGCGCTGGTCGTGCCGACGCAGGCTGCCGCTGCCCAGGATTGCGCCGAACTGCCGCGCGACGCCGACCGGGTAGAAGCTGCGCTGGTAGCCGCGCTCGGCGTCGGCGCGCAGTTGGGATTCGGGTTTCGGGTAGGCCGGGCTGCCGATGATCCGCGACACCCGCACCGCGTTGTCGATGATCACCTCGCGCGGGGAATCCGGCGCCGGGCCCTTGATGACCGCGAACAGCGCACGCGGGTCCGGCGGCGGCAGCGCGGCCTGGTTGTTGCTGGAGAAGATCACGCCCAGCGAGGCCGTGCGCGGCGCATGCCGCGCCGCGAACACCTGCGCGATCATCCCGCCCATCGACGCCCCGACGACGTGCGCGTGCTCCAGGTCCAGATGGTCGAGCAGCGCGGCGGCGTCGTCGGCCATGTCCTCGAGGGTGTAGACCGCCGGGCTGGGCCGGCCGATCAGCGAGCGCAGCATGCTCGGATACTGCGAGCCTGCCACCCGCTGACCGTCCAACTTGCTGGACAGGCCGACGTCGCGGTTGTCGAACCGGATCACCCGCAGGTCGCGGTCGACCAGGCGTTGGCAGAACTCGTCGGGCCACAGCAGCAGCTGGGCGCCCAAACCCATCACGAGCAGCACCGGCGGCGCGCCGATATCGCCCATGTCTTCGTAGTAGATGTCCAGGTCGCCGGATTTGGCGAAGCCGGTGCGGATCAGTGAGGTGGACACGACTAGACCTCGACCTGCTTTCCGTCCTCGTCCAGATCCGTGCTGTGCTCCCGGCTGACCTCCACCATGAAGTTGGCGAAGTAACCGGAGAACTGCGGATCGTTCATCATCTGCCACTTCGGCGCCAGCAGTTTCATGTACCGCTCGACGTAGAGGAACTGCTTGCCGATCAGCACCAGTTCGCGGGGCAGCTTGACGTCGTAGGCGTCGGCGAGCGTGGACAGCTGCTTGCCGATCTCGGCGTAGCTCATGTCGCCCAGCGTCTTGAGGGTCAACGGCTGGGCGAAGGACTCCAGATCCTTGGCGGCCTGGGCTTCGGGTTTGACCGTGCCGACCGCGCCGAGCAGCACCACGATCTTGCCGGCCGCCGCGTGATCCTTCTTGACCAGCAGCGAGTAGATCAGCTCGCGCAGCAGCCAGCGGGTGCGCGGATCGATGCGGCCCATGATGCCGAAATCCAGGAACACCACCCGGCCGGTGTCGTCGACCAGCAGGTTGCCGGCGTGCAGGTCACCGTGGAACAAGCCGTGCCGCAGGCCGCCCTCGAAGGTGGAGAACAGCAGCGCCTTGACCAGCTCCTCACCATCGAAGCCCTGCTTGCGGATGGCGGCGACGTCGTCGATGCGCACGCCGTGCACGCGCTCCATGGTGAGCACTCGTTCGGAGGTGAACGGCCAGTGCACCTCGGGCACCTTGATGTTGCGGCCCAGCGGGGAGGCGTGCAGGTGGCTGACCCAGGCCTCCATGGACTGCGCCTCGATCCGGAAGTCGAGCTCTTCGGCCAGGTTGTCGGCGAAGTCGGCGACCACGTCCTGCGCCGAGAGCCGCCGGCCCAGCTTGGCCACCTCGACCAACCACGCGAACCGCTTGAGGATCTGCAGATCGGCGGCGACCCGGCGGCGGATGCCGGGGCGCTGGATCTTGACCACGACGTCCTCGCCGCTGTGCAGCGTCGCGAAGTGCACCTGGGCGATCGACGCCGACGCGAACGGCTTGTCCTCCCAGTGCTTGAACAGGTTCTGCGGCTCGTCGCCGAGGTCCTCCTGGATGAGCTTGTGCACTTCGTCCGGATCGGCCGGCGGCACCGCGTCCAGCAGGGTGCGGAACTCGCGGGACAGCGGTTCACCGAACGCACCCGGGCTGGAGGCGATGATCTGGCCGAACTTGACGTAGGTGGGGCCGAGATCGGCGAAGGTCTGCGGAATCTCCTTGACCACCTTGGACTGCAGGCTGCCGCGGCCGCGCAGCTTGGTGAGCACCCGGCCGGCGGTGCGGGTGAGCTGCCAGCCGGTGGTGCCGACCCGGATGGCTTCGAACGGCAGCGGCACCCGGTCCAGCTTGGCGACCTCCCGGTGAGGTTTGGTCGGACTCATTGTTGTAGTGTGCCAAACCCGCTGTGCCCGGTCCCAATTCTGGTGAGCTGAGCCACAGCGCACGACCGGGGCTATGTCCGACTCGGCTGCCAGGGCGTCAGCCACGGCTGCGGTGCCCAGCCCTCTTGACCAGCGATCAATTCGTACATGGTGGCGCCGTCGATGTGTTCGCGGATGATGTCGGCGTGCCCGGCGTGCCGGGCCAGTTCGTTGATCACGTGCAGGAACACCCAGCGCACCGACCAGGCGTCGATGTCGGGAGGAAACCACGGCGCGTCGCGGGGCACCGGGACGGCGGCGTCCAGGTCGGCGGTTTCCACCAGCCGCAGTGTTTCGGCGTTCTGCGCGGCCAACCGGTCCAAGGCGGCGGCCAGGGTGTCGTCGGCGGCTAGCCGGTACTCGTTCTCGCGTTCGGCGACCCGCAGCTCGAACGGCCGGTCGTCGACCGGCGGGATGCCGGGGGCGGCCGCGACCCGGGCCATCCAGGCGCGCTGCACACCGGCGGCGTGCTGGACCAGACCGCCGATCGACAGGGCACTGCACGTCGGCGTGGCCCGGGCTTGCGCATCGGTCAGCCCGTAGGCCACCGCGGGATAGGCGGCCTGGTGATAGGCCAGGTAGCTGCGTAGCGCGTCGCGCTCGTCGTGCACGGGTGGGGCCAAGGCGGGCATCCGGTTCCTCTCAGGATCGGCGGTTCGGTTGGTGGGTGTAAAGATCACGGATACAGGCGATTTCAGCGCCGTGCCAATGCAACTCGAGTTGTCCGGCGAGGTGCGCTGCCAGGGCCATGAACTCAGCGTGCCAGCAACAAAGGACAGTTTCTGTCCTTTGAATGCGAAAGACTGGGTTCCATGGCGGAGACCACGGCCCGGGTGCTGCAGCTGCTCGGGTTGCTGCAGTCGCGCCGGGTGTGGGGCGGGGCCGAGCTGGCCGAGCGGCTCGGGGTCACGGTCCGCAGCGTGCGTCGTGACGTCGACCGGCTGCGTGAGCTGGGCTATCCGGTGCTGGCCAGCAGAGGGCACGGGGGCGGCTACCAACTGGGCGCCGGGGCGGCCATGCCGCCGCTGCTGCTCGACCCCGACGAGGCGGTCGCCGTCGCGGTGTGTCTGCGGCTGGCTGCCGGCGGCAGTGTCGCCGGCGTGGCGGAGACCGCGTTGCGCGCGCTGTCCAAGTTGGACCAGGTGCTGCCGCCCCGGCTGCGCTCCCAGGTCGGTGCGGTACACGCCAGCACCGTGACGCTGACCGCGGAGTCGGCCGTACCCGTGCAGCCCGAGGTCCTGATGACGCTGGCGCGCGCCTGCCGCGACCATGAGCACGTCGAAGCCGATTACACCGACCGGGCCGGGGCTGCCACGCAGCGCCGGTTGGAGCCTTATCAGCTGGTCACCACCGGTCGGCGGTGGTATCTGCTGGCCTTCGACCGGGACCGGGCCGATTGGCGCACCCTGCGGCTGGATCGACTGGCCGGCGTGCGAGCCTGCGGAACCACCTTCGCGCCGCGCGCGGCGCCCGACGCCGCCGCGTTCGTCAGCCGGTCGTTGAGCAGCTCGCCGTACCGCTACGTGGCGCGGGTGCGCTACCGCTGCGCCGCGGACGTGGTGGCCCGCTACTTCTCGTCGAGTGCGGTGACCATCGAGGCCGACGGCCCGGATGCCTGCGTGGTCAGCGCCGGCGCCGATGATCCGGCCCGGCTGGCGTTGTACCTGGCCATGGTGGACGCCGAGTTCGAGATCCTGAGTCCGCCCGAGGTGATCGCGGCAGCACAGCAGCGCGCGGCCCGGCTGGCCCGAGCCGCGCAATAGCTCGCTGCGCGGAGACGTGCCATCGCAGCCGCAGCAGCAGCAGGCCGCGATGGGCCTGCCAGCCCAGCGACAATGGGTCTCGCCAGCTGCGTTCGCCGTGGTGTCCAGCTTGTTGCTCGGTCACAATGTCTCCACCGTGCCACGGGTTCGGCCACTCGGCATGCCACGCAGGTCAGCCGGGGTGTGAACGATTTCCGAACAATCGGCGAGCCGGGGAAAGTCGGCCCGGACCCGGCGTGTCGAGCGACCCCGGTCAGCCCGGCGCGGGATGGTGAGGTGTGCTCTCTGCGGAGGCGACCGAACTGTTCGTCGGGCCCGATGACGCACCGCTGCAACTGGTCCGGGTGACCTACTGCGGCCTGACCGAGGCCGCTTCGGTGCAGGTGCGCGGCGACGGGCTTTCCACCCCGGAACCGGGGCGCGCCGAAGCGGGCGACGGGGTGGTCGACGTCGCCGTCGTGGTGCGTGATCCCGAACCCGGTCGGCGCCGCGCGGCCCAGGTCGAACTCGGCGCCCAGCGCTGCGATTTCAGCTTCCTCGACGCCGAACCCGGCTGGACCATGTACATGGTCAGCCACTTCCACTACGACCCGGTGTGGTGGAACACCCAGGCCGCCTACACCAGCGAGTGGACCGAAGACCCGCCCGGGGCCTGCCGGCAGACCAACGGCTTCGCGCTGGTGGCCGCCCACCTGGAACTGGCGCGGCGGGACCCGCAGTACAAGTTCGTGCTCGCCGAGGTGGACTACCTCAAGCCGTACTGGGACACCCGGCCCGAGGACCGCGCCGATCTGCGCCGTTTCCTGGCCGAAGGCCGGGTGGAAGTGATGGGCGGCACCTACAACGAACCCAACACCAATCTCACCAGCGCCGAGACCGCGATCCGGAACCTGGTGCACGGCATCGGTTTTCAGCGCACCGTGCTGGGCGCCGACCCGGCCACCGCCTGGCAGCTCGATGTGTTCGGGCACGACCCGCAGTTCCCCGGGATGGCGGCCGACGTCGGCCTGACCTCGAGCTCGTGGGCCCGTGGGCCGTTCCACCAGTGGGGCCCGATGGCCGACGGCGGCGACCCCGAACGCATGCAGTTCGCCAGCGAGTTCGAGTGGATCGCACCGTCGGGCACCGGGTTGCTGACCCACTACATGCCGGCGCACTACTCGGCCGGCTGGTGGATGGATTCGGCCGCGACGCTGGCCGACGCCGAGACGGCCACCCACGAGCTGTTCCGCAGCCTGCAGAAGGTGGCCGCGACCCGCAACGTGCTGCTGCCGGTCGGCACCGACTACACACCGCCGAACAAGTGGGTCACCGAGATCCACCGGGACTGGAACGACCGCTACACCTGGCCGAAGTTCGTCTGTGGACTGCCCAAGGAGTTCTTCGCCGCGGTGCGCGCCGAGCTGGCCGAACGCGGTGCGACGCCGTCGCCGCAGACCCGGGACATGAACCCGATCTACACCGGCAAGGACGTGTCGTTCATCGACACCAAGCAGGCCAACCGGGCTGCCGAGGCCGCGCTGCTGGACGCCGAACGCTTCGCGGCCTTCGCGCACCTGCTGACCGGGGCGGCCTACCCGGAGGCCGCGCTGGCCAAGGCCTGGGTGCAGTTGGCCTACGGCGCGCACCACGACGCCATCACCGGCTCGGAATCCGATCAGGTCTACCTGGATCTGCTCACCAGCTGGCGTGACGCCTGGGAGATCGGGCACCACACAGCGGCCAACGCGCTGACGGCGCTCACCGCGGCCGTCGGTGCGGCACCGTTGACGGTGTGGAACCCGTTGGCGCGCAACCGCACCGACATCGTGACCGCGCACCTGACGCAACCGGCCGGCCCGCGCAGCTGCGTTCTCGACGACACCGGCGCCCCGGTGCCCACCGTCGTCGGCGACGACGGTCACACCGTGAGCTGGCTGGCCGCCGACGTGCCGTCGCTGGGGTGGCGGGCCTACCGACTGGGCGACGCCGCGACCGACACCGGCTGGCAGCCGGTCGACGGTGTGCGGATCAGCAACGCGCACTACGAGATCCAGGTGGATCCGGATCGTGGCGGTGGTGTGGTGTCGCTGCGCCACGGCGGCCGAGAACTGATCGCCGACGGCCGGGTGGGCAACGAGCTCGCGGTCTACCAAGAGCATTCCGCGCACCCGAAAGCCGGGGAAGGGCCCTGGCATCTGCTGCCCAAGGGTCCGGTGCGGACCTCGTCGAGCGCGCCCGCGCAGGTCCATGCGGTGCGCTGTCCGCTCGGTGAGCGGCTGGTGATCCGCGGCGGCATCGACGGAGTGCTGCGCTACACCCAAACCCTGACCCTGTGGCACGGACTGGACCGGGTGGACTGCCAGACCGTGCTGGACGACTTCGTCGGCGAGGACCAACTGGTGCGGTTGCGCTGGCCCACCCCGGTACCGGGTGCGGTGCCGGTCTGCGAGGTCGGCGACGCAGTGATCGGGCGGGGTTTCGGTCTGCTGCACACCCCGGGCTCGACCGAGTCGGTGGACACCGCAACGCAGCCCTGGACGTTGGAGAACCCGGCCTTCGGCTGGTTCGGGTTGTCCTCGGCGGCGCGGCTGCGGTGCAGTGCCGAGCAGGTGCAGGCCGTCGCGGTGGCCGAGGTGATCACCCCGGCCGACGCCGAATCCGGGCCGTTGGCGCGTGAGCTGCTGGTGGCGCTGGTGCGCGCGGGTGTGACGGCCACCTGCTCGGCGGCCGACCGGCCGCGCTACGGACATCTGGAGGTGGACTCCAACCTGCCCGACACCCGGATCGCCATCGGCGGCCCGGACCGCAACCCGTTCAGCGCGGCGGTGCTGGCCGCCGCCGACCCGGACTACACCGCCGAGCTGGAACGTCAACTGACCCAATCCGACAGCGCCCGGGTGCTGATCCCGGCGGTCAATCCGGTGGCCGACGAGTGGGTGCCCGACGCCGATTTGCGGGCGGTGCGCGCGCTGCCGGTGCTGGTGCTCGCCGGCCGCGACGAGGCGGCCCTGGTCCGGGCCGTGCGCGCGGTGGCCGCCGATCTCGACGACGCCGAGATCGAGGTACCGCAGCACCCGCCGGGAGTGCGCACCGGGTTCGAAGCCGGCACCGTCGCAGTGCTTAACCGCGGCGTGCCGAGCTTCGCGGTCGAATCCGACGGCACCTTGCACACGTCGCTGATGCGCTCGTGCACCGGTTGGCCGTCCGGGGTGTGGACCACACACGAGCGTCGTTCGGCGCCCGACGGGTCCAACTTCCAACTGCAGCACTGGTCGCACACCTTCGACTACGCCGTGGTCGCCGGGACCGGCGACTGGCGCGCGGCCGGTGTGCCGGCGCACAGTGCCGAGTTCTCCCGCCCGCTGTATGCCGTGCCCGGGCTCGACGTAGCCGCAGAACCCGTGCCGGGCAGCGGGTCCCTGCTGCGCGTGCGCGGCGGCCAGGCGCACGTCGAAGCAGTGAAACTGGCCGGCAATCCCACCCCGGCGGGCAGTGCGGCCGCGGTGTCGGGCCAGTTGGCGGTGCGGCTGGTGGAGGCCTGCGGCCGCGACGTCGAGATCGAATTGGGTTCGGATGTGGCGGCCCTGACGGTGCGGGCCAAGGCCGATCTGCTCGAGCAGTCCCGTCAGCCGATCTCCGCGGTCCGGCTGCACGGTTACGAAATCGCCACGGTGCTCACCGAATTCGAGTCCCACCGCGGGTCGGCAGCCGATCCGCCGGTCCGCCTCGCGCCCGATGCCGAAGCCGCCCAACCGCTCTACGCCCGGTACTGGCTGCACAATCGCGGACCGGCACCGCTGGGCGGGCTACCCGCCGTCGCTCATCTGCACCCGCACCGGATCCAGACCGACGACGCCGAGTTCGGGTTGCGCCTGACCGCGGCCAGTGACTGCACCGACGTCGCACTGCGCGGCCAAGTCCGGCTGCACTGCCCGCCGGGCTGGTCGGCCAGGCCGGCCGTGCTGCCGTTCACACTGGAACCCGGTGCTCATCTGGAAGCCGAGATCCGGATCAGCGCGCCGAGTACCGCACCGGGATGCTACCCGGTGCGCGCCGAGCTGGCCCTGACCGGAACGGACCTGCCCGCGGCGTGGCGGCAACCGGTCGAAGACGTCTGCCTGGTGCAACTGGGCCAACCGGCCGACGCCGACGCGGCCGCGTTCCGGCTGATCGACGGTCCGCACGACGTCGAGTTGGCAGCCGGACACACCGGCCGGCTGACCGTGCAGGTGGCCGGTGACCTGGCCGGCGACCTGGCGCTGGAAGCCCACCTGATCAGCCCGTGGGGCACCTGGGAATGGCTGGGTCCGGCCGCGGTGGGCGCGCTGCTGCCGGCCGCCGGCCAGATCGAGCTGGCCTTCGACGTCAGCCCGCCGCGCTGGCTGGAACCCGGGCAGTGGTGGGCGCTGATTCGGGTGGCCGGCGCCGGGCAGTTGGCCTACAGCTCGGCGGCCCGGGTGGTGGTGACATGAACGTGCTGGCCGCGCGGGTGGCCGGAACGGCGGTGTCAATCGACGACGTCGACGCCGCCGAGGCCGAGCTGCGCGCCCGGATGCCGGCTGCCAGCCTGCCGCTGGCCGGCACCAGCGAGGGCCGACAGCTGCGGCGGTGGGTCACCCAGCTGCTGGTGACCCGACGGGTGGTCGCCGTCGAAGCCACCCGACTCGGGGTGTCCGCCGAGCATGCCCCGGGCATCACGGAGCTGCTCCCGGATGCGACCGCGCGGTTGGAGATCGGCAGCGTACTGGCCGACGTGCTGGCCGAACCGCTGGCGCGGGCGTTGTTCGACTACGTCACCGCCGACGTCACGGTGCCCGACGCGCAGATCGCCGCCTACCACTCCCGCAACCCGACCCGGTTCGCCGGGACCGTCGCGGTGGGTGCCGGCTGGCAGGCCCCGGTCTCGGCGCCGCCACCGCTCGGGCAGGTGCGCGACCAGATCCACCGGCACCTGCACGGCGCGGCCCGCCGGCGGGCGTTTCGGTGCTGGCTGGACACCCGTTGCGCCGATCTGGTCGAACTCGCGCCCGGCTACGAACATCCCGGTGACCCCCGCCAACCCGACAACATCCACCGGCACTAGATGACCGACCTGACCCTGGCCCTCGACATCGGCGGCACCAAGATCGCCGCCGGGTTGATCGACGACGACGGCACGGTGGTGCGGCGTACCCAGCAGCCGACCCTGCGCGGCACCGACCCCGAGCTGCCGTTCGCAGTGGTCGCCGACCTGATCGCGACGATGTCGGCCGGGCGCACCCTGCGCGGCGTCGGGATCAGCTCGGCCGGCCCGGTCGACCTGGCGGCGGGCAGCATCAGTCCGGTCAACGTGCCGGCCTGGCGCGGTTTCCCGATCCGCGACAGGGTCGCGCAACTGCTTCCCGGTCTGCCGGTCGAGTTGGGAATGGACGGGCTGTGCATGGCGTTGGGGGAGCACTGGTGCGGCGCCGGGCAGGGCGCATCGTTTTTGCTCGGCATGGTGGTGTCCACCGGCGTCGGCGGCGGACTCGTGCTCGACGGCCGGCCCTACGAAGGGCGCACCGGCAACGCCGGGCACGTCGGGCATGCCGTCGTCGACCTGGCCGGACCGCCGTGCGCGTGCGGCGGCCGCGGCTGCGTGGAAGCCATCGCCAGCGGTCCGCGGATGGTGGCCTGGGCGCGTGAAAATGGTTGGCAGGCACCGGAATCCGCTGATGCCAAAGTGCTGGCGCAGGCCGCGGCCGGCGGCGACGCCGTCGCGGTCCAGACGTTCCGGCGCGGCGCCACCGCGGTGGCCGCGATGATCGCGTCGGTGGCCGCGGTGTGCGATCTGGACCGGGTGGTGATCGGCGGCGGCGTGGCCAAGTCCGGCCCGGTGCTGTTCGACCCGTTGCTGGCGGCGTTGGCCGGCTACACCGGGCTGAGCTTCATCGAGGGGCTGACGGTCAGCCCGGCGCTGCTCGGCGGGGACGCCGGGCTGGTCGGTGCGGCCGCGCTGCTGCGGGTGCCGCGATAGCTCGGCGAGTACCGGCGGGCCTCGTTTTGGTTGATCGGTCCCGGGCGCGCTATGGTGGTCGGCGATCCACCGAAGACCGTCGGTCACCGAGAAATCGGTTGAAGGTCCGGGAACATCCCGGCGGCCCACGCAGGAGGACGAGGCAGTACCGCTGAGCCGAGCTCAGCAGTCTTTCACGCCCCGGCCGCATCCTGCGCCGGGGCGTTCGTGATTTTCACCGCAGCTTCGTTCGGGTGGAGCGCAACCACTACACATCAGGAGGCATGCATGGCCCGGGCTGACAAGGCCACTGCCGTTGCAGAGATCACCGAGCAGTTCAAGGCCTCGACTGCGACCGTCATCACCGAGTACCGCGGTCTGACCGTAGGCAACCTGGTCGATCTGCGCCGTTCGCTCGGCGACTCGGCCACCTACACCGTCGCCAAGAACACGCTGGTGAAGCGGGCCGCATCGGAAGCCGGCATCGAGGGTCTCGATGAGCTGTTCACCGGACCGACCGCGATCGCGTTCATCTCCGGTGAGCCGGTCGACGCCGCCAAGGCACTGAAGAAGTTCGCCAAGGACAACAAGTCCCTGGTGATCAAGGGCGGCTACATGGACGGCGCGCCGCTGTCCGTCGCGCAGGTCGAGCAGATCGCCGACCTGGAGTCCCGCGAGGTGCTGCTGGCCAAGCTGGCCGGTGCGATGAAGGCCAACCTGTCCAAGGCCGCGGGGCTGTTCAACGCTCCGGCTTCGCAGGTCGCTCGCCTGGCTGCGGCGCTGCAGGACAAGCGGGTCGCCGCGGGCGAGACCGCCGAGGCACCGGCCGCCGCCGAGGCGCCGGCCGCCGAGGCACCTGCCGAGACTGCTGAAGCCGCTGAGCCGGCAACCGAGACAACCGAATAACCACCCGAACAACCACTGGTTTCACAACCCATCAGGAAGGACGCCACATCATGGCAAAGCTGAGCACTGACGAACTGCTCGACGCGTTCAAGGAACTGACCCTGCTCGAGCTCTCCGAGTTCGTGAAGAAGTTCGAGGAGACCTTCGAGGTCACCGCGGCCGCTCCGGTCGCCGTCGCCGCGGCCCCGGCCGCCGGTGGTGGCGCTGCCGCCGAGGCCGCCGAGGAGCAGTCCGAGTTCGACGTCATCCTCGAGGGCGCCGGCGACAAGAAGATCGGCGTCATCAAGGTGGTCCGCGAGATCGTCTCCGGCCTGGGCCTCAAGGAAGCCAAGGACCTGGTCGACGGCGCCCCCAAGCCGCTGCTGGAGAAGGTCGCCAAGGAAGCCGCCGAGGAAGCCAAGGCCAAGCTCGAGGCTGCCGGCGCGACGGTCACCGTCAAGTAGTTTCCGCCTGACGCAGGCTGCGAAATCCCCCGAAGATCACCGATCTTCGGGGGATTTTCGTCGTGCAGTCGAACGTGCGGCGACGGCGGCTTGGGAGGCGGCCAGCGACTTGGGGTCGTCGCCGAGCGCGACCAGCTGCTGGAAGGCCAACGCGCCCAGCACCGGTCCGAGCGCGGCGTCCGGCGGGCCGAAGAAGCCGGCCAGCTCGAGCATCACGAACCCGTGCATCATGGTCCAGAACTGGCCGGCCACGGCCAGCACGGCCGCGTCCTCGTCGGCCGAATGCGCCGTGATCCGGCCGGCCTGCATGCAGCGGTGCACGTGGCGCACCAGATGCGCCAGGCTGGGATGCAGCACCCCGACCTCGGCGACCCCCAGCGCCAGCACGTCGCCGGCCGGCGCATTGATGCCGTGCGCGCTGGTGCTGCCGAACATCAACCGGTACAGGTGTGGCCGTTCGGTGGCGAACCGCCGATAGGCCATCCCGCACCACAGCAGGTCGGCCACCGGGTCGTCGCTGTCCGGGGAGTCCAGCGCGGCGTCGAACTGCCGCAGACCCTCCTGGGCGACCGCGGCGATCAGTTCGCGCATACCGCCGAAATGGGTGTAGACCGCCATCGTGGACGTGCTGGCCGCCGCGGCGACCTTGCGAGTTTGCAGTGCGTCCGGGCCGTGGTCATCGAGCAGACCGAGGGCTGCGCGCAGCAGGTCGGAACGCACATTGCGGGTAGCCGACGAAGTCATCGTTGCCAATCGTCTCACAACCGGCGTACTCTGCTAATAACGTCGTCATAACAAGGTTATACCTGCTGGAGGAGCCTCATGAGCACCATCGACGAACGCCCGGTGAAGACCAACCCGTATCTGTCCGGCTACCTGGCGCCGGTGGCCGCCGAGATCACCGCGGTCGACCTCGAAGTCACCGGCACCATCCCCACCCACCTCAATGGTCGCTACCTGCGTAATGGGCCCAATCCGGTCGCCGAAGTGGATCCCGCGACCTACCACTGGTTCGCCGGGGACGCCATGGTGCACGGGCTGGCGCTGAGCGACGGCGCGGCCCAGTGGTACCGCAACCGCTGGGTCCGCACTCCACGGGTGTCGCGCGCGCTGGGTGAGCCGACCGTGGGCGGTCTGGACCCGCGCGCCGGCATGATCGCCGTCGGGCCCAACACCAACGTGCTGCCCATCGGTGGCCAGACCACTGCCCTGGTCGAGGGCGGCGGTGCCTGCTATCGCCTGACCGACGAGTTGGACACCGTCGGGACCTGCGACTTCGACGGCACGCTGTACGGCGGCTACACCGCCCACCCGCACCGCGATCCCAAGACCGGCGAACTGCACGCGGTGTCGTACTCGTTTGCCCGCGGCCGCACCGTGCAGTACTCGGTGATCGACACCGCCGGTCGGGCCAAGCGCACGGTGGACATCGAGGTCGGCGGGGCGCCCATGATGCACGACTTCTCGTTGACCGACCGCTACGTGGTGATCTACGACCTGCCGGTGACCTTCGATCCGGCCGACGTGGTCCCGCGCACGGTGCCGACCTGGCTGCAGGCCCCGGCCCGGCTGGTGATGTCGGCGCTGGCCGGCCGGGTGCGGGTGCCCTCGCCGTTGGCCGCGCAGATCAACCGCCGGATCCCGCCGGTGAACTCGATGCCGTTCTCGTGGGACGAGAGCTATCCGGCCCGGATCGGCGTGCTGCCGCGCGACGGCGACAACGCCGACGTGCGCTGGTTCGACATCGAGCCGTGCTACGTCTTCCACCCGCTCAACGCCTACAGCGAACAGCGCGGCGGGCACGAGGTGCTGGTGCTCGACGTGCTGCGGCACGAGCGGATGTTCAGCACCGACCGCAACGGCCCCAGTGACGGGCATCCCACGCTGGACCGCTGGGAGATCAACCTGAGTACCGGCGCGGTGCACACCGAACGTCGCGACGACCGCGCGCAGGAGTTCCCCCGGATCAACGAGACGTTGACCGGGCTGCGGCACCGCTACGGCTACACCGTGGGTATCGAAGGTGCCTTCGACGGCGGGGACTCGACCGCCACCCGCACCGCGCTCTACAAGCAGGACTTCGACGCCGACAGCACGGCCAAGGCGGCGCTGGACGACGAACTGCTGATCGGCGAGATGTCGTTCGTGCCCAACCCGGGGGCGCAGGCCGAGGACGACGGCGTGTTGCTCGGGTTCGGCTACCACCGGGGCCGCGACGAGGGCCAACTGCTGATCCTGGACGCGCCGACGCTGGAAACCGTGGCGACCGTGCACTTGCCGCAGCGGGTGCCGATGGGCTTCCACGGCAACTGGTGCCCGGCTGAGGAATCTGGCACTAGCTGGGCGGGCGAACGAGGTCGTACGCTACAGTGACTCAAGCCACAGGCGTGCACTGACGCGTGGCTACTGGACTTATAGGGCGGAAGGATCTCGCGTGGGAATTGGCATCCAGGTAGAAGGACTCACCAAATCCTTCGGATCCCAGCGAATCTGGGAAGACGTCACGATGGACATCCCCGCGGGCGAGGTCAGCGTGCTCCTGGGCCCGTCCGGTACCGGTAAGTCGGTGTTCCTTAAGTCGCTGATCGGTCTGCTGCGCCCGGAGCGCGGCAAGATCATCGTGGACGGCACCGACATCATCCAGTGCTCGGCCAAGGAGCTCTACGAGATCCGCACCCTGTTCGGCGTGATGTTCCAGGACGGCGCGCTGTTCGGCTCGATGAACCTGTACGACAACACCGCCTTCCCCTTGCGTGAGCACACCAAGAAGAAGGAAAGCGAGATCCGCAACATCGTCATGGAGAAGCTGGACCTGGTGGGTCTGGCCGGTGACGAGAACAAGTTCCCCGGTGAGATCTCCGGCGGTATGCGCAAGCGTGCCGGCCTGGCCCGCTCGCTGGTGCTGGACCCGCAGATCATCCTCTGTGACGAGCCGGACTCCGGTCTGGACCCGGTCCGTACCGCCTACCTGAGCCAGTTGCTGATCGACATCAACGCGCAGATCGACTGCACCATCCTGATCGTGACGCACAACATCAACATCGCCCGCACCGTGCCGGACAACATGGGCATGCTGTTCCGCAAGCACCTGGTCATGTTCGGCCCCCGCGAGGTGCTGCTGACCAGCGACGAGCCGGTCGTCAAGCAGTTCCTCAACGGCCGCCGGATCGGTCCGATCGGTATGTCCGAGGAGAAGGACGAGACCACGATGGCCGAGGAGCAGGCGCACCTCGACGCGGGTCACCACGACGGCGGTGTCGAAGAGATCGAAGGCGTGCCGCCGCAGATCGTCCCGACCCCCGGCATGCCGGAGCGCAAGGGTGTGGCCCGTCGTCAGGCCCGGGTGCGCGAGATCCTGCACACCCTGCCGCCGGCCGCCCAAGAGGCCATCCGCGAGGAACTCGACCGCTCGGGCGCCCCGCAGCCGGTGCCCCAGTACGCCGAGCACACCACGGTGGAGACCACCACACCGGTCGCGGTGGACGCCGACGAGACGCCCACCACCACGATTCCCGTACAGCGGGAGGGCTGAGACGCGAGATGATGATCAGGGCCGAGCGGAGAGCTCGGCCCTGATTGCTGTCCGTCAACTTCTGGGGGAGCCCTCCGATGCACGTCGCCCTACCGCGGCATGAGCAGTTGCCCAACGGCGTCCTGCGCACCCACGGGGTTGCCGATCGCCGGCTGACCGATGCGCTGGCCTACGCCGAATTCCGGTGCAGCCCAACCATGTGGGTCGCGGTACTGCCGGGGCTGATCCTGCTGCCGATGATCGTGGGCAGCTCGCTGTTCGGTTTGGTGCTCGGGGGTCCGTCGACGTGGCAGTACCACACGGTGACCACCGTCGGTCTGCTGCTGGCGGCAGCGGTGCTCGCCGCAGTGCTGCTGCTCGGCCTGCCGGTGTTCGGGTCCATCGCCCGCGGGCGCTGGCGGTGGCGGCTCGAGCTGCCGCCGGGTACGCCGATATACGCCGACTTCGGTCCGGAATGGATCGGCACCGGGTGGAGCGGGACTTACCGTGCGGTTCAGCTGGTCCAGTTGCAGCGGGTGCGACGCATCGGGACCACGCTGGTGCTCAGTGGGGGCGGAAACACGGTGCTGTTGCCCTCGGTGTTGGTACCCGCCGACGTCGGCACCGAACTGCAGTCCGGGGCCTGGCGCGCGCGGCTGCGGAGACCGGTGCGCCAGCAGCTCCAACAGCTGCACCCGGCCGCGGCCCCGCCCCGGCACGGCGCAGATGCCGGGGTGCTGCACCTGCGGGCGACCGCGGATTCCGGGTTGGCCGCTCGGTTGGCGGCGGCCGCGAACCGCAGTCCGGCGATGCGCCGCGTGCTGTGGCTGATGCTGGTGATGCCGCTGGTGGCTCTGCTGCTGATGTGGGCCAAGAACGGTGGGCGGCTGGAACCCGCGGCGGTGCTGACGCTGGTGGCGGTATTCGGCTCCGGGGCCGCCGTGGTGGGCTACTTCGCGTGTTTCGGTACGGCGGCCAAGATGCGCGAACTGGTACCCGCCGGTGCGCCGATCTCCGCCGACTACGGTCCGGGCTGGGTGGGTGTGCGGCTCGGCAGTCACGTCCAGACCGCGCAGCTGGACCAGGTCAAGCGGATCGATGAGATCGATGGAATCTGGGTGCTGACGATGCGCGGCATGCAGCCCGGACTGGTCGTCCCGGCGGAGCTGGTACCGCCGCAGGTCCGGGCCGAGTGGGTGCAGCGCAGCCGCCCGTGAGTGCCGAACCCCGCAGATCGACGGCGCGTCACCTCTTGACGGACGGGCCTCGCTGGGTCAGTCTGTTGGGCAGCATGTTCGTAACGGATCAGTCGGGACGCCAGGCAGCGCTCAACCTCAGGGTTTACCGGGCCGAACATGTGGTTACCGAAGGGTAGTTGAGGAATGCGCGGTCCTGCGCTATCGTTGGACGTTGCGCTGGCTGCCTCCTGCCCATCTCTGCATTGACACCGTAGGTCTCTGATCTTCGTGGCGTGCCGTGGTTCAGGCTCAAGGGTCATCCAGCCGAACCGACGAAGATAGCGCGGCGATTAGGCCCCGATCAGGTGCCCGGTGAACCGCATGAGGTGCTGGAAGGATGCATCTTGGCAGTCTCTAGCCAGAGCAAGTCAGTAACCACCAACAACTCCGTCCCTGGAGCACCCAACCGAGTTTCCTTCGCGAAGCTGCGGGAACCGCTCGAGGTTCCCGGACTCCTCGATGTTCAGACCGAGTCCTTCGAATGGTTGGTCGGCGCCGAGAGCTGGCGCGAGCGTGCCCTGCAGCGCGGCGACGTCGCCCCCAAGGGTGGTCTCGAGGAAGTCCTCGATGAGCTGTCCCCGATCGAAGACTTCTCCGGCTCGATGTCGCTGAGCTTCTCCGACCCGCGCTTCGACGAGGTCAAGGCGCCGGTCGACGAGTGCAAAGACAAGGACATGACGTACGCGGCGCCGCTGTTCGTCACGGCCGAGTTCGTCAACAACAACACCGGTGAGATCAAGAGCCAGACGGTCTTCATGGGTGACTTCCCGATGATGACCGAGAAGGGCACCTTCATCATCAACGGCACCGAGCGTGTCGTGGTGAGCCAGCTGGTCCGCTCTCCGGGCGTGTACTTCGACCACTCCGTGGACAAGGGCACCGAGAAGGACCTGCACAGCGTCAAGGTGATCCCGGGCCGCGGCGCCTGGCTCGAGTTCGACGTGGACAAGCGCGACACCGTGGGCGTGCGCATCGACCGCAAGCGTCGTCAGCCGGTCACCACCCTGCTGCAGGCGCTGGGCTGGACCCGCGAGCAGATCCACGAGCGGTTCGGCTTCTCCGAGATCATGATGGCCACCCTGGAGAAGGATCCGAACTCCAACCAGGACGAGGCGTTGCTGGACATCTACCGCAAGCTGCGCCCGGGCGAGCCGCCCACCAAGGAGTCCGCGCAGACCCTGCTGGAGAACCTGTTCTTCAAGGAGAAGCGCTACGACCTGGCCCGGGTGGGCCGCTACAAGGTCAACAAGAAGCTGGGCCTGAACCTGGACCAGCCGGTGCAGTCCTCGGCGAACACGCTGACCGAAGAGGACATCGTCGCGACCATCGAGTACCTGGTGCGGCTGCACGAGGGCCAGACCACGATGACCGCCCCCGGCGGCTCCGAGGTTCCGGTCGAGGTCGACGACATCGACCACTTCGGCAACCGCCGGCTGCGCACCGTCGGTGAGCTGATCCAGAACCAGATCCGGGTCGGCCTGTCCCGCATGGAGCGCGTCGTGCGCGAGCGGATGACCACCCAGGACGTCGAGGCCATCACGCCGCAGACCCTGATCAACATCCGTCCCGTGGTGGCGGCGATCAAGGAGTTCTTCGGAACCAGCCAGCTGTCCCAGTTCATGGACCAGAACAACCCGCTGTCCGGACTGACCCACAAGCGCCGCCTCTCGGCGCTGGGCCCGGGCGGTCTGTCCCGTGAGCGCGCCGGCCTGGAGGTGCGCGACGTGCACGCCAGCCACTACGGCCGGATGTGCCCGATCGAGACCCCGGAAGGTCCGAACATCGGCCTGATCGGTTCGCTGTCGGTGTACGCCCGGGTCAACCCGTTCGGCTTCATCGAGACGCCCTACCGCAAGGTGATCGACGGCAAGGTCAGCGACCAGATCGACTACCTGACCGCCGACGAGGAAGACCGGCACGTGGTGGCGCAGGCCAACTCGCCGATCGACGACGAGGGTCGCTTCACCGAGGAACGTGTCCTGGTCCGCCGTAAGGGCGGCGAGGTCGAGTACGTGTCGTCGGCCGAGGTGGACTACATGGACGTCTCGCCGCGCCAGATGGTGTCGGTCGCGACGGCCATGATCCCGTTCCTCGAGCACGACGACGCCAACCGCGCCCTGATGGGTGCCAACATGCAGCGCCAGGCGGTTCCGCTGGTGCGCAGCGAGGCCCCGCTGGTCGGCACCGGTATGGAGTTGCGTGCCGCGATCGACGCCGGTGACGTCGTCGTCGCCGATAAGGCCGGCGTGATCGAAGAGGTCAGCGCCGACTACATCACGGTGATGGCCGACGACGGCACCCGGCAGACCTACCGGATGCGCAAGTTCGCCCGCTCCAACCACGGCACCTGCGCCAACCAGCGCCCGATCGTGGACGCCGGGCAGCGCGTGGAGGCCGGCCAGGTCGTCGCCGACGGGCCGTGCACCGAGAACGGCGAGATGGCCCTGGGCAAGAACCTGCTCGTGGCGATCATGCCGTGGGAGGGCCACAACTACGAGGACGCGATCATCCTGAGCCAGCGGCTCGTGGAAGAGGACGTGCTCACCTCGATCCACATCGAGGAACACGAGATCGATGCCCGCGACACCAAGCTGGGCGCCGAGGAGATCACCCGGGACATCCCGAACGTCTCCGACGAGGTGCTCGCCGATCTCGATGAGCGCGGCATCGTCCGGATCGGCGCCGAGGTCCGCGACGGCGACATCCTGGTCGGCAAGGTCACCCCGAAGGGCGAGACCGAGCTGACCCCGGAGGAGCGCCTGCTGCGTGCCATCTTCGGTGAGAAGGCCCGGGAGGTCCGCGACACCTCGCTGAAGGTGCCGCACGGCGAGTCCGGCAAGGTCATCGGCATCCGGGTGTTCTCCCGCGAGGACGACGACGAGTTGCCGGCCGGTGTCAACGAACTGGTCCGCGTCTACGTCGCGCAGAAGCGCAAGATCTCCGACGGTGACAAGCTGGCCGGCCGGCACGGCAACAAGGGCGTCATCGGCAAGATCCTGCCGATCGAGGACATGCCGTTCCTGCCGGACGGCACCCCGGTCGACATCATCCTGAACACCCACGGTGTGCCGCGCCGGATGAACATCGGCCAGATCCTGGAAACCCACCTCGGGTGGGTGGCCAAGACCGGCTGGAACATCGATGTCGCGGCGGGCGTCCCGGACTGGGCCGACAAGCTGCCCGAGCAGCTGTACAGCTCGGCGCCGGACACCAAGACCGCCACCCCGGTGTTCGACGGTGCCAAGGAGGCCGAACTGGCCGGGCTGCTGTCCTCGACGCTGCCCAACCGCGACGGCGAGGTCATGGTCGACGGCGACGGCAAGGCCGTGCTCTACGACGGCCGCAGCGGCGAACCGTTCCCGTACCCGGTGACGGTCGGCTACATGTACATCCTCAAGCTGCACCACCTGGTGGACGACAAGATCCACGCCCGCTCGACCGGTCCGTACTCGATGATCACCCAGCAGCCGCTGGGCGGTAAGGCGCAGTTCGGTGGTCAGCGGTTCGGCGAGATGGAGTGCTGGGCCATGCAGGCCTACGGCGCCGCCTACACGCTGCAGGAGCTGCTGACCATCAAGTCCGACGACACCGTCGGCCGGGTCAAAGTGTACGAGGCGATCGTCAAGGGCGAGAACATCCCCGAACCCGGTATCCCGGAGTCGTTCAAGGTGTTGCTCAAGGAACTGCAGTCGCTGTGCCTCAACGTCGAGGTGCTCTCCAGCGACGGTGCCGCGATCGAGATGCGCGACGGCGACGACGAAGACCTGGAGCGCGCTGCGGCGAACCTGGGCATCAACCTGTCGCGCAACGAATCCGCGTCCGTCGAGGACCTCGCCTAGTCATCCGCTATGAGCGCTTGCCCCACGAACCGACAAGCGCGCCAATCCCGCAAGGGGAAAGGGAGTTTACGTGCTAGACGTCAACTTCTTCGATGAACTCCGCATCGGTCTGGCCACCGCGGACGACATCCGGAACTGGTCCTTCGGCGAGGTCAAGAAGCCGGAGACGATCAACTACCGCACGCTCAAGCCGGAGAAGGACGGCCTGTTCTGCGAGAAGATCTTCGGACCGACTCGCGACTGGGAGTGCTACTGCGGCAAGTACAAGCGCGTCCGGTTCAAGGGCATCATCTGTGAGCGCTGCGGGGTTGAGGTGACCCGGGCCAAGGTGCGCCGCGAGCGGATGGGCCACATCGAGCTGGCCGCGCCGGTCACGCACATCTGGTACTTCAAGGGTGTGCCGAGCCGGTTGGGTTACCTGCTCGACCTGGCCCCGAAGGATCTGGAAAAGATCATCTACTTCGCGGCCTACGTGATCACCTCGGTCGACGACGAGATGCGGCACAACGAGCTGTCCACGCTCGAAGCCGAGATGGTGGTCGAGAAGAAGGCCGTCGAGGATCAGCGCGACGCCGACCTGGAGGCTCGGGCCCAGAAGCTCGAAGCCGACCTCAAGGAGCTCGAGGACGAGGGCGCCAAGTCCGACGTCAAGCGCAAGGTGCGCGACGGCGGCGAGCGCGAGATGCGTCAGCTCCGCGACCGCGCCCAGCGTGAGCTGGACCGGCTCGACGAGATCTGGACCACCTTCACCAAGCTGGCCCCCAAGCAGCTGATCGTCGACGAGAACCTGTACCGCGAGCTGGTGGACCGCTACGGCGAGTACTTCACCGGCGCGATGGGTGCCGAGTCGATCCAGAAGCTGATCGAAACCTTCGACATCGACGCCGAAGCCGAGTCGCTGCGCGACGTGATCAAGAACGGCAAGGGCCAGAAGAAGCTGCGGGCGCTCAAGCGGCTCAAGGTCGTCGCGGCCTTCCAGCAGTCCGGCAACTCGCCGATGGGCATGGTGCTCGACGCCGTCCCGGTGATCCCGCCGGAGCTGCGTCCGATGGTTCAGCTCGACGGTGGCCGGTTTGCCACCTCCGACCTGAACGATCTGTACCGCCGCGTGATCAACCGCAACAACCGGCTCAAGCGACTGATCGACCTCGGCGCGCCCGAGATCATCGTCAACAACGAGAAGCGCATGCTGCAGGAGTCGGTGGACGCGCTGTTCGACAACGGCCGTCGTGGCCGGCCCGTCACCGGGCCGGGCAACCGTCCGCTCAAGTCGCTGTCGGATCTGCTCAAGGGCAAGCAGGGCCGGTTCCGGCAGAACCTGCTCGGTAAGCGCGTCGACTACTCGGGCCGTTCGGTCATCGTGGTCGGCCCGCAGCTCAAGCTGCACCAGTGTGGTCTGCCCAAGCTGATGGCGCTCGAGCTGTTCAAGCCGTTCGTGATGAAGCGGCTGGTCGACCTGAACCACGCGCAGAACATCAAGAGCGCCAAGCGCATGGTGGAGCGGCAGCGTCCGCAGGTGTGGGACGTCCTCGAAGAGGTCATCGGCGAGCACCCGGTGCTGCTGAACCGTGCCCCCACGTTGCACCGCCTGGGTATTCAGGCCTTCGAGCCGCAGCTGGTGGAGGGCAAGGCCATCCAGCTGCACCCGCTGGTGTGTGAGGCGTTCAACGCCGACTTCGACGGTGACCAGATGGCCGTGCACCTGCCGTTGAGCGCAGAGGCCCAGGCCGAGGCGCGCATCCTGATGCTGTCTTCCAACAACATCTTGTCGCCGGCGTCGGGCAAGCCGCTGGCCATGCCGCGTCTGGACATGGTCACCGGGCTGTACTACCTGACCACCGAGATCGAGGGCGCCGAGGGTGCCTACGTTCCGGCGGCCAAGGATGCCCCCGAGACCGGTGTGTACTCCAGCCCGGCCGAGGCCATCATGGCGATGGACCGCGGCGCGCTGAGCGTGCGGGCCCGGATCAAGGTCCGGCTCAGCGATCTGCGTCCGCCGGCCGAGCTGGAAGCCGAGCTGTTCCCGGAGGGCTGGCAGCCCGGTCAGTCCTGGACCACCGAGACCACGCTGGGTCGGGTGCTGTTCAACGAGCTGCTGCCGAAGGGCTATCCCTTCGTCAACAAGCAGATGCACAAGAAGGTGCAGGCTTCGATCATCAACGATCTGGCCGAGCGCTTCCCGATGATCGTGGTCGCCCAGACCGTCGACAAGCTCAAGGACGCCGGCTTCTACTGGGCCACCCGTTCGGGCGTGACGGTCTCGATGGCCGACGTGTTGGTGCCGCCGCAGAAGTCCGAGATCCTGGACCGCTACGAGAAGGAAGCCGACGGGATCGAGAAGAAGTACCAGCGCGGCGCGCTCAACCACGACGAGCGCAACGAGGCCCTGGTCAAGATCTGGCAGCGGGCCACAGAAGAGGTCGGTGACGCGCTGGAGGCTTACTACCCGGACGACAACCCGATCACGTTGCTGCCCAAGTCGGGTGCCACCGGCAACATGACGCAGGTGCGCAACCTGGCCGGCATGAAGGGTCTGGTGACCAACCCGAAGGGTGAGTTCATCCCGCGTCCGATCAAGTCCTCGTTCCGCGAGGGCCTGACGGTGTTGGAGTACTTCATCAACACGCACGGCGCGCGTAAGGGTCTGGCCGACACCGCGCTGCGGACCGCCGACTCGGGTTACCTGACCCGTCGTCTGGTGGACGTCAGCCAGGACGTCATCGTGCGCGAGCACGACTGCGGCACCGAGCGCGGCATCTCGGTGACCATCGCCGACGTGCAGCCCGACGGCAGCCTGATCCGGCATCCGCACGTCGAGACCAGCGCCTACGCGCGCACCCTGGCCACCGACGCCGTCGACGCCGACGGCAACGTGGTGGTCGAGGCCGGTCACGATCTCGGTGACCCGGCGATCGACGCGCTGCTGGCCGCCGGCGTCAACTCGGTGCGGGTGCGTTCGGTGCTGACCTGTGGTTCCGGCAACGGTGTGTGCGCGCTGTGCTACGGCCGTTCGATGGCCACCGGCAAGCTGGTCGACATCGGCGAGGCGGTCGGCATCGTGGCCGCGCAGTCCATCGGTGAGCCCGGCACGCAGCTGACCATGCGTACCTTCCACCAGGGTGGTGTGACCGGTGGCGCCGACATCGTCGGTGGTCTGCCGCGGGTGCAGGAACTGTTCGAGGCCCGCGTGCCGCGCAACCGTGCGCCGATCGCGGACGTCACCGGGCGGGTCCAGCTGGAGGAGAGCGACAAGTTCTACAAGATCACCATCGTTCCCGACGACGGGTCCGAGGAGGTCGTGTACGACAAGCTGCCGCGCCGTCAGCGCCTGCGGGTGTTCAAGCACGAGGACGGCTCCGAGCGTCCGCTGACCGACGGCGACCACGTCGAGGTCGGGCAGCAGCTGATGGAAGGCTCGGCCGACCCGCACGAGGTGCTGCGCGTGATGGGGCCGCGTGAGGTGCAGGTGCACCTGGTCAACGAGGTCCAGGAGGTCTACCGGGCCCAGGGCGTGTCGATCCACGACAAGCACATCGAGGTGATCGTCCGGCAGATGCTGCGCCGGGTGACCATCATCGACTCGGGCTCCACCGAGTTCCTGCCCGGTTCGCTGACCGAGCGCAGCGAGTTCGAGTCCGAGAACCGTCGCGTGGTGACCGAGGGTGGCGAGCCCGCCGCCGGACGTCCGGTGCTGATGGGTATCACCAAGGCATCGCTGGCCACCGATTCGTGGCTGTCGGCGGCGTCGTTCCAGGAGACCACCCGCGTGCTGACCGATGCGGCGATCAACTGCCGCAGCGACAAGCTGCAGGGTCTGAAGGAGAACGTGATCATCGGCAAGCTGATCCCGGCCGGTACCGGCATCAACCGGTACCGCAACATCCAGGTTCAGCCCACCGAGGAGGCCCGCGCAGCGGCGTACACGATCCCGTCCTACGAGGATCAGTACTACAGCCCGGACTTCGGTCAGGCCACCGGCGCTGCGGTGCCGCTGGACGATTACGGATACTCCGACTACCGGTAGTCGACAACGAAGAAGCCCCCGCCGCGTGCGGGGGCTTTTTCGTGCACGGACACCCGAGCCCACCGGTCTAGGCTCGGTAACCGTGACGACCGACAGCCGCAGACCGTCGTGGCGGGACCGGCTCGCGTCGGTCGGTTTCGGCATCGCGGTGGCGCTGCTGATCGGGGCGGCCGCGTTGACCGCGTGGGGGTTGTGGGCCGCCTCGACCCCGGTGCTGTCCGCCGAACCGCCGCGGCAGGTCGCCGACAGTTCGGTGACCGGTACCGGTTGGCTGGTGCTGATCGGAAGTCTCGGGCTGCTGGTCGGCATCTTCGTGGACCGCCGCGATCCCGCGGAATACTCGGCCGCCGGCGGTGTGACGACGCTGGTGGCTGCGGTGGTCGGGGTGGTTCTGGCGGCGGTCGGTTGGAATCTGCCGGCGCGTACCGAGTTCCTGTCGACCCACCTGCCGGCCACCGGGCAGGCCCCGGCGGTGCTGCTGGGCTGGCTGCTGGCCCTGGCCGGCTGCGGCACCGCTTTCGTGCTGGGCTGGCTGATGACCGTCGACGGTCTGCCGGCACCCCGCGGTCCGGTGCTGGTCGGCGCGCTGCTCGGGCTGATCGCGGTGTTGGTGGGCGTGACGACGGCGGTGCGACTCGGTGACGATGCCCGGCACATCGATGCGACCACGGCCGCCGCGCTCGACGCCCCGGTAGTGCCGGATCGGTTGGGGGAGCGCCGATTTACGCTGGCCGCACCGGCCGGCGTGGAGCGCGCCGTCGACGGATCACCGCCGTGGCTGGCTGCCGGCGGCGCGGGCTTCATCATGCTGCGCGACGGCGGTGTGCGGGCCTACGACGATGCGGGCAACGAACGCTGGCATTACCTGCGCACCGGTCCGGACGGGATGCAGACCGCCGCGATGTCCGTGTACGACGACGGACGCACGGTCGTGCTGTGGTACGGCGACGGCGCCTTCGGTGGTCAGCTGGTCAACCGTGTGCTGGCCTTGGACGCGATGACCGGCGAAATCCTTTGGCAGAAAGACGATCCGGACCACACCTACTGGTATCGGCCGCCGACGCAGCTGGCGGGGCACCCGCAGTTCGTGATCGTCGAAGACGGCCGGCTCCGGTGGAGCCGGATCGACACCCGCACCGGCGAGCGCAGCTGGTCGGTCGACCTGCCCACCGGCTGCCCGTACGAGGCCGCGGTGACCCGCGCCCGGGTCTCCTACGTCAGGGGCTGCGCGGACGGTGCGGACGCGGTGCTGACCTTGGTGTCGCTGGACGCCGAGACCGGGGAAACCGTGCTGGAGCAGGAGGTCGGGCGCCGGCCGCTGGTCGAGGACCCGGCCACCCCGCTGCAGGGCGCCTGGGAGATCGACGTGACCGTCGACCCGGGCAGCGACGAGGCACTGCCCTTCAGCGATGGGGCGCAGTGGCGCACCGCGAACCTGATCACCGGTGCGGTCACCCCGCTCGACCGGCAGCCGGTGCGCTTCCGCGGCGACCCGGGCCCGGATCTGGCGGTCGCGGCACCGTATCCGGCCGAGCGGATCGAGCTGCACACCGGGCCCAGTGCTGTGTTCCGGTGCGCCATCCCGACCGACAGCTGGCAGGGCAAGCCGATCGCCTGGCTCGGCGAGCAGGCGGTGCTGCTGACCGCACCCACCGACATCGCGGCGTTCTCGCGGTCGGATTGCGCGCCGGGGCCTCGGTATTCGGTGACCGAAGGGGAGCTGGTGGCGGTCATGCCGGCGCCCGGTGTGCTGCTGGCAGTGCGGGTGCGCGACGGCCACACCTTTATCGACGGCTACGCAGCCGGTCGCTGAGTCCGCCGACGGCTGCGCCGACCAGCGCGCCGACCGTCACCCACCACCACTGGCCGGCCATCGTGGCCAGCACCGTCCCGAAGATCACGCCGAAGATCAGCGCCAGATAGAACCGGTTGCTCGTCTTCTTCGTCTTGGTCATGCCCTTCAACGGTAGCGACGGCCGCCGCCGGTGTCGCGCAGACGAACCGGCGGTGATCAGCTGGTGAACTATGCTCAGGCCAAGCCAGGGTCGGCTCGCCGACGCATCGGGAGGCACTGTGTCGGCAATCGATGAAACACCCATCGCGGTGGCGGCCCCGGCTGGCCCGGCACCGGCTGACCCGGCACCGACCAGCACCTGGACCAGGCAGCGCCGGCTGACCCTGCTCCGCTGGACCGCGGTGACGATCTGGGCCGTGGTGGTCGGGTACCGCACCGTGACCGACGGTTTCGCGTTCAACCGGGAACTGCTGCTGCTCTACATCTGCATCGGGTTGGCGGCCGCCAGCATCGGGCGCGGCCGGCGGATGCTGTACGTGATCCGGGACTGGCTGCCGTTCGCCCTGGTGCTGATCGCCTACGACCTGAGCCGGGGCGCGGCCGACCTGATCGGCCGGCCCACGCTGTGGCACTGGCAGGTCGACGCCGACCGCTGGCTGTTCTTCGGCACGGTGCCTACGGTGTGGCTGCAGGAACAGCTCAAGCTGCCGCATCCGCCGTGGTGGGAAGTGCTGCTCAGCACCGTCTACATGTCGTTCTTCATCCTGCCGTACGTGATCGCCGGGGTGCTGTGGCTGCGCGACCGCGAGGAGTGGAAGCGGTTCGTCAAGCTGTTCGTGGTGCTGTCGTTCGCGGCTCTGGCGATCTATGCGCTGCTGCCGGCCGCGCCGCCGTGGGCCGCTGCCCGCTGCGGCGCCGACGACGTCGCCGGCGGACCCTCGGGCCCGCGCTGCATGTTCCGATCGGCCCGTGAAGCCGCCGATGGCGGCCTGCTCGGCGCCATGCAGTCCAGCCAGGTCGGTGCGCACGACTGGATCGAGCGGATCACCACCCGCGGCTGGAACAAGCTGAACCTGCACACCGCGACCGCGCTGATCGATCAGGGGCAGGCCAGCGTCAACCTGGTCGCCGCCATCCCGTCGCTGCACGCCGGCATGTCGGCGGCCATCGCGGCGTTCCTGTGGACCCGGGTCAACCGCGGCTGGCGTCCGGTGCTGGTGGCCTACCCGCTGCTGATGGCCTTCACGCTGGTCTACACCGCCGAGCATTTCGTCGTCGACATCCTGCTGGGCTGGCTGTTCGCCGCGGTGGTGATGTACCTGCTGCACCGGATCGAGATCCGGCGCGCCGCCCGGGCCGGCTAGGTGACCCGGCCGCCGTTGACGCCGATGATCTGCCCGGTGACATAGCCGGCGTCATCCGAGCACAGGTAGCTGCAGGCCCCGGCGATGTCGTCGGGCTCCCCGATCCGGCGCACCGGCAGCCGTGCGGCCAGCGCCTCGATGTCGCCGAGCATGCCCTTCTCGGCCGAGGAGGCCATCATCGGCGTCATGATCGAGCCCGGCGGGATGGTGTTCACGGTGATACCGCTGGGTCCGAGTTCCAGGGCCAGACACTTGGTGAACGCGATCATCCCGCCCTTCGAGGACGCGTAGTGCGCCATGTATTCGGTGCCGGTCTGCGCGCTCGACGACGAGATGTTGACGATCCGGCCCCAGCCGACCTCGGTCATGTCCGGCACCACGTTCTGGGTGCAGTAGAACGCACTGTTCAGGTTGACCCGGATGATCCGGTCCCACTGCTCGTCGGTGATGTCCAGGAACCGCTTGAAGCCGGTGATGCCGGCGTTGTTCACCAGCACCAGGATCGGGCCGAGTTGCTCGCGCACCTGCGCAAAGGCCTCGTTGACCGCGGCGCGGATCGAGACGTCCACCCCGCCCAGTGCGATCGCGCGGTGGCCGGCCGCGGTGATCTCGTCGGCCACCCGGGTGGCGGCTTCACCGTCGAGGTCGACGATGGCGACCGCGAAACCGTCGCGGGCCAGTCGTTTCGCGATCGCCTCGCCCATGCCCTTACCGCCGCCGGTGACGACGGCGGCGCGGGCCGCGCCGGTGTTCTGGTTGTCGGTCATGCTGTTACTCCGTTTCGGAATCGGTTTCTCTACAGGTTTCTTGGTTCGGTTGGTCTCGGAGGTCAATGGCCGGACAGCGCGGCCACGATCGGGGCGAACTCGTCGATCTGCGGCTGCTGGACGGTCACATAGTTGACGCCGAACTGCTCGCGGCGGTGCTGCAACGTATCGATGATCGACGGCGCCGGACCGACCAGCACGTTGGGGTGGTCGGTGAGCACCGCCACCTCGATGCCGGTCTGCGCGCTGATGGTCTGCAGCGCGGTCTGCGGATCGTCGGTGACCGCCGTGAAGTACGGCGAGCTTTCCAGGTCCAGGCCGGCCAGCCGCTGGCCGGCGGCGGCAGCGACGTAGCCGAAACGCCGCGCGGCCTCCTGCGTCGGGGTCAGCCCGTCGGCGTTGAGTGCGGTGAACGGGACGTTCGAGACGCTCACGATGTCGGCTTCGCGGGCAGCCAGCGACAGCACCCGCGGACCGGCGCCGCCGATCATGATCGGCGGGTGCGGCTGCTGCACCGGTCGGGGCCGACCGGCGTACCCGGTGGCCTGGACGAACTCGCCCCGGTAGCCGAGTTCGGTGCCGGCACAATGCTGTTTGAACAGGGCCACCATTTCGGTGAGCTTGCCCACCCGCTGGCGGGCCGGTCCGAAGCTCAGCCCGAGCGCCTGGTACTCGCCGGCACTCCAGCCCGCTCCGATGCCGAACTCCAGCCTGCCGTCGGACAGCAGATCCAAGGTGGCGGCCTCCTTGGCCAACACCGCGGGCACGTGATAGTCCACGCAGAACACCCGGGCACCTACCCGTAGCGTCTCGGTGCCGGCCGCGGCCGTCGCCAGCGCCGCGATCGGCGCCAGGTCTTGGCGCGGGGTGTGCGAGGCGCGCTGCGCCGGGCCCGGACCCAGGTAGTGGTCGGCCACGAACAACGTCGAATAGCCGAGTTGTTCGACCTGCCGCGCCAGCGCCCGCCACTGCCGGCCCGAGGTCGCATTGCTCGCCTGCACGGCGAAGCGGAACGGGCGGTGCGGCATGCGGCTAGCGTAGCTAACTACCGGGCGAAAAGAAACATCGGTGTTTACTTTCGCCGGGGCGGCGCTCAGCGCGCTGCCGCACCCTGCAGGAACAGTCGCACCGCGTCGCGCAGATGACGTTCCTGCTGGGCGGCCGAGCGGTAGATGCCGAAGTCGGCCAGCCGGGCCGGCACCGATTCGACCAGCGCCACGAAGTGCTCGGCGGTCAACTCCAGGTCGTCGATCGCGAGAGTGCCCCGGGCCACGTGTCGACCCAGCAGCTCGGTCAGGGCGCGCAGTCGCGCGGCCCACATCAGCGAATCGGCGGCCACCGCGAACTCCGGGAACTGCTCGGCCTCGGTCATCGCAATCCGCTTGAGTTGCACATTGCGCGGGTCGGTGACGCGCTGGATTGCCCCTCGTCCGAACGCGATCAGATCGGCCTCGACGTCGTCGGTGTCCTCGATGTCGAACGAGCCGTCGTCGGCCAGGCCGGACAGCGCCCACGGGATGACGTCGACGAACACCGCGTGCTTGTCGGGGTAGCGCGCATACAGCGTCTTGCGGGTGATGCCGGCGGCCCGCGCGATGGCATCCATGCTGGTCGCGGCGTAGCCGGAGGTCAGGAACACCTCAACGGCGGCTTGGCGCACGCGCAGGTTGAGCTGCTGTGCCTCGGCCTGGGTGGGCCGGCCGCGCCGCGTGGTCACCACGCGTGCAGTGTAGGGAAGTGCGACGTCGCCAGAGTCCGCTCTGCCGCCTCCCACGCGCTCTGCGGGCCCGCAGAGCGGCTCAGGGATGGCAGAGCGAGAGTCGAAGGGCGATATTACAACTGGCGTTCAAATGTAGAAAAACTGTAATATCGAGTCATGTCCATCACGCACGCCGTCACCAATCAGGTGCCCCCGCTGGAGAACTACAACCCGGCCACGTCCCCGGTGCTCACCGAGGCGTTGATCCGCGAAGGCGGCCAGTGGGGCCTGGACGAAGTGCATGAACTCGGTGCGCTGTCCGGCAGCCCACAGGCCCAACGCTGGGGTGAGCTGGCCGACCGCAACCGCCCGGTGCTGCGCACCCACGACCGCTACGGTCACCGGGTCGACGAGGTCGAATACGACCCGGCCTACCACGAACTGATGAACGTCGCCGTCACGCACGGGCTGCATGCCGCGCCCTGGGCCGACGACCGGCCCGGGGCGCACGTGGTGCGCGCCGCCAAGACCTCGGTGTGGACCGTCGAGCCGGGACACATCTGCCCGATCTCGATGACCTACGCCGTGGTGCCCGCACTGCGGTTCAACCCGGAGCTGGCCGCGATCTATGAACCGCTGCTCACCAGTCGGGTCTACGACCCCGAACTCAAACTGGCCACCGGCAAGGCCGGCATCACCGCGGGCATGTCGATGACCGAGAAGCAGGGCGGCTCCGACGTCCGCGCCAACACCACCGAGGCCACCCCCAACGGTGACGGCAGCTACCGGCTGACCGGGCACAAATGGTTCACCTCGGCGCCGATGTGCGACTTCTTCCTGGTGCTCGCGCAGGCCCCGAACGGATTGAGCTGTTTCTTCCTGCCGCGCATCCTGCCCGACGGCACCCGCAACCGGATGCTGCTGCAACGACTCAAGGACAAGCTGGGCAACCACGCCAACGCCTCCAGTGAAGTCGAATACGACGGCGCCACCGCGTGGCTGGTCGGCGAGGAAGGCCGTGGCGTCCCGACCATCATCGAGATGGTCAACCTGACTCGGCTGGACTGCACCCTGGGTAGCGCCACCAGCATGCGCAACGGTTTGAGTCGGGCGGTGCACCACGCCCAGCACCGCAAGGCGTTCGGCGCCTACCTGATCGATGCGCCGTTGATGCGCAACGTGCTGGCCGACCTGGCGGTGGAGGCCGAGGCCGCGACCATGCTGGCGATGCGGATGGCCGGCGCCACCGACCGCGCGGTCGGCGGCGACGAACGCGAGGCGCTGTTGCGCCGGATCGGGCTGGCGGCCGGCAAGTACTGGGTCTGCAAGCGGGCCACCCCGCACGCCGCCGAGGCGATGGAGTGCCTGGGCGGCAACGGCTACGTCGAGGAGTCCGGCATGCCCCGACTGTTCCGGGAGGCCCCGCTGATGGGCATCTGGGAGGGCTCGGGCAACGTCAGCGCGCTGGACACCCTGCGCGCCATGGCAACTCGGCCGGAATCCGTCGAGGTGCTGTTCGACGAACTCGCCGCGACCGCCGGACAGGATCCCCGGCTGGACCGGCACGTCGAGACTTTGCGCGCCGACCTCGCCGACCGGGCGACCATCGACTACCGCGGCCGCAAGGTGGCCGAGGACATCGCGTTGGCGTTGCAGGGCGCGCTGCTGGTCCGGCACGGCCATCCGGCGGTGGCCGAGGCCTTCCTGGCCAGCCGGTTGGGCGGAGCGCGCGGCCACGCGTTCGGCACGCTGCCGACCGGACTGGATCTGGCGCCGATCCTCGAGCGGGCGCTGGTCAAGGGATGACCCGGATGACCGCCCGGTCGGTGGTGCTCAGCGTGCTGCTCGGAGCGCACCCCGCCTCGGCCAGCGCGGCCGAATTGATCCGGCTGACTGCCGATTTCGACATCCGCGAACCCACCTTGCGGGTTGCGCTGACCCGCATGGTCAGTGCCGGCGACCTGGTGCGGGCCGAGGACGGCTACCGGCTCTCGGATCGCCTGCTGGCCCGGCAGCGCCGCCAGGACGACGCCATCGACCCGCGCTTGCTGCCCTACCGCGGCGACTGGTCGACGCTGGTGATCACCAGCGTCGGGACCGACGCCAGGACCCGCGCCGCACTGCGTAATACGTTGCTGCAGTGCCGCTTCGGTGAGCTGCGCGAAGGTGTGTGGATGCGGCCGGACAACCTGGATCAGATGCTGCCGCAGGAGGTCACCGAACGGACCCGGTTGCTGCGCACCCGGGACCAGAACCCGGCCGAACTGGCGGCCACCCTGTGGGATCTGCCCGGCTGGGCCCGCGCCGGCGCGCAACTGCTGCACCAGCTGGCCGCGGCCACCGACGTGCCGACCCGGTTCGTCACGGCTGCCGCCATCATGCGGCATCTGCTGACCGATCCGGTGCTGCCCGCCGAGCTGCTGCCGGAACCCTGGCCCGGCGCCGAATTACGTTCGGCCTACCGGGCTTTCGTCGACGAACTGGCGGCTCGGCGTGATCTGGTGGAGGCGCCGTGACCGAACCCGTGCGAGTCGAACGCAACGGCCCGGTGAGCACCGTGATCCTGGACCGGCCGGATGCGCGCAACGCGGTGGACCGGCCGACCGCGGCCGCACTGCACACCGCCTTCACCGAGTTCGACGCCGACCCGCAGGCCGCCGTGGCCGTGCTCTGGGGTGCCGGCGGAACCTTCTGCGCCGGAGCCGATCTCAAGGCGTTCGGCACCGAGCGGATGAACCGGGTCGAGCCCAGCGGCCCGGGCCCCATGGGCCCCACCCGGATGACACTGTCCAAGCCGGTGCTGGCCGCGGTCAGCGGCCACGCGGTGGCCGGCGGACTGGAGTTGGCGCTGTGGTGCGATCTGCGCATCGCCGAGGAGGACGCCGTGTTCGGGGTGTTCTGTCGACGCTGGGGTGTGCCGCTGATCGACGGCGGGACCGTGCGGTTGCCCCGGCTGATCGGTCACAGCCGGGCGATGGACCTGATCCTGACCGGACGTCCGGTGGCTGCCCAGGAGGCACTGGCGATCGGGCTGGCCAACCGGGTGGTGCCGCGCGGGCAGGCTCGCCAGGCAGCCGAGGCGTTGGCCGCCGAACTGGCGGCGCTGCCGCAGGGCTGTCTGCGCGCCGACCGGGCCTCGGCGGTGCGGCAGTGGGGGATGACCGAGGCCGACGCGATGGACTTCGAGTTCGGCAGCCTGGCCCAGGCCGGGGCCGAATCGCTGGCCGGCGCCCGACGCTTCGCCGACGGCGCCGGCCGGCACGGCCAACCCGGCTGACCCGGCCGGCTGGCTACTCGGTGCGGATGTCGTTGCCGCTGCCGAGGTTGGACACCTTGGGCGAGCCGTTGCGGTACACCACGGTGTTGTTCAGGCCCACCACGGTCAACTCCTGATCCACCTGATCGACGTCGATCCGGTTGTCCGAACCGGTCACGCTGACCGTTCCGCACCGACCGGACACGGTCAAGGTGTTGTTGGAGCCGCCGATGTTCAGCGCCCGCCCGTCACCGCAGTCGATCTCGGTGCTGGTGCCGAACGAGCCGTAGTTGATCGTGTTGCCGACCTCGACCCGGGCTCCGGCGCTGTCCGCGGTGGCCGTCGTCGGCCCGGAATCCTGCGAACCGCAACCGGCCGACAGCACCGTCGCCGCGAACAGGGCCACCCCCAGCCGCGTCATCATCCGGACGCTCATGCCGCGACGCGATCCAGTCGGTTGGTCATACCCAGTTCGCGGCCGCGGTCGATCAAGGCCGGCTCACCGAACTTGAACAGCGCGGTCTGATTGAAGCCGTACACCGTGATGTCGTTGACCACGCGGTCGGCCACCACGGTGTTGTTGGCGCCTTGCATCGTGACGGCCCAGCAACTGCCCAGTGCGGTGATCACGTTGTCGGAGCCGTTGACGAACAGCGTGGCGTCCTTGCAGTCGACGGTCTGCACCACACCCACTCCGGTGATGTGGGTGTCGCTGTTCTTGGCGGACGCCACCGGCGCACCCACCGCACCGGCGACCACGAGTGCGCAGGCGGTCAACGCGGTCGTCGAGGCCCAGCTGACCCTGTTCATCACGGTGCCCTTCCGTTGCGATGCTGCGTGGTGTGGACCGAGCCTACGTTGCCGGTCCGGCGTGCGGACCCGTCTGGCCGCGATCTTCGTCTGCTGGCCGGTGAAACCGCTGCTGGGTAGCGTGTGGATCGGTGAACAGCATCCGGACCGGGCGGGCAGCGCTGGCCGTCGCAGCAATCGCGGCCGGCGTGCTGTCGGCGTCCTGCGCCCGCACCGTCGACGGCAGCGCCGAACGGGCCGTCCCGGCTGCTGCCGAACACGGCTTCGGCTACGCCGACGACCGCTGCGCCATGCTCGAGGACTCCACCGTGCAGGACCTGCTGGACGCCCAGGCCGTCGTGCGGCCCTACTCCGGCGCGGTGTGCCACTACGTCCTGCAGCGCGCCGGCGGCACCGTCGATGCCATCTTCTCCTGGTTCGAACACGGCAGCCTGGACCGCGAGCGCGCGGTCGCGGCCGAGCGCGGCGCGCAACTCTCCGACGAGATGATCGAACGCCACCCGACGCTGCTGGCGCGCAGCTCAGGCGGTGGTGCGGCGTGTTCGGCCACCACGGCGGCCGGCGTCGAGCATCCGACCGGGCCCGGCGTGTTGAGTTGGTGGGTTCAGTTCCGCGGCCAGGATGCGGTCGACCCGTGCGCGGCGGCCACCCGGCTGTTGGCGGCGACGTTGTCCTCGGCGATGTGACGCTCATGCTGTGCGGCAGACGAGTCCCGATCACGTCGGCACTGACCGGCGCGGTGCTGGCGGCGGTGCTGCTGACCGGCGGCTGCCGCGCTGAGCCGGCACCGTCCTGGCCGGCGCCGGCCGGCCCGACCGGCTCTGGCTTCCGCAGCGGCCCGTGCAATCAGGTCACCGACGCCGACCTGCGTGCCGCGGTCCCCGGCGCTCTGACGTTCACCAAGGTGGTCGACGGTGTGGCCGGCTGCTTCTGGCAGGAGGACACCATGCTGGGCTCGGTCGGGGCCGGCATGGGTATCTCGACTTGGTGGTATCGCGGCAGCGACCTGGACACCGAACGCCGGCTCGAAACGCAGGCCGGCCGCACCGTCGTCGAGCGGGACCTGGCCGGACACCGCGGCTTCAAGGCCTTCGACGACAACGCCTGCAGCATCTACGTCGGCAAGGACGATGACGTGATCGCCTGGTCGGTGCAAACCCTCAACCCGGCGCAGCTGCCCGATCTGTGCGGCATCGTGGACCAGCTGGCACAGCTGACCCAGGACCGGGTGAACTAGAGTTCATTCGCTGGCTACCGCAAGATTCATTTCTGCCCAGTTGCGCTGCGCCCGGCGCGCGAACTGGCACCAAACCGATGGGACGCGCATGGCTGATCAGCCCGACCGGGCACCGGCCGGCGGTCGCGCGCGGCCCGGCGCCCGGGTCACCAAACTGAGCCGCGACGTCATCGTCAACGCGGCCCTGACCTTCCTGGATCGCGAAGGCTGGGATGCGCTGACCATCAACGCGCTGGCCAACCATCTGGGCACCAAGGGACCGTCGCTCTACAACCACGTCGACAGCCTCGACGATCTGCGCCGCTCGGTGCGGATGCGGGTGATCGGCGACATCATCGAGATGCTCAACACCGTCGGCCAGGGCCGCGCCGGCGAAGACGCGGTGATGGTGATGGCCGGGGCCTACCGCAGTTACGCGCACCACCACCCGGGCCGGTACTCGGCGTTCACCCGGATGCCGTTCGGCGACGACGACCCGGAGTATTCGGCGGCCACCAAGGAGGCCGCCGCACCGGTCATCGCGGTGCTGGCCTCCTACGGACTGGGCGACCTCGAGGCGTTCTACGCCGCGCTGGAGTTCTGGTCGGCCATGCACGGTTTCGTGCTGCTGGAGATGACCGGGGTGATGGACGACGTCGACACCGACGCGGTTTTCGCCGACATGGTGCTGCGGTTGACCTCCGGATTGGAGCGTCGGCGGTAGTCTTGGCGCCGAACGCTGCGCGGTGAATCCGCGGGTCAAGCGAAACTGCTGGTGAGCAGGTTTTGTCGGGCTGCCCGGCCCTGGTATCGTGGACTGCCGTGCCTGGCCCACAAGGCGCACGCGGCTGCAACGAACAAGGCATGCGCGCACGCCGGGCCACTTCGCATGTGCACCAACCAGATCGGTCCCTCGGGTCGAGCCGGGCCCGTGCGACACGCCCGGATGCGGGGTACGCAAACGGGACATAACTGCAGTACATGGACTTAGAACGACAAACTTCAAGCACCAAAGAAGCAACACAGAAAGCCGGTAGATGCCAACCATCCAGCAGCTGGTCCGCAAAGGGCGCCGCGACAAGCCAGGCAAGGTGAAGGTTGCTGCCCTCAAGGGCAGCCCGCAGCGGCGAGGCGTGTGCACCCGCGTGTACACCACCACCCCGAAGAAGCCGAACTCGGCGCTTCGCAAGGTCGCGCGCGTCAAGCTGACCAGCCAGGTCGAGGTCACCGCCTACATCCCCGGTGAGGGCCACAACCTGCAGGAGCACTCCATGGTGCTGGTGCGCGGCGGTCGTGTGAAGGACCTGCCGGGTGTGCGCTACAAGATCATCCGCGGCTCGCTGGACACCCAGGGTGTCAAGAACCGCAAGCAGGCACGCAGCCGCTACGGCGCCAAGAAGGAGAAGAGCTAATGCCGCGCAAGGGCCCCGCGCCGAAGCGTCCGCTGGTCAACGACCCGGTCTACGGTTCGCAGCTGGTCACCCAGCTGGTCAACAAGGTCTTGCTGGACGGCAAGAAGTCGCTGGCAGAGCGGATCGTCTACGGCGCCCTCGAGCAGGCTCGGGAGAAGACCGGCACCGATCCGGTGGTGACCCTCAAGCGCGCCCTGGACAACGTCAAGCCCTCGCTCGAGGTGCGCAGCCGCCGCGTCGGTGGCGCCACCTACCAGGTGCCCGTCGAGGTGCGCCCGGACCGCTCCACCACGCTGGCGCTGCGCTGGCTGGTCAGCTTCTCCAAGGCTCGCCGGGAGAAGACCATGATCGAGCGGCTGGCCAACGAGATCCTGGACGCCAGCAATGGGCTGGGTGCGGCCGTCAAGCGCCGGGAAGACACCCACAAGATGGCCGAGGCCAACCGGGCGTTCGCGCACTACCGCTGGTGAGTCCTCGCCGGCGTGACCGCCGGCGAAACCCGACGATGGCGCCGAGCACACGTGACCACTGAATTACTTAGCAAGAGATTGGGAATCTAGCCGTGGCACAAGACGTGCTGACCGACCTGAGCAAGGTCCGCAACATCGGCATCATGGCGCACATCGATGCCGGCAAGACCACCACCACCGAGCGCATCCTGTACTACACCGGGGTCAACTACAAGATCGGTGAAACCCACGACGGTGCCTCGACCACCGACTGGATGGAGCAGGAGCAGGAGCGGGGTATCACCATCACCTCGGCCGCGGTGACCTGCTTCTGGAAGAACAGCCAGATCAACATCATCGACACCCCCGGCCACGTCGACTTCACCGTCGAGGTGGAGCGTTCGCTGCGCGTGCTGGACGGCGCGGTCGCGGTGTTCGACGGCAAAGAGGGCGTGGAGCCGCAGTCCGAGCAGGTGTGGCGCCAGGCCGACAAGTACGACGTGCCGCGCATCTGCTTCGTCAACAAGATGGACAAGCTGGGCGCGGACTTCTACTTCACCGTGCAGACCATCAAGGACCGCCTGGGCGCCAAGCCGCTGGTGATCCAGCTGCCGATCGGTGCGGAGAACGACTTCGAGGGCATCGTCGACCTGGTCGAGATGAACGCCAAGGTGTGGCGCGGCGAGACCAAGCTCGGCGAGAGCTACGAGACCGTCGAGATCCCGGCCGAGTTGGCCGACAAGGCTGCCGAGTACCGCAACGCGCTGCTCGAGACGGTCGCCGAGTCCGACGAGGAGCTGCTGGAGAAGTACCTCGGCGGCGAAGAGCTGACCATCGAGGAGATCCAGGCCGGCATTCGCAAGCTGACCGTGAGCAGCGAGCTGTACCCGGTGCTGTGCGGCAGCGCGTTCAAGAACAAGGGTGTGCAGCCCATGCTGGACGCCGTGGTCGCCTACCTGCCGTCGCCGCTGGACGTGGAGTCGGTGCAGGGCCACGTGCCCGGCAAGGAAGACGAGATCATCAGCCGCAAGCCGTCGGTCGATGAGCCGTTCGCCGCACTGGCGTTCAAGATCGCGGTGCATCCGTTCTTCGGCAAGTTGACCTACGTCCGGGTGTACTCCGGCAAGGTCGACTCCGGTGCCCAGGTGGTCAACTCCACCAAGGGCAAGAAGGAGCGCCTCGGCAAGCTGTTCCAGATGCACGCCAACAAGGAGAACCCGGTCGAATCGGCCTCGGCCGGTCACATCTACGCCGTGATCGGTCTGAAGGACACCACCACCGGTGACACCCTGTGCGACGCGCAGAACCAGATCGTGCTGGAGTCGATGACCTTCCCGGATCCGGTGATCGAGGTGGCCATCGAGCCCAAGACCAAGAGCGACCAGGAGAAGCTGGGTCTGGCGATCCAGAAACTGGCCGAAGAGGACCCGACCTTCAAGGTGCACCTGGATCAGGAGACCGGCCAGACCGTCATCGGCGGTATGGGCGAGCTGCACCTGGACATCCTGGTGGACCGGATGCGCCGCGAGTTCAAGGTCGAGGCCAACGTCGGTAAGCCGCAGGTGGCCTACCGCGAGACGATCAAGCGCACCGTGCAGAACGTGGAGTTCACGCACAAGAAGCAGACCGGTGGTTCGGGCCAGTTCGCGAAGGTCATCATCAACCTCGAGCCGTTCGTCGGCGAGGACGGTGCGACCTACGAATTCGAGAACAAGGTCACCGGCGGCCGGATCCCGCGCGAGTACATCCCGTCGGTGGATGCCGGTGCCCAGGACGCCATGCAGTACGGCGTGCTGGCCGGTTACCCGCTGGTGAATGTGAAGGTCACGCTGCTCGACGGCGCCTACCACGACGTCGACTCGTCGGAAATGGCCTTCAAGATTGCCGGGTCCCAGGTGATGAAGAAGGCAGCCGGTGCTGCCCAGCCTGTCATCCTGGAGCCCATCATGGCCGTCGAGGTCACCACGCCCGAGGACTACATGGGCGACGTGATCGGCGACCTGAACTCCCGCCGTGGTCAGATCCAGGCCATGGAGGAGCGCAGCGGTGCGCGCGTCGTCAAGGCCGCGGTACCGCTGTCGGAGATGTTCGGCTACGTCGGCGACCTTCGGTCGAAGACCCAGGGCCGGGCAAACTACTCCATGGTGTTCGATTCCTATGCTGAAGTTCCGGCACAGGTGTCGAAGGAGATCATCGCTAAGGCGACCGGGGAGTAATTCCCAGTTGTCTTGCGGGACCACACAACTGAAGAAATCATCATTGCTTTAACCAAAGCACCAACAAGTCCAGGAGGACACAGAAGTGGCGAAGGCGAAGTTCGAGCGGACGAAGCCGCACGTCAACATCGGGACCATCGGTCACGTTGACCACGGCAAGACCACTACGACTGCAGCGATCACCAAGGTTCTGCACGATAAGTTCCCCGATTTGAACGAGTCGCGCGCATTCGACCAGATCGACAATGCGCCCGAGGAACGTCAGCGCGGTATCACGATCAACATCTCCCACGTGGAGTACCAGACCGACAAGCGGCACTACGCCCACGTGGATGCCCCCGGTCACGCTGACTACATCAAGAACATGATCACCGGTGCCGCCCAGATGGACGGTGCGATCCTGGTCGTGGCCGCCACCGACGGTCCGATGCCGCAGACCCGCGAGCACGTGCTGCTGGCGCGTCAGGTGGGTGTGCCCTACATCCTGGTGGCCCTGAACAAGGCCGACATGGTCGACGACGAGGAGCTGCTCGAGCTCGTCGAGATGGAGGTCCGGGAGCTGCTGGCTTCGCAGGACTTCGACGAGGACGCCCCGGTCATCCCGATCTCGGCGCTCAAGGCGCTCGAGGGTGACCCGAAGTGGGTCAAGTCGGTCGAGGACCTGATGCAGGCCGTCGACGACTCGATCCCGGATCCGGTTCGTGAGACCGACAAGCCGTTCCTGATGCCCGTCGAGGACGTCTTCACCATCACCGGCCGCGGCACCGTGGTGACCGGTCGTGTGGAGCGCGGCGTCGTCAACGTGAACGAGGAAGTCGAGATCGTCGGCATCCGCCCGGAGACCACCAAGACCACGGTCACCGGTGTCGAGATGTTCCGCAAGCTGCTCGACCAGGGCCAGGCCGGCGACAACGTCGGTCTGCTGCTGCGCGGCATCAAGCGTGAGGACGTCGAGCGCGGCCAGGTCGTCGTGAAGCCCGGCACCACCACCCCGCACACCGAGTTCGAGGGCAGCGTCTACATCCTGTCCAAGGACGAGGGTGGTCGGCACACGCCGTTCTTCAACAACTACCGTCCGCAGTTCTACTTCCGGACCACGGACGTGACCGGCGTGGTGACCCTGCCCGAGGGCACCGAGATGGTGATGCCCGGTGACAACACCGACATCTCCGTCACGCTGATCCAGCCCGTCGCCATGGACGAGGGCCTGCGCTTCGCGATCCGCGAGGGCGGCCGTACCGTCGGCGCCGGCCGGGTTAC
>NZ_JCALDB010000003.1:0-264069 GCF_059812645.1 Mycobacterium sp. NGS45 | reverse complement strand
CCCACCCGGCCGGGATTCATCTGCACCCGCAGGTCCACCCGGTCCAGCAGCGGGCCCGACAGTTTGCCCAGATAGCGTCGGCGCACCGCGCCCGGACACTGACAGTCGGCCGGGTTGGCCGGGGCGCACGGGCACGGGTTGGACGCCAGCACCAACTGGAACCGGGCCGGATAGCGGGCCACGCCGTCGCGACGCGCCAATCGAATCTCACCTTCCTCCAACGGTGTTCGCAATGCTTCCAGCACCGAGACGGCTATCTCGGCGCACTCGTCGAGAAACAACACGCCGCGGTGCGCGCGACTGACCGCACCCGGGCGCGCCATCCCGGCTCCGCCCCCGACCAGCGCAGCGACCGACGAGGCGTGGTGCGGGGCGACGAACGGCGGTGTGGTGATCAGCGGGGTGTCCCCGGACAGCATCCCGGCCACCGAGTGGATGGCGGTCACCTCCAGCGCCTCGGCGTCGGTGAGCGTCGGCAGCAACCCGGGCAGCCGACGGGCCAGCATGGTCTTCCCGGTTCCGGGCGGGCCGGTGAGCAACAGATGATGTCCGCCGGCAGCGGCCACCTCGACGGCGTACCGCGCCTGCTCCTGGCCCAGCACGTCGGCCAGGTCACCGTCGGAGGCATCAGCGCTGGGATCGGCCACCGCACCGCCGCGCGCCGAGTCGACCCGCTCAGCCAACCGCCCGCGCCCGAGCAGCCAATCGTGCAACTGTCCCAGCGTCGCCACACCGAGCACCTCGATGCCGTCGACCAGGCTGGCCTCGGCCAGATTGGCCACCGGCACCACCGCCGTCGTCCAACCCTCCCGGCGGGCGGCCAGCACCGCGGGCAGCACCCCGCGCACCGGACGCACCCGTCCGTCGAGGGCGAGCTCACCGAGCAGCACGGCCTTGTCCAGCACCGGCCAGGACTTCTTGGCGCCGGCCGACAGCACCGCGGCCGCCAAGGCGATGTCGAAGACCGAACCCATCTTCGGCAGCGTCGCCGGCGACAACGCCAGCGTCACCCGCGACTGCGGCCATTGATGTCCGCTGTTGGTGATCGCCGAGCGCACCCGGTCGCGGGATTCCGACACCGCCGCGTCGGGCAGCCCGACCAGGTGCACACCCGGTAGCCCCGAGGCGATATCGGCCTCGATCTCCACCACGTCGCCGCGCAGACCGCTCATCGAGATCGAGAAGGCCCGCCCGAGCGCCATCACCCAATCCCCTTCAGGTGCAACACTTCCGGCCCCCGCACCCGACCGATCCGGACGCCGATCACGTCCATCCGAAGCTGCGCCCAATGGCCGTCCTGGGCGGCCAGCCACAGCGCTGCCAGCCGTCGCAACCGACGCACCTTGTCCGGTGGCACCGACTCGGCCAGCCCGCCGAAACCGTCACCGGTGCGGGTCTTGACCTCGACGAAGATCAGCGTGTCGGTCTGCTCATCGACGGCGATGACGTCGAGTTCGCCGTACCGGCAGCGCCAGTTGCGCACCAGGATGCGATGTCCGAGGCCGAGCAGGTGATCGACGGCCACCTGCTCGCCGAGGGCGCCCAGCCGCGCCCGTGTCCATGTAGTCATGCCCGTCAGGTTGGGCCAACCCGCCGACACGGTGGGCGCAGCGACGGTCGGAAAACCGCGGTGCGCGCCTAGTTGTGCACAGTCAGCAGTTCATGCACAGGCCGGCCGAACTCATTCCGGCAGCCGCAGCTCGGGCTTCTCCACTTCTTCGACGTTGACGTCCTTGAACGTGATCACCCGGACCTGCTTGACGAAACGCGCCGGCCGGTACATGTCCCACACCCAGGCGTCGGCCAACCGCAGCTCGAAGTACACCTCGCCGTCGGCGTTGCGCGGAATCAGTTCGACGCTGTTGGCCAGGTAGAACCGTCGCTCGGTTTCGACCACATAGCTGAACTGCCCGACGATGTCCTTGTACTCGCGATACAGCGAGAGCTCCATCTCGGTTTCATACTTTTCGAGATCTTCAGCACTCATCGGTCCAGCAATCCTTGTCGTCGGTGGAGTCCATCTTCCCCTACCCGTTTTCGCTGCGCGCCTCAGGTTCGCACGCCTGCGCGGCCCGCCGCACGTTGATGAAGGAAAACCGGTGCTGGCTGCACGGGCCGAGCGCGGCCAGCGCCGTGGTGTGCGCGTACGTGCTGTACCCCTTGTGCTCGGCGAAGCCGTAACCGGGGAACTCGCCGTCCATTTCGACCATCAGCCGATCCCGGCTGACCTTGGCCAACACGCTGGCCGCCGCAATGCAGGCCGCGGCCGCGTCGCCGCCGATCACCGGCAGCGACGGCACCGGCAGACCTGGCACCCGGAACCCGTCGGACAGCACATAGCCGGGCCGCACCGACAACCCGGCGATCGCGCGGCGCATACCTTCGATGTTGGCCACATGCACCCCGCGGCGGTCCACCTCGACCGACGGGATGAACACCACGTGGTAGGCCAGCGCGTACCGCTTGATCAACGGGAACAGGCGTTCCCGTTCCACCTCGGTGAGCTTTTTGGAGTCGTCCAACAGCGACAGGCTGCCGAACCGGTTCGGCCCCAGCACGCAGGCCGCCACCACCAACGGGCCCGCGCAGGCACCGCGCCCGACCTCGTCGACCCCGGCGACCGGACCCAACCCACTGCGATACAGCGCCGATTCCAGCGTGCGCAGCCCAGAGGATCTGCGGATCACCGTACGCGGCGGCCAGATGGTGGACACCTATCCGCCCAACTGCGGGTTGACCGAGTCCACACCACCCCAGCGTCCGGGGGGCCAGGCGATGAACCGCGCCTTGCCGATCACGTTCTCCACCGGGATGGTGCCGTCCTCGGGGTCGCCGGTGCAGATCACCATCCGGTTGGGGTCGTCGGGGCTCGGCGTCGCGCCATTGCAATGCCGGCGCGAATCACCGGAATGCGTGCGGTTGTCCCCCATCACCCACAGCCGCCCCTCGGGCACCTCGACGGGGCCGAACTCGGGTCCCAGGCACGGGTATTCGGCGGGGTCGTAACCCAGCGTCGCCGGGTCCAGATACGGCTCGTTGAGCGGTTTGCCGTCGACCGTCAATCCGGTGTCCGTGCGGCACTGCACGGTTTGTCCACCGACCGCGATGATCCGTTTGACCAGATCGTTCTGATCCGGCGGTACGAACCCGATCACGCTCAACGCGTTCTGCACCCACCGCACCGCGGTGTTGTCCGAGCGGATCGACTTGTAGCCCAGGCTCCAGTTCGGCGGTCCCTTGAACACCACGACGTCGCCCGGCCTCGGTTCGGTGAACCGGTAGCTGACTTTGTCGACCATGATCCGGTCGCCGGTGCAGCCGTCGCAGCCGTGCAGGGTCGGCTCCATGGATTCCGAGGGAATCAGGTAGGGCCGCGCCACGAACGTCAACATGACGTAGTAGAGCACCAGCGCGATCGAGATCAGGATCACGCCTTCGCGCAGCGCCGAACCCTTCTTGCCGTCGCCCTTGTCGCCCTTGTCGGCCGGCTTCGTGGCGTCCTGAGCTGGATCCTCTGGCTGCTCGGCGGGTGAGTCGGTCCGGTCCGGGGTGTCGGTCACGAGGCCAGCGTAGTCAGGCCGGCTGCTGATGCCACGACCTGCACGAGGCAGCGGGTCAGCGCTTTTCCTTGATCTTGGCCTTCTTGCCGCGCAGTTCGCGCAGGTAGTACAGCTTGGCCCGGCGCACGTCACCGCGGGTCAGCACCTCGATGCGGTCCACGTTGGGCGAATGCACGGGGAAGGTGCGCTCGACGCCGACGCCGTAGCTCTCCTTGCGCACCGTGAAGGTCTCCCGGACGCCGCCGCCCTGGCGACGGAGCACGACGCCCTTGAACACCTGGATGCGCTCCTTGGCGCCCTCGATGACCTTCACGTGCACGTTCACGGTGTCACCGGGGCCGAATTCCGGGATGTCGTCGCGCAGCGACGCCTGGTCGACGAAGTCCAGCGTGTTCATCGGTGCCTCTTCCTTGCGTCACGGTCCGTGCACATCGTGGTCCCGGCGCGGGACGCGCGAGACGTGCCGGGCCGAAATTCGGGCTTATCGGGGTCTTCTTGGTTCTTCCGGCGCAGGCGAAAGGGACCCAGCCCGCGCGGACAACTGCTCAATTGTGCCAGACCGGGCCCGCCAGAGAGAAATCGGCTTCGGCCACGCGCGTTGCGCTGCGCCGCGCGCGCCTCGCTACGTGTGCACCGGGGCCAGAGGTTAGTCTGATCAAACGGGCGACGGCAGCGCAGCCAGCCTGACCCCCTATCCGGTATCGGCTTCCGAGGAGCAGCATGCACAGGCGGCGATCGGCCCTGGTCAGGGCCGCCGCGGGAGTCGCCGGCATCGTGCTGCTGGGCAGCCTGGCCGGCTGTGAGGCGCGCGTCTACGGCTCCCCGCCGAACCGCCCGGCCGGACCCCAGCTGACCGTCGCGCCGCAGGCCCCCGAGGACGCCACGCCCGAGGCCCCGATCCAGCCGCCGGCCGCGATCGTTGATCTCGATGTGCGCGCCGAGCAGGCCAGCGAGCAGGCCGCCGCCAACGGCGCCGAGGTGACCATTGCGCTCCTCGACCGCGAAACCGGACAGCGCGCGACCGCCGGACCGGCCAGTCGGATGGCCACCGCATCGGTGGCCAAGTTGTTCATCGCCGACGATCTGCTGTTGCGGGAGCCCGAACTGTCCGCCGAGGACCGCAAGTCACTGGACGTGATGCTGCAGTCCTCCGACGACAACGCCGCGAATACGTTCTGGGAACGCGGCGGCGAAACCGACATCCTGGATCGGGTGGCTCGCCGCTACCGGCTGGACACCCTCGGCCATCCCGACGACGGCAAGTGGTGGAACACCACGATCTCGCCGCAGGAGCTGGTCCGCTACTACGACATGCTGCTCACCGCTTCCGGTGGGCTACCGCCCGAGCGCGCCAACCAGATCATCAGCAACTTGGCACAGTCCACCCCGATCGGGATCGACGGCTACCCGCAGCATTTCGGCATCCCCGAAGGTCTCTACGCCGAACCCGTTGCGGTCAAACAGGGTTGGATGTGCTGCATCGGCCCGGACTGGATGCATCTGTCCAGCGGCATCATCGGGCCGGATCGCCGGTACGTGATGGTGGTCTATGCGCTGCAACCATCCGACGACGCCACCGCCCGCGCCACCGTCACCGAGGCGGTCAAGAGCATGTTCCCGGGCGGCAAGATCAACTAGTCGGCCAACAGATCCGGCCGGCGCTCGACAGTGCGCTGCCGGGACTGTTCGGCGCGCCAGGCTTCGATCCGGGCGTGATCACCGGAAAGCAACACCTCGGGCACCTCGAGCCCGCGCCAACTGGCCGGCCGGGTGTAGCTGGGTCCCTCCAGCAGACCTGCGTGGTGTTCGGAATGCGAATCCTGCTGGTGCGAAGCTGGATTGCCCAGCACCTCGGGCAGCAACCGGATGACGGCCTCGAGCATCACGAGCACCGCGGCTTCGCCGCCGTTGAGTACATAGTCGCCGATCGACACCTCGGCCACCCGCATCCGCCGGGCCGCGTCCTCGACCACGCGCTGGTCGATGCCTTCGTAGCGACCGCAGGCGAACACCAGGTGCTGCTCGGTGGCCCAGTCCTGCGCGGTGGCCTGGTCGAACAGCCGGCCCGCGGGCGTGGGCACCACCAAAAGTGTTTCCGGAGTGCAGATGTCATCGAGCGCCGCGCCCCACACCGGCGCACGCATCACCATGCCCGGCCCGCCGCCGTACGGCGAGTCATCGACGGAACGGTGTACGTCGTGGGTCCAGTCCCGCAGATCGTGCACGCCGAGTCGTACCCGCCCGGCCTCGATCGCCTTGCCCGGCAACGCCTGCCGCAGCGCATCCAGGTAGGCCGGAAAGATCGTGATGACGTCGATGCGCATGATCACTCCGGATCCAGCAGACCGTCCGGTGGGTCCACCTCGATGACACCGTCGGCCAGCGACACCGTCGGGACGATGGCAGCGACGAACGGAATCAGCACTTCTGCGTCGGCTTCGGTTCGCACACTGAGCAATTCACCGCCCTGGGTGTGCAGCACCTCGGCCACCACCCCGATCGGCTGCCCGTCGACGGTGCGCACCTGCAAACCTTCGAGCTGATGGTCGTAGTACTCGTCGGGCTCGGAAATCGGCGGCAGGTCAGCGGAATCGACGATGAACAACAGGCCGCGCAGCGCATCCGCGGCATTGCGATCGGTTATCCCGGCCAGCCGCAGCAGCAGCCGAGGACCGTGCGGGCGAACGGATTCGATCTGGAACTGCCGTTCGGCGCCGCCACGGGCGGGTCTGGCCCGCACCGTGGCACCGCGCTCGAAACGACGCTCTGGATCGTCGGTGCGGACCTCGACGACGATTTCGCCGCCGATGCCGTGCGCTTTGGCGACGCGCCCGACGACCAACTCCACTATTGGTCGGTGTCCACCACGTCGACGCGGATACCGCGGCCGCCGATCCCGGCGACCAGGGTGCGCAACGCCGTCGCGGTGCGGCCGCCGCGGCCGATCACCTTGCCCAGGTCATCGGGGTGCACGTGCACCTCGACGGTGCGGCCACGGCGACTGGTCACCATGTCGACGCGAACGTCCTCGGGATTGTCGACGATTCCGCGCACCAGGTGCTCGACGGCGTCGACGACGACGGTGCTCATTCGGCTGGCGTCTCGGCGGCCTCGGCGGCGGCTTCCGGGGCCTCGGTGGCTGCAGCCTCAGCGGCCTCGGCTTCGGCCTCGCCCTTCTTCGGCGCCTTCTTCTTCTTGAGGGTGACGGCGTCCGAAGTGGACCCGCCCTCGGCCTCGGCCAGCGCTGCGTTGAACAGATCCAGCTTGGACGGCTTGGGCTCCTTGACCTTCAGCGTGCCCTCGGCGCCCGGCAGGCCCTTGGCCTTCTGCCAGTCGCCGGTGATCTTCAGCAGCGCCAGCACCGGTTCGGTGGGCTGGGCGCCGACGCTCAGCCAGTACTGCGCGCGCTCGGAGTTGATCTCGATCAGGCTCGGCTCTTCCTTGGGGTGGTAGCGGCCGATGACCTCGATGGACCGACCGTCGCGACGGGTGCGCGCGTCGGCGACGATGATGCGGTACTGGGGGTTGCGGATCTTGCCAAGCCGGGTGAGCTTGATCTTGACAGCCATCTAGAAACTCCTGTTGGGATGCCACGCTGCAATTCAGCGATCCGAGCGGGTTGCCGGGATCCGGTTTTGCCTCACGTGTGTGACCGTCGTACGGCCGTGGCCGAGGACAGACAGCCGGATATTCTGCCAGAACCCGGCCCACACCTAAAATCAGGCTGTGCTGAGCCTGCAGGAGATCTCGGACCGTCTGGAAATCCAGCAGCTGCTGGTCGACTACTCCACGGCGATCGACACCCGCCGATTCGACGACCTGGACGCGGTCTTCACCCCCGATGCCTACATCGACTATCGCGCCATGGGCGGCATCGACGGCCACTTCCCCGAGGTCAAGGCCTGGTTGGCCGAGGTGCTGCCCAACTTCCCGGCCTATGCCCATCTGCTCGGCAACTTCGACGTCCGCATCGACGGCGACACCGCGGCCGCCCGAACGCTGTGCTTCAACCCGATGGTGCTCGGCGGCGAAGGTCAGGTGCTGTTCTGCGGACTGTGGTACGACGACGAATTCATCCGCACCCCGGCCGGCTGGCGGATGACCCGGCGGGTCGAGACCAAGTGCTTCGACCGGGTGGTCTGACTACTTTCAGCTGCGGCGGCCAGAAAGGGAGCCCCCACTGCGACGACCGATTTAAGTAAGGTCACCCTTACCTATCGGCCGACGCAGAAAGAAGACCCGCCCGTGCCCGATCCACGCCCCTTCTCGTTGATCGTCGGCTATGCGACCGATATGGGCAGTGCCGAGTGGCTCGCCGAGCTGTTCACCAATGCCACCCGGGAGATCGGGATCGACGTCAAGGAAAAAGAGCTCAACGACCTCTCCCTGGACGACCTGCGCGCCGCATCGCATTTCATCGGGATCGCCTCCACCTTCGGCGATGGCGAGTTCCCCGACGACGGCACGGTGTTCTGGGAGACGCTGGCCGCCGACGATGCCGGCCGCTTCGACGGCCTGAACTTCGCGGTGCTCGCGCTCGGCGACCGGTCCTACGAGTTGTTCTGCAACGCAGGCAAACTCCTCGACGAACGGCTCGAGGAACTCGGCGGCACCCGGATCGCCGAGCGGGTGGATTGCGACGTGTACTTCGAAAGCGAAGCCGCCGCCTGGACCGCCGACGTGGTCAAACTGCTCGAGGCCGCCCGCGACGCCGCCGGGGGCAGCGCGGCACCCGTCGTCGTCACCAAGGACGCACCGCAACAGCAGCATTCACCGTGGGACCGGAAGAATCCGTTCACTGCGCGGGTGCTGAGCAGCCGGTTGCTGACCGCCGCCGATTCCGACAAGGAGGTCCGGCACTACGAGTTGGACCTCGGCGATTCCGGCATCGACTATCAGGCCGGTGACTCGATCGCCGTGCATCCGGTCAACGACCCGGCTCTGGTCACAGCGATCCTGGCCCGCCTCGGTGTCACAGCCGAGCACCGACTGGCCGACTACGACGAGCCACTCGGCGTGCTGCTGGCCGAACACCTGGAGATCCGGACGCCGGCGGCCGCGCTGCAATCGCTGATCGCCGACCGCACCAAGGACGCCGACGCCGCCCGGATGCTGACCTCCGAAGACACTGCGGCCCTGGCTGATTGGCTCTACGGCCGCGACGTGCTGGACCTGCTCGAGCTGGTCGACCCCGCCGTCCTGACCGTCGAAGAGGTGGTGGAAAGCCTGCGCCCCTTGCAGTTCCGGGACTACTCGATCGCCTCCACACCGACCTGCCATCCCAACCACGTGCACCTGACCGTGGCGACCATCCGGCACTGCGCGCGGGGCCGGGACCGCGGTGGGGTGGCCTCGACCTATCTGGCGGACCGCTGCGAGCTGGTCAAGGTGCATCCGCGGCCCAACCACAGCTTCCGACTGCCGGCCGATGACGTGCCGGTGATCATGATCGGTCCGGGCACCGGCATCGCTCCGTTCCGGGCGTTCCTGCACGAACGCCAGGCCCGGCAGGCGGGCGGACGCAACTGGCTGTTCTTCGGCGACCGCCGCCGCGGAACCGACTTCCTGTACCGCGACGAACTGCAGGGATTCCTCGACGCCGGCGTGCTCACCCGGCTGGACCTGGCGTTCTCCCGCGATCAGCCGGACAAGGTCTACGTCCAGCACCTGATGGCCGAGCACGGCGCTGAGTTGTACGCCTGGTTGCGCGACGGCGCCCATCTCTATGTCTGCGGTGACGCCGAGCGGATGGCCAAGGACGTCGACCGCACGTTGCACGAGATCATCGCCGCGGCCGGCGAGATGGACGCTTTGGCCGCCCACAGCTACGTCAACGAACTGATCAAGGATCACCGCTACCTGCGCGACGTGTACTGACCTGCGCGACAGCTGGGCCGGTGGCTTACTCTGACGAGTCATGCACCGACTCTTGGCGGCCCTGGCGATGACGGTCACGTTGGCGATGGGCGTGACGGCGCCGATCGCCTCCGCTGACGCCGAACTGCGACCGCCCGGCAGCACACCCATCCCGGACGGTCCGGCGCCGAACTGGATCATCGCCGACCTGGACACCGGCGAGGTACTCGCGGGCGCCAACATCGAGGCGCAGACCCCGCCGGCCAGCACGATCAAGACGCTGCTGGCCCAGGTGGTGCTCGACGAACTGCCGCTGGACGCCACCATCGAGGCCATTCCCGCCGACACCGCGGTGGAATGCAACTGCGCCGGGGTGGCCCCGGGCCGCAGCTACAGCACCCGCCAACTACTGGACGGGCTGCTGCTGGCGTCCGGCAACGACGCGGCCAACACGCTGGCCCGGATGCTCGGCGGCACCGAGGCCGCGGTGGCCAAGATGAACGCCAAGGCCGCCTTGATCGGCGCCTACGGCACCAACGCCGGCAGCACCTCGGGTCTGGACGCGCCCGGGATGCCGATGTGGAGCACGCCGCACGACCTGGCGGTGATCTTCCGCAACGCGATGAGCTACCCGGTCTTCGCCGAGATCACCGCACAGCCGTCGGCCATCTTCCCGACCAAAACCGGGCAGCGGGTGCTGGTCAACCAGAACGAGATGCTGAACCGCTATCCCGGCATGATCGGCGGCAAGACCGGTTTCACCGACCTGGCCCGCAAGACCTACGTCGGGGCCGCGGCACGCGACGGCCGCCGGCTCGTGGTCGCCATGATGTACGGCCTGGTCCGCGAAGGCGGCCCGACCTACTGGGATCAGGCCGCCACCCTGCTGGATTGGGGTTTCGCCCAGGGCGGGCACGACAACGTCGGAATGTTGTAGAGCCGCAACCGATTCGATACCGCAGCGGGTCCGGTCCTAGATGCGCGGTGGTTAGGCTCGGCGCTCGTGCCTGGAAAACGGCCGCGCGCACTGGCGGGCCTCGCGACCCTGCTCGCCCCGGTGTTGGCCGCGATGTTGCTCGGCACCGCCGCGCCGACGTCGGCCGAACCCCAGGCCATCAACGTCGCCACCGCACCCGACGGTCCGGCCCGGGCCTGGTTGGTCGCCGATCTGGACACCGGTCAGATTCTCGGCGGCAAGGACCCGTACGGCAGCTACGCGCCGGCCAGCACCATCAAGGCGCTGCTGGCCATGGTGGTGCTCGACCACATCAACCCGGCCACCGCGGTGCGGGCCAACGCCAACCACAACAAGGTCGAATGTTCTTGCGCCGGCGTGGTTCCCGGCCAGGTGTACACCGCACGCCAGTTGCTCGATGCGCTGCTGATGGTGTCCGGGAACGACGCCGCCAATCTGCTCGGTGACATGCTCGGCGGGTACCGCGTCGCGATCAACGCGATGACGGCCAAGGCCGCGAGCCTGGGCGCCCGCAGCACCCGCGCGATGTCGCCGTCGGGCCTGGACGGTCCGGGCTGGGAATCGGTCACCACCCCGCACGATCTGGCCATCATCTACCGGCACGCCCTGCGCTACCCGGTGCTCGCCCAGATCTTCGGCCAGCGCACCGCGCAGTTCCCCACCCGCACCGGCTACAAGACCCTGACCAACCAGAACAAGCTGCTCGACCGCTACCCCGGCACCCTGGCCGGCAAGACCGGCTTCACGAACCTGGCCGGCGAGACCTTCGTCGGCGCCGCCCAACGCAACGGCCGCCGACTGGTCGTGGTGCAGATGAAGAGCAACTCCGACCTGTATGACCAGGCGATGGCGCTGCTGGACTGGGGCTTTTCCCAGCCGCGCTAGCGCTCAGCTCCGGTAGGCGCGGCCGCGCAGCAGCACCAACTCCGGATGCTGCAGCACACCCGGCTCACGCGGGTCGGCGCCATAGCAGACCAGGTCGGCCGACGCGCCGTGCTCGAGCCCGGGGCGACCCAGCCAGTCCCGCGCCGTCCAGGACGCCGCACCCAGCGCCTCGTCGGCCGACAGCCCCACGCTGCGCAATGCGGCCACCTCGTCGGCGATCCGGCCGTGCGTGATCATCCCGCCGGCGTCGGTGCCCGCGAAGATCGGCACCCCGGCCTCGTGTGCAGCCCCGACCCGCTGATGGCAGCGCTCGTACAGCTCCCGCATGTGCGCGGCGTAGGCCGGGTACTTGCTCGCCCCGGCCGCGATACCGGGGAAGTTCTCGATGTTGATCAGCGTGGGCACCAGCGCGGTGCCGTGTTCGAGCATCAGCGCGATGGTGTCGTCGGTCAGGCCGGTGCCGTGTTCGATGCAGTCGATACCGGCCTTGATCAGGCCCGGCAGCGCGTCCTCGCCGAACACGTGCGCGGTCACCCGGGCACCTTCGGCGTGCGCGGCCTCGATTGCCGCGACCAGGACGTCGTCGGACCACAGCGGAGCCAGGTCCCCGACCGACCGGTCGATCCAGTCCCCCACCAACTTGACCCAGCCGTCGCCGTACCGGGCCTGCTCGGCGACGTAGCGGGGCAGCTCGGTCTCGTCTTCGATGTCGATCGGCAGACCGGCGATGTAGCGCTTGGGCCGGGCCAGATGCCGGCCGGCGCGGATGATCCGCGGCAGGTCCTCACGTTCGTCGAAGCTGCGGGTGTCGACCGGGGATCCGGCATCGCGCAACAGCAGCGCACCGACGTCGCGCTCGGTTTCGGCCTGCTGCACCGCCTCGTCCAGCGACGTGGCTCCGTGCGGGCCCAGCCCGACGTGGCAGTGCGCGTCGACCAGGCCGGGGATGATCCAGCCGCCGTCGAACACCGTGGTTGCGTCGGCGACCGGTTCGGCACTGAGCCGGCCGTCGATCACCCACCACTGCACGGGTTGCCCGTCGGGCAACCCGATGCCGCGCAGGTGCAGCCGCACTAACCCCTGCCCGGGAACTTCAGCTTGGACAGGTCGAAATCGGCCAGACCGGGCGGCAACTCGTCGAGCCCGGCCGGCATCTGCGACAAGTCCGGGAAACCGCCCGGCAAGCCCAGCGGATTGGGCGCCTTCGGCTGCGTCGGCCCCTTGCCCTTGGCCCGCCCCTTCTTGCCCTTGGCGTTCTTACCGCCCTTGCGGCTCTTGGACTTTCGCATCCCCGAGCCCGGGAAGCCGAACTGCCCGGCCATCGAGGACATCATCTTGCGGGCCTCGAAGAACCGGTCCACCAGCTGGTTGACCTCGGACACCGCCACACCGGAACCGTTGGCGATGCGCAGCCGCCGCGAGGCGTTGATGATCTTCGGGTCGGCCCGTTCGGCCGGCGTCATACCGCGGATGATGGCCTGCAGCCGGTCGAGTTGTTTGTCGTCGACGGCGGCCAACGCGTCTTTCATCTGACCGGCGCCGGGCAGCATGCCCAGCAGGTTGCCGATCGGCCCCATCTTGCGGATGGCCAGCATCTGCTCGAGGAAGTCCTCCAGCGTCAACTCGCCGGAGCCGATCTTGGCGGCGGCCTCTTCGGCCTTCTGCGCGTCGAAGACCTGCTCGGCCTGCTCGATCAGGCTCAGCACGTCGCCCATGCCCAGGATGCGCGACGCCATCCGGTCGGGGTGGAAGACGTCGAAGTCCTCGAGTTTCTCGCCGGTGGAGGCGAACAGGATCGGCACGCCGGTGATCTCGCGCACCGACAGCGCGGCGCCGCCGCGCGCGTCGCCGTCCAGCTTGGTCAGCACGACGCCGGTGATGCCGACCCCGGAGCCGAACGCCTCGGCCGTGGTCACCGCGTCCTGACCGATCATCGCGTCCAGCACGAACAGCGTCTCATCGGGCTGCACGGCGTCACGGATGGCCGCGGCCTGCGCCATCAGCACGTCGTCGATACCCAACCGGCCCGCGGTGTCGACGATCACGACGTCGTAGTGCTTGGCCTTGGCCTCGGCCAGACCGGCGCCGGCCACCGACACCGGGTCACCCGGGCCGGCTCCCTCGGTCTCGGCGGCATCGGCGGCGGTGCCCGGGTGCGGCGCGAACACCGCGACACCGGCGCGCTCACCGACGATCCGGAGCTGATTGACCGCGCCCGGCCGCTGCAGGTCACAGGCCACCAGCAACGGGGTATGCCCTTGATCCTTAAGCCATTTCGACAGCTTGCCGGCCAGCGTGGTCTTACCTGCACCCTGCAGACCGGCCAGCATGATCACGGTCGGCGGGTTCTTGGCGAACACCAGCGGACGGGTTTCGCCGCCGAGGATGCCGATCAGCTCCTCGTTGACGATCTTGACGACCTGCTGCGCCGGGTTCAGCGCACCGGAGACCTCGGCGCCGCGGGCGCGCTCCTTGATCCGCGCGATGAACGCGCGCACCACGGGCAGCGAAACGTCGGCCTCGAGCAGCGCCAGACGGATCTCGCGGGCGGTGGCGTCGATATCTGCGTCGGTCAGCCGGCCCTTGCCGCGCAATCCGGCCAGGGCACCGGTCAACCGGTCGGACAGGGATTCAAACACGCAGTCAGCCTAATGGACGCGGCTCAGCCGGCGGCTTCCGCCGGTTTGGCCGGCGGCGGGCTGGGCAGCACCCGGTACAGCGCGCGCTCCAGTTCGGTGCGCACGTCGTCGGAGCGCTCGTCGGGCACCTCCAGGCAGAACACGTCGATCACCGAGGAACCCAGCGTGGTCACCTTGGCCCAGGACACGTCCACGCCGGACCGCTCGAACACGCCGGTCAACTCCGCGAGCAGACCGCGCCGGTCGGTGGAGCGGATCTCGACCAGCAGCTGCCCCGGCCCGGCCCGGTGCCACAGGATTCGGGGCGGCGCCTGGGTGACCGCGATCGGCACACTGGCCTGCGGTTCCCCCACCAGCGGTCCGTTCCGGGCCGCCTCATGTTCGCGCGCCTGCAACGCGGCGATCACGTCCAGCTGGCCGCGCAGCGCCAAGACCAGCTGCTGGCGCAGCAACTCGGCGGCCGGCGGCGAACCGAAGTGCGGCGACACCACGAACGTGTCGACGGCCGCTCCGGCATGGCTGTTGACCGACGCCGAATGCACCCGTAGCGAGTTCAGCGCCATCACGCCGGCGGCCTTGGACAGTGCGCCGCGCCGGTCCGGTGCGATCATCGTGACGTTGTAGACGTGCACACCGTCGCCCGGCGACAGTTCGACGTGCACGCCGCCGCCGGCGGCCAGCTCCAACAGCCGCGGTTCGATCGGGTCGGCCTGCGGCAGCGGCTCACCGGACATCACCAACCGGCACCGGCGTACCAGATCACCGATCAGCGACGCCTTCCAATCTCCCCACACCCCGGGCCCGGTGGCCCGCGAGTCGGCCTCGGCCAGCGCATCCAGCAGTTCCAGCAGCACCAGGTCGCGGCCCAGCGCCTCGACGACGCCGGCGATGACGTCCGGGTCATCGAGGTCCTTGCGGGTGGCGGTGTCGGGCAGCAGCAGGTGGTAGCGCACGATCGCCGACAGCGTCTCGACGTCCGAGGGCCACAAACCCAGCCGGGTGCCGATCTGGGTGGCCAGCTCGGCACCGATCACACTGTGGTCGCCGCCGCGACCCTTACCGATGTCGTGACACAGCGCACCCAGCACCAACAGGTCCGGTCGCGACACTCGGGTGGTGAAAGCGCTTGCTCGCGAGACGGTTTCGATCAGGTGCCGATCCACCGTCCAGATGTGCACGACGTCGCGCGGCGGCAGGTCGCGGACCGCGCCCCACTCCGGGAATAGCCGGCCCCACAGTCCGGTGCGGTCCAGTGCCTCGACCGTGGCGACCGCGGTGGGTCCCGCGCTGAGCATCACCAGCAGATCCTTGAGCGCCGGCCGCGGCCACGGGGCGCGCAGCTCGGGCGCGGATGCGGCCAGCCGACTCAGCGTGGACGCCGACATCGGCAGGCCGGTGGTGGCCGACGCCGCCGCCACCCGCAGGATCAGGCCCGGATCGCGTTCGGGTCGGGCTTCGCGGGCCAGCACCACTTCGCCGTTGAACTCCACCACGCCTTCGTCCAGCGGTCGGCGCACCGGGCGGCGCAGCACCGACAGTCCCCGTCTGGGCAGCGCGTTGCCGGCCGTGCGCAGGCCGGCGTCGACGTAGTAGCTGATCGTGCGGGCGGCGTCGGAGAGCGCACGGGCCAGGTCGAACCGGTCGCCGATGCGCAACGCGGCGCCGATCTCGTCGGCGTGCTGGGCCAGCAGCACGTCGCGCCCGCGGCCGGCCACCCGATGCAACTCGGTGCGGACATTGAGCAGGGTCATGTGCGCCTCGCCCAGCGAGCCGGTGGGCGAAGCCAACGACTGGTTGGGATAGACGTCGGCGAGCTGGGCGATGGCCAACGCATTGAGCAGCTGGATGTCCCGCAGTCCGCCGCGACCGCATTTGAGATCCGGCTCGGCGCGGTGCGCGATCTCGCCGCTGCGCTGCCAACGTGCCTTGGTGTGTTCGACGAGCTCGGCGAACCGCGGCGCGATGCCGGTTCGCCACTGTCTACGGGCCCCGCCGGTCAGCAACCCGGACAGTTCGGCATCTCCGGCGATGTGCCGGACTTCGAGCATGGCCAGGCCGGCCGAGATGTCGTCGTTGGCCACCCGCAACGCCTCGGGCACCGTGCGCACACTGTGGTCGAGTCGAATGTTGGCGTCCCACAACGGATACCACAGCATTTCGGCGACCTGGGAGACGACGTCGGTGGGCATGTTGTCATGCAGCAGCGTCAAATCCAGGTCGGAGTAGGGCACCAGTTCGCCCCGGCCCAGGCCGCCGGTCGCCACGATGGCGAAGCCACTGGTGGCGGTGATGTTCAGCTCGGTGGCCTTGCTGGTGAGCCAGAATTCGTGCAGGTCCAGCAGCGCGTCGCGCAATGCGGCTGAATCCAGTTGCCGGGCAACGCCACTCATCAGCGCGGCGACCGCCTTGGTCAGGTCGGTGGCGGGTTTGTTCGACACCTCCGCCGGAGCCTGCCAACGGGCGGCTCCGGCGGCCGAATCTGGTGTCTGCTTCATATCGTCCTCCCAGGGTTGGTATCCGATCGGTGCCACCGGGGCAGCCCCGGTGAGGACGACTAGAAACCGTTGGGAATCAAAGGGCGTCGCTGCCGCGCTCGCCGGTGCGCACCCGCACGACGGTGTCGACCGGGCTGACCCAGACCTTCCCGTCGCCGATCTTGCCGGTGCGCGCAGCCTGCACGATCACGTCGACCACCTTGTCGACCGCGGAATCGTCGACGACGACCTCAACGCGCACCTTGGGCACGAAATCCACCGAGTACTCGGCACCGCGGTAGACCTCGGTGTGTCCCTTCTGCCGGCCGTAACCCTGGACTTCACTTACGGTCATACCGAGGATGCCAGTCTGCTCCAGGCCGGTTTTGACGTCTTCGAGCGTGAATGGCTTGACGATCGCCGTGATCAACTTCATTTAGTCGCTTCCTTCCAAGACACTGTCGATTCTTCCCGATCAGGCGAGCTCATAAGCAGTTTCTGCATGCACGGTTTCATCGATGCCAGTGTGTTCGTCTTCCTTGCTGATTCGCCAGCCCAACGGCTTGACGGCGTAGGCGATGATCGCGGTCATGATCGCAGTAAACACCACGGCCGACAGTGCGATGACGATCTGCACCACCAACTGCTTGTAGTCACCGCCGGTGAACAGACCGGTTTCGGTGGCGAAGAAGCCCAGCGACACGGTGCCCCACAGGCCGGCCACCAGGTGCACGCCAACCACGTCGAGTGAATCGTCGTAGCCCAGCTTGTACTTCAGTGCGACCGCCAGCGAGGCCAGCGCACCGGCGATCGCGCCGACCACCAACGACCAGATCGGGGTGAGATTGCCACAGGCCGGCGTGATGGCGACCAAGCCCGCGACGATGCCCGAGGCCGCGCCCACGCTGGTGGCGTGACCGTCGCGCAACCGCTCGACCAGCAACCAGCCCATCATCGCTGCCGCGGTGGCCGCGGTGGTGTTGACCCAGACCAGGCCGGCAGCCGCGTCTGCGGCACCCTCGGAACCCACGTTGAAGCCGAACCAGCCGAACCACAGCAGGGCCGCGCCGAGCATCACGAACGGAATGTTGTGCGGGCGGAACGCGGTGCGGCCGAACCCGGCACGCTTGCCCAGCAGGATGGCCAGGATCAGCGCGGCCATACCGGCGTTGATGTGAACCACTGTGCCACCGGCGAAGTCGATCGGACTGACCGCGGCCGAGACATTGCCTTCGTCGTCGGTGACCGTGCCGAAGATCTTCGCGGCGATCCCACCTTCAGCACCCGACAGCAGGCCGCCACCCCAAACCATGTGGGCCAGCGGGAAATACACCAGGGTCACCCAAACGCCGCCGAATACCAGCCAGGTGCCGAACTTCATCCGCTCGGCCACCGCACCGCTGATCAGCGCAACCGTGATGACCGCGAAGGTGAGCTGGAAGGCGACCCACACGATTGCCGGCACCGAACCGAATCCACCGGCCACATACGAGGTGACGTCGCCGACCTCTTGGGTGTCCATCAGTTGGTTGACGCCGAACAGCGTGAACGGATTGTCGAAGATGCCCAGGAAGTCGCTGCCGCCGGTGTGACTCGACGCGAACGACATCGAGTATCCCCACAGCACGTAGATGATGCTGACCAGGCCCATCGAGCCGAACGACATCATCATCATGTTGAGGACGGACTTCTGCCGGGACAGGCCGCCGTAGAAGAACGCCAGGCCGGGAGTCATCAGCAGCACCAGCGCGGCAGATGCCAGCACCCACGCAGTATCACCGGCGCTCAGGCCGTCTGGCCCGAAGGGCTTGAAGGCATCGTCTGGCAGTGCCAGCACGACATCCGATAGGGCAAAGACCACTTTGTGTGAACCTCCTTGCGAAGTACGCCGACGAGATCGGCCTCCCGAGAAGGTTCTTTTGCCGCGGTTTCACCGGTGATTCTGTTGTGTTTCTTGCGCGTGAACGGGTTTCCCGGTGCCGTTACGCTCATGTTTCACGCGGTGCGGTTGATGCTCCGCGCCGCGCTCAGCCCAACAGAGCGTCGACGAACGCGCCCGGCTCGAACGGTGCCAGGTCATCGGGCCCCTCGCCCAAGCCGACCAGCTTGACCGGCACACCGAGCTCCTGCTGCACCCGGAACACGATGCCGCCCTTGGCCGTACCGTCCAACTTGGTCAGCACCACGCCGGTGATGTCGACCACCTCGCCGAACACCTTGGCCTGCGCCAGACCGTTCTGCCCGATCGTGGCGTCGAGCACCAGCAGCACCTCGTCGACCGCGGCGCGTTTGCTGACCACCCGCTTGACCTTGCCCAGCTCGTCCATCAGGCCGGTCTTGGTGTGCAACCGTCCGGCGGTATCGATCACCACAACGTCGGCCCCGTTCTCGATGCCCTTGTCGACCGCGTCGAAGGCCACCGACGCCGGATCGGCGCCCTCCGGCCCACGCACCACCTCGGCACCCACCCGGGACGCCCAAGCCTGCAACTGATCGGCGGCGGCCGCCCGGAAGGTGTCGGCCGCGCCCAGCACCACGCGTCGACCGTCGGCGACCAGGACTCGGGCCAGTTTGCCGACCGTCGTGGTCTTGCCGGTGCCGTTGACGCCGACCACCAGCAGCACCGACGGCGCCGCATCGTGCGGCAGCGCCCGGATCGAGCGGTCGAATTCCGGGTGCAGTTCGTCGATCAGCGCCTGGCGCAGCACCGCGCGGGCATCGGCACCGGTGCGCGCACCGCTGGCGACCAGCTTGGCGCGCAGCTGGGTCATCACCGCTGCGGTGACTGTCGGACCGAGGTCGGCGATCAGCAGGGTTTCCTCGACCTCGTCCCAGGAGTCCTCGTCCAGGTCGCCACCGCCGAGCAGGCCCAGCACACTGCGGCCCAACGCATTCTGCGACTTGGCCAGCCGACCACGCAGGCGGTCCAGCCGGCCTTCGATCGGCGCGATCTCATCGAGTGCCGGGACCGCAGGTTCAGGTTCAGGTTCCGGTGCCGGCTCCGGCACCGGCTCCGGCCCGGGCGCGGGCTCCGGCGCAGGCTCCGGCTCGGGCTGCGGCTCGGGTTGCACGACCTCGGCCGGCGGCGCCGTATCGGCTTCGGGCAGGTAGACGTTGGAAATGGTGCGCTTGGGCGAATCACGCGGCACCTCGGCGTCGTCGCCGACCGAGGGGGCCTGATCCTCGGTGCGACTGAACGTGATACCCGACGACGCGGTGTACCCGCCCGAGCGGTCCAGCGACTTGGTCTCGTCCTCGACCAGGCTGATCCGGCTGCGGCGGTACCGCACCAGGCCGATCACCAGTGCGGTGATGAGCAGTGCGGCGACGACTACGGCTATCGCGATCCAGGCTTCGGTTGGCATCCGGCCATTCTTCCAGCCGCGCCGGTGTGACCTGGACTCAGCCGGTGCCGGCCAGCTCCTGCCCGCGCATCCGCTGCGAGATCACCTGCGTGATGCCGTCGCCCTGCATGGTGACGCCGTAGAGCGCGTCGGCAATCTCCATGGTCGGCTTCTGGTGGGTGATCACGATCAACTGCGACTTCTCCCGCAGCTGCTCGAACAATCCGATCAGCCGGCGCAGGTTGACGTCGTCGAGCGCGGCCTCCACCTCGTCCATCACATAGAACGGTGACGGCCGGGCCCGGAAGATCGCGACCAGCATCGCCACCGCGGTCAGCGACTTCTCCCCACCGGACAGCAGCGAGAGCCGTTTGACCTTCTTGCCCGGTGGTCGGGCCTCGACCTCGACGCCGGTGGTCAGCATGTCCGACGGATCGGTCAGCAGCAGCCGGCCCTCACCGCCCGGGAACAGCGAGGAGAACACCTGACTGAACTCACGTTCCACGTCGTTGTAGGCCTCGGTGAACACCTGCAGGATGCGCGCGTCGACTTCCTCGACCACGTCGAGCAGATCCTTGCGCGCCGCCTTGACGTCCTCGAGCTGCGTGGACAGGAAGTTGTAGCGCTCCTCGAGCGCGGCGAACTCCTCGAGCGCCAGCGGGTTGACCCGGCCCAATTCGCCCAGCTCCCGCTCGGCGCGTTTGGCGCGCCGTTCCTGGGTGGGCCGGTCGAACGGCATCGGCGCCGGTGCGGTCACCTGCTCACCACGCTCGCGGGCCTGCTCGTACTCGGCCAGCTCGAGTTCGGTGGGCGGCAACGGCACCTCCGGCCCGTACTCGGCGATCAGGTCTGCCGGGGCCATGCCGAATTGCTCGAGCACCTGCTGTTCGAGTTGCTCGACGCGCATCGCGGCCTGCGCCTTGGCCACCTCGTCGCGGTGCAGCGAATCGGTCAGCGCGGTGATCCGGGCGTTGAGCCCCTCCACCTCTTCCCGGGCTGCGGTCAGCGCCGTGTTCTGCTGGCGACGTTGCTCGGCGAGCCGATCGCGGGTGCTCGAAGCCACCGCGACGACGGCGGCCAACCGCTCGGCGACCCCTCGGCCGGACTCGGCCACCGCAGCGGCGACGGCCGCGGCATGCTCACGTGCGGCCCGAGCTCGTTGCGCGCGCAACCGCGCCTCGCGCTCGGCCGCAGCCGCTCGGCGCAGTGAATCAGCCCGTCCCCGAACGGCATTGGCGCGTTCCTCAGCGGTGCGCACGGCCAGCCGGGCCTCCACCTCGGCGGTGCGCGCAGCCTCGGCGGCAGCGGCGAAACGCTCCCGGTCCACCGGCCCCTCGGTCGCCACGCTCGGGGCGGCCTGCGCGTTGTGCAACCGGGCCTCGAGCTCACCGAGTTCGGCGACGGTTTGCTCACGGCTGGCTTCGAGCTCGTCGCGCTGGGTCTGCTGACGCTTCCACTCCTCGTTGGCGATCCGGGCTTCCTGGCCCAGCCGGCCCAACTGCTCGTAGATCTGCGAGATCGCGGCATCGGACTCGTTGAGCGCAGCCAACGCCTGCTCGGCGGCGTCCTGGCGCGCGGTCTGCTCGGCCAGCGCGCCGGAGAGCGCAGCGGACAGCTCCTCGCCCTGCTGTTCGGCGGCGGCCAACTCGGCGCGCGCGGCCTCGATCGCCGAGGTGATCTCCAGCGTGGACGGTTTGCGGTCCGAGCCACCCTGGATCCAGCCCGGGCCCACCAGGTCGCCGTCGGCGGTGACCGCCCGCAGCGTCGGCTCGGCCGCCACCACTTGCAGCGCCGCGCCGATCTCGGAAACCACCACAACGTCGGTCAGCAGCGCAGAGATCGCGCCGCGCAGCCGCGGCGCCGGGTCGACCAGGTCCAAAGCCCACTGCGCACCGGCCGGCAACGCAACGTTGTGGCGCGGTCGCTGCGGCCAGTCCCCCAGCACGATCGCCGCGCGCCCACCGTCGGCCGACTTGAGCGCCTCGATTGCGCGTCGGGCGGCGTCGCGATCATCGGCGGCCAGCGCGTCGGCGGCTGAACCCAGCACCGCGGCGAGCGCCACCTCGTGACCTGGCCGAACCTTGAGCAGTGTCGCGACCGAACCGAAAAGTCCGGTCTCGCCGTGGTTTTCGACCAGCCAGGCGGCACCGTCCTTGCGGTCCAGGCTGACCGACAACGCATCGATGCGGGCCTGCAGCGAAGCGACCAGACGTTCGGCGCCGCGCTCGGCGGCCTGCAGTTCGGCCACCCGTTCGTCGGCGACCCGCAATGCGGCCACGGTGCGGTCATGATGTTCGTCGAGGCCGACCTCGCTCTGGTCCAGCTCGCCGACCTTGCTCTGCACGGTCTCGAACTCGGCCTGCGCGTGCTGTGCGCGCGCCGCCGCGTCCTCGATGCCCTCCGAGAGTCGGTTCACCCGCTCGTCGATCGACTCCACCCGGGCCCGCATGGTCTCCACCTGACCGGCCAGTCGGGCCAGCCCTTCTCGGCGGTCGGCCTCGGCCCGCACCGCGGCCAGGTGCGCCTTCTCGGCGTCGGCGGCCACCCGCTCGGCCTCGCCCAGCTCGGCGCGGGTGGCGTCCAGCCGGATCCGGGCCTGCTCGAGCTCACCCAGCAGCTCTTCTTCGAGCGCGGCCACCTGCTCGGCTTCGGCGTCGAGTTCGTCGGGATCGCGTCCGCCGGTGCTCACCGGCTCGGCGTCCAGATGTTGGGCGCGCTCGCTGGCGATGCGCACGGTTGCGCTGACCCGTTCGGCCAGCGCGGACAGCGAAAACCAGGTCTGCTGAGCGCGTTCGGCCTGCTCGCTGAGGGTTTCGACGGCGGCCTCGTGGGCCGCGAGTTCCTCCGCGGCCACGGCCAATCGGCTGGCTACCTCGTCGTGCTCACGGCGCAGCGCGGCCTCGGTGCCACCGACGCCGGCGAACTCGGTCTGCCGGGTGACCAGGTCGTCGGCGGCCAACCGCAGCCGCGCGTCGCGCAGATCGGCCTGGATGGTGGCTGCCCGACGCGCCATCTCGGCCTGCCGGCCCAGCGGCTTGAGCTGGCGGCGCAGCTCGGTGGTCAGGTCAGTCAGCCGGGCCAGGTTGGCCGCCATCGCGTCCAGCTTGCGAACGGCTTTTTCCTTGCGTTTGCGGTGCTTGAGCACCCCGGCGGCCTCTTCGATGAACGAACGCCGGTCCTCCGGGCGGGACTCCAGGATCTGGCTGAGCCGGCCCTGCCCGACGATGACGTGCATCTCGCGGCCGATGCCGGAGTCGCTGAGCAACTCTTGGATGTCCATCAGGCGGCAGCTGGAGCCGTTGATCTCGTACTCGCCGGCGCCGTCCCGGAACATCCGGCGGGTGATCGACACCTCGGAGAACTCGATCGGCAGCGCGTTGTCGGAGTTGTCGATGGTCAGCGTGACCTCGGCGCGGCCCAGCGGCGCGCGCGAGGACGTGCCGGCGAAGATGACGTCTTCCATCTTGCCGCCGCGCAGGGTTTTCGCGCCCTGTTCGCCCATCACCCAGGCCAGCGCGTCCACCACGTTGGATTTGCCCGACCCGTTGGGCCCGACGACGCAGGTGATCCCCGGTTCGAACCGCAGAGTCGTCGGCGCAGCGAAGGACTTGAAGCCCTTCAGCGTCAGACTCTTGAGGTGCATGGCGTGCCAGCGTACCGGCTGAGAGCTCGGCTACCGCTCAACGAACCCGGCGATTGGCTCCGGATCGTCGGTCCAATCGGCCACCACTTTGTCCACTCGGCCCGGCGGCGTCGGCCCGTTCAGCAGGTCCAGCAGGCTCTCGCAGGCCGCTCGGGGGCCCTGCGCCACCACCAGCACCCGCCCGTCGGGCTGGTTCTTGGCGTAACCGGTGAGCCCGAGCTCCAGTGCCCGGGAGCGGGTCCACCAGCGGAAACCCACCCCCTGGACGCGGCCGTGCACCCACGCGGTGAGCCGGATCACGAGCGTCCGTCGTCGATCTGAAAGCTGACCTCGGTGCCCGACTTCAGCGTCCGGCCCACCGTGCAGACCTGGTCGATCGCCCGCCCGACCACAGTGCGCACCCGCTCGGCCTCGGCCTCGGTCAGACCGGACAGGTCGATGCGCAGCGTCTCGTCCAGGTGCAGATAGATTTCGAGCTCCCGGTCGGCCGCACCGGACACGGTCAGCGTGGCTGCGTAGTCGTCGCCGAGCCGGCGCGCCAGTGGCTGATCGCTGGCCATGCCGCTACAGGCGGCCAACGCGATCTTCATCAGCTCGCCGGGGGTGAAGACGCCGTCGACGTCTTCGGAGCCCACCAGCACCTCCGCGCCCCGAGAGCTGCGTCCGGTGTAGCGGCGGGTGCCGGTGCGTTCGACCCACAGTTCGGTCATTTGTCTCATTCTCCCGACGATCGTGCGCTAGCCCAGATAAACATCGATGTCTGAGGCTAATTCACGCATCCGCTTGGCGATCGAGCGAGGTCGCGGTGTCGCTCCGGCCGGGTACCTGATGATGTGCGGCTGCCGAGCCCCCTGGTAGAAGATCCGCCAGACATGGGTGTAGGCGATCCCGCCGGAAACCTCGTTGGGAAAGTGCACGATCCGGTGGACCTCGCGCCAGAGCAGGAAGCCCGGATTGTCATCGGTTGGTGGCCAGCCGATTCCATCCGCGGTCAGGTACATGTGCACCCGGTTGCGCGCACGCAGGATCCGCACCGGAAGCGCACCCAGCGCCAGCGCCGGCAGCGTCGCTACACCGATCAACAGGATCGCCGTACCGACCGCTGCGAGGCCGGTGGCCTCGAGCTTGTCGAGGCGTTGTTCCGGGGTGAACTCGGCCAGCCGCTGCAGCCCCGCGACCACCAGCCAGACCGCCGGCACCGTCGCCGCGGTCATCAGCCAGAACACCAGACCGAACCGACTTCGCACCTGCACCAGGGCTGCCTCGGCCACACCGTCCGGCAGACGCCCACTTGGTCTCGGCCCGACCAGAGCCGACCGGAAAGTGGCGAACCCGTACGGGCCTGCCACTGCCGGCACCCCGAAGAAAACCCACAAGCCATCGAACTCGTCGCCGCGGACAGCCCCGATGATCCCGAGCAACGCCCCGATCAGCAGCACTAACGTGATCGCACCCAGTACCACGACCAGCGGGGTGAGGTGGAACTTCGGCCGGGGCCGTGGCTGATAGCGAGTCATCAACTACGCGGTCTGGGTTGACATTTCGGGCAGTAGAACGACGATCGGTTCATGAACTTCTCCCGGCGCATGATCGCCCCGCAGCGCCGGCACGGTTCGCCTTCTCTGCCATAGGCGTCCAGGGACCGCTCGAAGTAGCCGGATTCACCGTTGACGTTGACATATAGCGAATCGAACGAGGTCCCACCTTGGGCCAGCGCATCGTGCATGACGTCGGCCGCACCGTCGAGCAGTTCGGCCAGTTTGGGTTTGGTCAGCTTGCCGGCCAGTCGCGCCCCGTGCACCTTGGCCCGCCACAGCGCCTCGTCGGCGTAGATGTTGCCGATCCCGGAGACCACGGTCTGATCCAGTAGTTGACGCTTGATCTCAGAATGCTTGCGCCGCAACAGTTTTACCACTGCATCGCGGTCGAACAGCGGGTCCAGGGGATCCCGCGCGATATGCGCGACCGGGGATGGCACCAACTGGCCGGAGTGGTCGTCGGCCTCGGTGAGTTCGGTCAGCATCCAGCCGCCGAAGGTGCGTTGGTCGACGAAACTGAGCGCGGTGCCGTCGTCGAGCAGTGCGCTGATGCGGACGTGCTCTTCGCGCGCCACCGGGCCGATCAGCATCTGCCCGCTCATCCCGAGGTGCACGACGAGGGCTTGGTCGCCGCCATCGAGCAGCAGCCAGAGGAACTTGCCGCGCCGACCGGTGCCGGTGACGTGCGCGTCGAGCAGCCGGCCGGTCAGATCAGTCGCTCCCCCGATGTGCCGACGCACCGCGCGGGGGTGGTGCACGCGCACCGCGGTGATGGTGCGGCCGACCACGTGCTCGGCCAGACCACGCCGAACCACCTCGACCTCGGGCAGTTCGGGCATCAGTCTTGCTGGTCCAGCGCCATCCAGGCGGTCGAGGCGGCCTTCTGCTCGGCCTCCTTCTTGGACCGTCCGACCCCGGAGCCGTACTCGATGTCGGTGACGACCACGGTTGCGGTGAACTGCTTGTCGTGGTCGGGTCCGGTCGAGGTGACGTGGTAGTGTGGCGGCCCCAGACCGCGGGCGGCGGTCAATTCCTGCAGACTGGTCTTCCAATCCAGGCCGGCGCCCAGCGTGACCGCGGTGTCGAGCAGCGGCCCGAACAACCGCAGGATCACCTCGCGCGCCACCTCGATGCCGTGCTGCAAGTACACCGCTCCCAGCAGCGACTCCATCCCATCGGCCAGGATGCTCGCCTTGTCGGCGCCGCCGGTGTTGACCTCGCCGCGGCCGAGCAGCAGACAAGCGCCCAGCCCGCCGGCTAGCCCGCGGGCGACGCCGGCCAACGCCTGGGTGTTGACCACGCTGGCGCGCAGCTTGGCCAGGTCACCTTCGGAACGTTCCGGGTAGCGGTGGAACAGCTCGTCGGTGATGGTCAGCCCGAGCACCGCGTCGCCGAGAAACTCCAGCCGTTCGTTGGTGGGCAGCCCGCCGTGTTCGTAGGCGTAGCTGCGGTGGGTCAGCGCAAGGGTGAGCAGATCGTCGGCAAGCTCTACCCCCAACTCTTCGAGTAACCGTTGACGACCTTCACTCACCGCGAATCCTCGGGCTTCTCGGGAAGTTTCAGCTCTGCCAGCTTGGCCCAGCGTGGGTCGATCAGCTCGTGGGAGTGCTCGGGCCCGGCGGTTGCCAGCGCGACACCGCATTGCGGACACAGTCCCGGGCAGTCCGGCGAACACAACGGTGAGAGCGGCAACGCCAGGCCGACGGCGTCGACCAGGGTTTGTTCGATGTCGACCCGGTCGTCGACGACGTGACCTACTTCGTCGGCCTCGGCGGTGGCTTCGGTGATGCTGCCCGGATACGCGAACAGTTCGGTCAGATCAAGCGTGATGTCGTCGTCGAACTGCGAAAGGCAGCGCGCACATTCACCCGTCAGCGGCGCGGTGGCGGTGCCGCTGACCAGCACCCCTTCCGACACCGACTCCAGCCGCATGTCCAGCTCGATGGGTGCGCCTTCCGGGATGGCGATCAGATCCAGACCGATGCGGGCGGGTGCCGGCACGGTTTCGGTCACGGTTCGGATCGTTCCGGGCCGACGGCCCAGCCTGGACACATCCAGCGACAGCGCAGAGGTCGGATGTCGGTGCGCTGCTCCGCTATTGGTCCTGCCCATTCCCCCAGTCTACGATCTCGGGGCGTTCCCGAGTGCAGACCTCTCAGCGCTGCACGTAGTCGTGGGTTCCGGCGGCGGTGCGCAGCTGATGGCGGCCACGATTGACCGAGCGCAGTGTGCCGTTGAGGTAGTCCTCGAATTCCGCGAGCTTGTTGTCGACGTAGATGTCGCATTCACCGCGCAGCCGGTCGGCTTCGACGTGTGCTGCGTCGACCAGGCGGGTCGCCTCGGCGTTGGCGGCCGTGACCACCTCGGTCTGCGAGACCAGTCGCTGCTGCTCCTTGATGCCTTCTTGCACGGCCTTCTCATAGGAGATGTTGCCGTTCTCGACCAGCCGGTCGGCTTCGGCCTTGGCCCGACTTACCGCGGTCTCGTATTCCCGCTTGGCGTTGGCGGACAGCCGGCTGGCTTCCTCGCGTGCTTCGGTGACCATCCGGTCGCAGTGCGCGCGGGCTTCGGCGACCATCCGGTCAGCCTGGGATTTCGCGTCCGCGAGCAACCGGTCGGCCTCGGCGCGCGAATGCCCCAGCGTGGATTCGGCCTCGGCGGTGGCCGATGCCACCATGCCGTCGGCGTGCGCCTTGGCGTCGCGCAGCATGCCGTCCCGGGCGTCCAGCACGTCCTGGGCGTCGTCGAGTTCGCCGGGGATGGCGTCCTTGATGTCGTCGATCAGTTCCAGCACGTCACCGCGGGGCACTACGCAACCCGCGGTCATCGGGACGCCACGCGCCTCCTCGACAATCGCACCCAACTCGTCGAGCGCTTCAAAGACTCGGTACACGATGCACCCTCCAGGCCTAGTCGTTGTTACCAGTGTGCCTGGTGTTACCTCTGTGACTCGGTTGCCCGGCCCGGTGTGTCGCGATCAAGTCAGCCGCGCAACTTCTCCGCCAGTCGCTGGTTGACCACGTCCGGCAGCAACTTGGACACGTCACCGCCGAGCCCGGCCACCTCCTTGGCCAGCGACGAGGACACGAACGAGTACTGCGGGGCGGTCGCCACGAAGAACGTGTCCACGCCGGCGACATGGCGGTTCATCTGGGCCATCTGCAATTCGTATTCGAAGTCGGTGCCGGTACGCAGCCCCTTGACGATCGCAGTGAACCCGCGCGCCTTGACGAAGTCCACCACCAGTCCCTGGCCCGCCTCTACGCGCAGATTGGGCAGATGCCCGGTGGCGGATTCGATCAACTCGATGCGCTCCTCGGCCGTGAAGGTCCCCTTCTTGTTGGGGTTCACCAGCACGGCCACGATCACCTCGTCGAACTGCGCGGCTGCGCGTTCGAAGACGTCGATGTGGCCGAGCGTCACGGGATCGAAGGAACCTGGGCAGACGGCGCCACTCATGGCTGACGACGGTAGCAGTTCCGGCCCGCCGGCGACATGGACGTGTGCAGGTCGTCATCGAAAGGCCCCGCGGTCGCGCCGGCACAGGCAGGCCGGTGCGGAATCCCCTATTACCCAAACACAATTCGCATCCGAGCAAAGTTCGCGCCTTGGCTTGTCGATGCATGTTCGTTCTCCGCCCGGTTAGAAGGCTGGGTCTTCGGGGTTGGTGGGTTTGTAGTCCGGTGGTGGTGGCGGTGCCGGTGGTGTTCGGTATTTCTTGCGGGTGGCGTTGTTGTGGGCGCGTTCGGTTTTGCGGCGTTGGGCGGTTTCGGCGGCACGGGTGCGTCGGCGGGTGGGCATCCTGAGCCCGCGGTCGCCCTGGCTGGGGGTGGTCGGCGGTGGTTGATAGTTGGTCGGTGCCGGTGTGGTGGTGTCGAAGTCCGGTAGCGGCAGGCGGCAGCCTGGAATCGTTCGGTATTGGTGGCCGGTGGGGCTGGTCCAGATGATGGTGCCGTCGGGCAGTTGCCGGTCGGTCCAGTCGGTCCAGAAGGTGCGCAATAGGTGGTGTTTTCGGCATAGTTGGCGCAGGTTGGCGGGGTGGGTGGGCCCGCCCGGATACGGGGTGGCGTGGTCGATGTCGCAGGCTTTGGCGGTGCAGCCGGGGAAGCGGCAGGTCAGGTCGCGCATCCGGATGTAGCGGGCCAGTTTGCGCGACGGCCGATACCGCGGTTCGGGTTCCTCATCGGGGGTGCGTAGCTCTTTGATCGTGGCCCCGGCGCGTAGCAGCGCGGCCAGCAGTGCCGGCGGGATGATCGCGCCGCCCAGGGCAATCGCCGGCCGCGGCGGCGGTGGCGGCGGTGGCGGTGGTGGTTCTGGTGGTGGTGGGGGCGCGCCTCCATCGTCTCCATCGTCGTCCGGCGGCGGCTCCGGTGGCAGTGGGTCCTGCGGTGGGGGTGCAGCGAGGTTCGGGTAGCGGGGCGGTGTTCGGGTCGAGTCGCTCCGATCGCGGATGCCGGCATCGGGTTCGACAGCCGGTTCGGCAGGCTCGGCGGCCTCGGCTGCTCGGGCTGGTGTCTGGGCTGGTGTCTGGGCGTGGGCGGTGTCGGCCATGGTGGTGTGGGTGGTGTCGCGCCAGTCGCGTTGGCCAGCCAGGTGCTGGGCGCGGTCGGTGTTGTGTTGTTCGGCTTGGGTGATCGCGGCGGCTTGGGCCAGGATGTGGATCACCACCGCTTCGGCGGCGACCGGGTCGGGGCGGGTTTTGGCGCAGTCCGGGTTTGCGCATTGGCAGGTCAGGTGGTCGGCTTTGGCGGCGATCGCTCCCAGCGCATCGGAGCGCAACTGCCCGGCGGTGCGCGGGTCGTCGCGGCACACGGTCTTGGTCAGCGCGGTGATGCGGTCGCCGAGCAGTTGGGCGTGCGGACCCAGCAGCGCCCCGTAGATGGAGGTCAGGCCGGTCTCATCGTGGGGTTTGCCGAACTTGATGTCACGGCGCAGTTCAGCGCGCTCGTAGAGCTCGGCGGCGTCGGGATCGTGGGCGGTGATGATGGTGTCGATGGCATTGTCGACCGCACCGTCGGAGAGCCGGCCGAACTGCTCACCGACCTTGGCGACCTCGGCATCCACGGCCGCGATGGCGTCCTCGGTGACGTTGCGGGTGCGATAGGAGATGGTCGCAGCGCTGCGGGCACTGATATCGCCCCGACGCAGCAATTCGGCGGTCTTGGGTAGGCGCTCTTTGAGCGAGAGGGCCAAGTGGAGTTGGTTGGCGGCGCGGCGGTGGGTGAGGTTCATCGCCGCGGCCACATGGGCGGCGGTGTAGTCGAAGCCGTCGCAGGCCCACCGGGCGGTGTCGTCCTCGGGGGTGTCGAGGTGGCGGGCGGCGAACTCGGCGATGGCTTGCAGGCGGGCGGCTGCGGCGGCGGCCTCGAAGCGGGTGGTGTCCTCGATCGCGGTGATCAGCGCGGCGTCATCAGATTGCCGTAACGCGTCCCGATCCAGGAGTTCGAACATACTTTCGATTCTAGGTTCGGCGTCGGACACGCGTGACAATCCGAACCCCGATCTGGGGATGAAACACGAACTGTGCATAACCCCACCAGCGAACAGGATTCGCGCAGGTAAAAAGGGGTTGACGAGCCGGGAACTCCGCCGGCGAGCCGGGAGCTCCGCCGGCGGGCGAGGGCCGCCGCCGGCGGACTCCAGGAGCCGGTTGCCTCACGGCAAGTGCGCGCCTGGGTGATTCGTTGCCTCACTCAACCGTGCGCGCGTGCAGACCAGCGGGACGGCTCACTCACGCGATCGCGTATTCAGTTCAGATGCCCGCAACTGTCCAGCGCGGGCACCAGCCTGACGCATCAGCTCAGCCGAGGAGTTCGGCCATCTCCAACCGGGTATCGCCATAGCGCCGTTCCCGCAGCACCTCCCAGCCATCTGGCCAGCGAACCGCCGGGCCGGCCGCGGCTCGTTCCAGGACTGCCACCGCTCCCCTTGCGGCCCAAGCATTTTCGGTCAGCAACTGCAATACGCCTTCGAGCTCCGCCGCCTCGACCTCGTACGGCGGGTCGGCGAACACCAGATCAAACGCCGACGGTGCGGGACCGGAAAGCACGGAGGCCACGGTGCCACGGTGCACCGAAGCGCCACCCAGCCCCACCGCCTTGATGTTCTTGTCGATCACCGCTGCAGCCCGGGCGTCGGCCTCGACGAACAGCGCCGAAGCAGCGCCACGCGACAGCGCTTCCAGCCCCAGCGCACCCGACCCGGCGTACAGATCCAGCACCGCGCAGCCGTCAAAGTCCAGCCGCGCCGTCAGCACGTTGAACAATGATTCGCGTACCCGGTCGGTGGTCGGTCGGGTCCCGGATCCGGAACGCTGCTGCGGCACCGAAATTCGCCGTCCCCGTGCGGCTCCGGCGATGATCCGGGTCAGCTGATCACCACCAACAGGTCACCGCCTTCGACCTGCGCGGTGGCCGAGACGGCGGTGCGCGCCACGGTGCCGGCCTTGGGCGCCGTGATCGCGGCCTCCATCTTCATCGCTTCGATGGTCGCAATGGTCTGACCGGCCTCGACTTCGTCGCCGGTGTCCACCGAAACGGTCACCACACCGGCGAACGGCGCCGCCACATGGTCCGGATTGGCCCGGTCGGCCTTCTCGGCGGTCGGGACGTCGGCCGCGATGCTGCGATCCCGGACCAACACCGGACGCAACTGTCCGTTGATGATGCACATCACGGTGCGCATGCCGCGCTCGTCGGGCTCGGAGACGGCCTCCAGGCCGATCAGCAACTCGACGCCCTTCTCCAGCTTGACCCGGTGCTCCTCGCCTCGACGCAGACCGTAGAAGAACTGGTTGGCCGACAAACTGGTGGTGTCGCCATATTCCTCGCGATGCGCTTCGAACTCGCGGGTCGGAGCGGGGAACAGCAGCCGGTTCAGCGTGGCCTGACGTTTGGGTCCCGGGTTGGCCAGCAGGGCTTGGTCCTCGTCGGAGAGTTCCTCGACGGGTTTGGCCGGGCCGCGACCTTCGAGAGCCTTGGTGCGCAACGGTTCTGGCCAGCCACCGGGTGGATCACCGAGTTCGCCACGCAGGAATCCGATCACCGAGTCCGGGATGTCGTAGCGAGCCGGGTCGGCAGCGAACTCGTCGGCATTGATACCGGCACCCACCAACGCCAGCGCCAGATCGCCCACCACCTTGCTCGACGGGGTCACCTTGACCAGCCGGCCCAGCACCCGGTCGGCTGCTGCGTAGTTGGCTTCGATCTGTTCGAACTGGTCACCCAGGCCGAGCGCGATGGCCTGCTGCCGCAGGTTCGACAACTGCCCACCGGGAATCTCATGGGTGTACACCCGACCGGTCGGCGCGGGCAGTCCGGATTCGAACGGCGCGTAGACCTTTCGCAACCCCTCCCAGTACGGCTCCAGTTCGCAGACCGCATCCAAGGAGAGCCCGCTGTCGTATTCGGTGTGCCCGGAGGCCGCCACGATCGAGCTCAACGCCGGCTGACTGGTGGTACCGGCCAGTGGAGCGGCGGCACCGTCGACTGCGTCGGCGCCGGCGTGCCAAGCGGCCACATAGGTGGCCAGCTGACCGCCCGGGGTGTCATGGGTGTGCACGTGCACCGGCAGGTCGAAGCGCTCCTTGAGCGCCGCGACCAGGGTCTGGGCCGCAGGCACCCGCAGCAAGCCGGCCATGTCCTTGATCGCCAGCACGTGCGCACCGGCCTCGACGATCTGCTCGGCCAGCCGCAGGTAGTAGTCCAGCGTGTACAGCTTCTCGTTCGGATCGGACAGGTCTCCGGTGTAGGACATCGCGACTTCGGCTACCGCAGTGCCGGTTTCCCGCACGGCATCGATGGCCGGCCGCATCGAATCGACGTTGTTCAACGCGTCGAAGATCCGGAAGATGTCCACCCCGGTAGCGGTAGCCTCCGCGACGAACGCGTGCGTGACCAGCTCCGGATACGGCGTGTAACCCACCGTGTTTCGGCCCCGCAGCAGCATCTGCAGGCAGATGTTCGGCAACGCTTCGCGCAGCGACGCCAGCCGCTCCCACGGGTCTTCCTTCAAGAACCGAAGCGCCACATCGTAAGTCGCACCGCCCCAGCACTCCATCGACAGCAGCTGCGGGGTCATCCGCGCGATGTAGGGGGCCACCATCATCAAGCCGTTGGTGCGAATCCTGGTGGCCAACAACGACTGATGGGCATCGCGGAACGTGGTCTCGGTGATCAGCAGCGCTTTGGAGTCCCGCATCCAGCGGGCGAATCCCTCCGGACCCAGTTCGACCAGCTTCTGCTTGGAGCCGGCCGGCGGCGGCGCCTTCAGATCGATCGCCGGCAACTTGTCGTGCGGGTAGGCCGTCGACGGTCGCGGGCCGTGCGGCTGATTGACCGTCACATCGGCCAGGTAGTTCAAGATCTTGGTGCCACGGTCAGCGCTGCTGCGCGCGGTCAGCAGTTGCGGGCGTTCGTCGATGAAGCTGGTGGTGACCCGGCCGGCCAGGAAGTCCGGATCGTCGAGCACAGCTTGCAGGAACGGGATGTTCGTCGAGACACCACGGATTCGGAACTCCGCGACCGCTCGCCGGGCCCGGCGCACCGCGGTCGCGAAATCGCGTCCCCGGCAAGTCAATTTGACCAGCATCGAATCGAAGTGCGCGCTGACCTCGGCACCCAGGTGAGTGCCACCGTCGAGTCGGATGCCGGCGCCGCCGGGCGTGCGATAGGCGCTGATCCGTCCGGTGTCCGGCCGGAAACCGTTCGCCGGGTCTTCGGTGGTGATCCGGCACTGCAGCGCGGCACCGTGCGGGACGATCGAATCCTGGCGCAGGCCAAGGTCTTCCAGGGATTCACCGGAAGCGATCCGAAGCTGTGCGGAGACCAGGTCGACGTCGGTGATCTCCTCGGTGACGGTGTGCTCGACCTGGATCCGGGGGTTCATCTCGATGAACACGTGATTGCCTCGCTCGTCGAGCAGGAACTCCACGGTGCCGGCGCAGGTGTATCCGATCTGCCGCGCGAAGGCGACGGCGTCCGAGCAGATCTGGTCCCGCAGTTCGGGATCCAGGTTGGGCGCGGGTGCCAACTCGATGACCTTCTGGTGCCGACGCTGCACGCTACAGTCGCGCTCGTAGAGGTGGATCACGTTGCCGTGGTTGTCGGCCAGGATCTGCACCTCGATGTGCCGCGGGTTGACGACGGCCTGCTCGAGGAACACCGCCGGATCACCGAAGGCAGCGTCGGCTTCCCGGGAGGCCGCCTCGATCGCCTCGGCCAGATCGCCGCGTTCGGCGACCCGGCGCATGCCGCGGCCACCGCCGCCGGCGACCGCCTTGACGAACAGCGGGAACTGCATGTTCTCTGCGGCCGCCAGCAGCTCCGGCACCGACGACGACGGCTCCGACGAGTCCAGCACCGGCAGTCCCGCGGTCCGCGCGGCCGCGATGGCGCGGGCCTTGTTGCCGGTCAGTTCCAGTACCTCGGCGGTGGGGCCGACGAAGGTGATGCCGGCCGCGGCGCAGCGGGCGGCCAGCTCGGGGTTCTCGGACAGGAAGCCGTAGCCGGGGTAGACGGCGTCGGCTCCGGCGGCCTTGGCGGTCGCCACGATCTGTTCCGGGTTCAGGTAGGCCCGAACCGGGTGGCCCTGTTCGCCGATCTGGTAGGACTCGTCGGCCTTGAGCCGGTGCACCGAGTTGCGGTCCTCATACGGGTAGACCGCGACGGTCTGGATGCTCAATTCGTATGCAGCGCGGAATGCCCGAATCGCGATCTCACCGCGATTGGCAACCAGGACCTTCGAGATCACCACAAACTCCTTCTTCCGCGCCGGGCAACCGGCGGACCCGCGCGCTGTGAACGCCGTCCATGATGGGCTACCACACAGATTGGCACCAGGCTTGGCAAATGGTGCCAACCCGCAGAACCGCTGGGGCCCTCTAGAGCAGTGTCGACCAATAGGTCCAGAATCGCTCCAGGACCAGCAAGATCAACCCGGTGAACCACAAAGTGACCAGTGACCATCGCCACACGTAAAGCGTATGTAACACCGCGTTTCCTGCCAATGGCCGCAGCGCAATCGACAACGCCACCACGAACAGCGGGATGGTGACCGCCCACACCACCATGCAATACGGGCACAGCGCGTTGATCCGGTACAGGCTCTGGAAGATCAACCAGTGCACGAACACCGTGCCGAGCAGCAGCCCGACTGCCATACCGACCCAATACCACTGCGGCAGACGCACTTTGGCCACCGCAAGCACACCGGTGACCACCACGACGGTGAACGCCACGATCCCCAGCAACGGGTTCGGGAAGCCGAACAGGCCGGCTTGCGGTGTCACCATGACCGAACCGCAGGACAGCACCGGGTTCAGGCTGCAGCTCGGCACGTAGGACGGGTCCAGCAGGAGTTCGATCCGCTCGACCGTCAGCGTGAACGACGCCACCAGGCCGACGATGCCGCCGATCAGCACCCACAGCGCGCTGGGTCGGCCGACCGCCACCCGCCCGGCCTCCGGCGAGTCCGATTCGGCAGCCGGTTCGGCGGTCATGCTCAGGATCCCGGGTTGCTCGGCGGCGCCACCACCAGGCCGGGCACGTCGCCCACGATTTCGCGGACCTTGGCGACCAGGTCCTCGGGTGAGATCAGGCCGCCGCCGGGCTTGGAGACACTGAACTCCTCGTCGTTCATCTTGACCGTCGGAGTGCCCTGGATACCGGCCGACTTCGCCAGGCTGGCCACCATGTCGTTGAACTTGCCGCCGTTGATGCAGCCGGCCACGTCACCGGTCACGCCGGCCTGACGCGCGACCTCGATCAAGGCCTTGTTGTCCGGGCCGAAACCGGCCGACTCCATCGGCTGCTGGGCGAACACCCCGGCGTGGAAGCGCCGGAACGCCTCCTTGGTCGGACTGGTGTCTTCCTTGCCGACGCAGTAGCCCGCGTTGGCGGCGCGCTGCGAGTAGCCGTTGTTGGCCCGGCCGAAGATGTCGACCATGTAGAAGTCAGCGGCGATCACGCCGTTATCGATCAGCTTCGAGATGGTGGGCCCGAGTTCGGCCTCGAAATCCCGGCAGTGCGGGCAGGCGAAGTCCTCGTAGATCGACATCACCAACTTGGGTTCGGTGGCCCCGTCGGCTGTGGCTTCACCGGACTCGCCGGTTTCGCCGCCCTCGGCACCGTCGGCGGGCGCCACCGGTTGGGTCAGCACCTCGGCACTTGCAGCGCGCACCGCGAGGACGTCGCCGGGCTGCGCCTTGTCCCCCTTGGTGACGATCCACAGCACCAGGCCCACAGCGAACAGCACGACGACGGCGGTCAAGCCGATCTGGATGGCCAGGTTGCGCTTGCGGTCAGCCGCCTTCAGGTCGTACTTGGCGGGGCGTTTCGATGACTTGGCCACAGGTTCGTCGATTCCTCGTACTCGGGTGAAAGAGGGCCTCCCCAGCGTACCGGCGCCGCGGGGCCGGGTCGGCCGTGGCCGCCGTGCCCGCTCGTCCGGGTCTTCGGGTGGGCGGTTACCGGGCAGGTGAGGCGGGGTAATAGGCTGATTTTCCTACAACGATGACCGGGTCCGCCGGACCTTCTCTCCACAGGCAGGATTGCGATGACCGTTCCTTCGATCGGGCTCAACGACGAAAACACGATTCCGGTGGTCGGCCTGGGCGTCGGGGAGCTGTCGGAGGCCGAGACCGAGCACGCCGTGGCGACCGCGCTCGAGCTGGGCTACCGGCTGATCGACACCGCCGCCGCCTACGGCAACGAGGCCGCGGTCGGCAAGGCGATCCGGGAGTCCGGGATTCCGCGCGCCGAGATCGTGGTGACCACCAAGCTGGCCACCAGCGATCACGGTTTCGGGTCTGCTCAGGACGCGGTGAAGGCCAGCTTGGAGCGGCTCGGCCTGGACTACGTCGACCTCTACCTGGTGCATTGGCCCAACGCCGCGCAGGGCAAGTACATCGACAGCTTCGCCGGCATCCTGCGCTGCCGCGAGCTGGGGCTGGTGCGGTCAGCCGGGGTGTGCAACTTCACCCCGGAGAACCTCTCCGATCTGATCGACCTGACCTACGTCACGCCCGCGGTCAACCAGATCGAGCTACACCCGCTGCTCAACCAGGCGGAGTTGCGCGCGGTCAACGCCGAACGCAACATCGTCACCCAGGCCTACAGTCCGCTGGGCGTCGGCAACCTGCTCGACCACCCGGCGATCACCAAGGTGGCCGAGGGCTACGGCAAGTCACCGGCGCAGGTGCTGATCCGCTGGAGCCTGCAGCTGGGCAACGTGGTGATCCCGCGGTCCAAGTCGCCCGAGCGGATCGCGGCCAACCTCGACGTCTTCGACTTCGAACTCAGCGCCGCCGATTTGGAAACGCTCAACGGCCTCGACGACGGCACCCGGTACCGCCCGGATCCGCAGACCTACGCCGGAACCTGAACCGGACGGGTTCAGCGGTGCGGACAGCTGGCCACGGCCTCCCGCAGCACCGGCACCGAGGCCTGATCCACGGGTAACTGATAGCCGCGCAGCACCTCGATGAACTGCACCGCGTACTGGCAGCCGAAGGCACGGTTGGGTGGCATCCAGCTGCCGGGCGGCTGATCCCCCTTGTCCTGATTGGCCTGACCATCGACGGCCAGCAGGTTCGCCGGATCGTTGGCGAACCGCAGCCGCTGGGCGTCGGTCCAGTCCCGGGCACCCATGTCCCACGCGTAGGCCAGCGGCACGATGTGGTCGATCTGTACTGACGCCCCGGTCTGATTGCCACGCGCGAAGGCGACGGTGCCGTTGGTGTACGGGTCGCGCAGGGTTCCGGTGGCGACCGCGGTCGGGCACCGCTTGATCGCGACGACGGTGATGTCCACCAGGTCCCGGTTCAAGATGTCGTTGCGGGTATCGCACCCGTTGCGCCCACCGGGCGCGTCGTTGTCGTCGTCCCAGGCCTCACCGAACGCCGCGCGGCGATAGTCGTTGCCCCGAACCCGCTTGGGCGCCAACGTGATTCCGGCGAGCGGATCGACATCGGCAGCCACCGTGGGCATCTGCTCCCGGACCGCGCCGGCTTGGTCGGCGGTGCTGGCCAGCACCTGCGCGGCCACCAGCACGGTCACCGCAGCCACCCCGGCCAGCCACAGCAGCGAGGAGGATTTCACGACTTGTCCAGGAACTCGACGCTCTGACTGATGGTGAACGGTGCGGCCAGCAGCGCCATCCCGCGATCTTGCGGATCTCGGGCGTACAGCTGATCACAGCACGCACGCGCATCTTCGATGATGCCCTGGTGGGCGCGGAGTTGGAGCAGCCGCAGCCCGATCGGGCGTCCGGACTGGGTGTGGCCCAGCACATCTCCCTCGGACCGCTCGTCGAGGTCCAGGTCGGCGAGCTCGAAACCGTCCAGCGTGGAGGCCACCGCGCGAAGCCGGGCCCCGGCCTTGCTGGCTTCCGGCAGTTGGGTCACCAGCAGGCACAGACTGGGGTGGCTGCCGCGACCGATCCGGCCGCGCAACTGATGCAACTGGCTGATGCCGAACCAATCGGCGTCGATCACCACCATCATGGTCGCATTGGGGACGTCGACCCCGACCTCGATGACGGTGGTGCACACCAGCACATCGATCCGGCCGTCCCGGAACCCGGCCATCGTGGCGTCCTTCTCCTCGGCGGACAGCCGGCCGTGCATGAGTCCGAGCCGCAGGTCGGGCAGCGGACCGGCCTGCAGCCGTTGGAACACCCCCACCGCGGTGGCGGCCTTGCGGGTCCGTTCGTCCTCGGGCGGTTCGCCCTCGGGTGGTTCGTCCTGCTGGCCGGTCTCGGGACCGTCGTCGTCGATCCGCGGCGTGACCACGTAGGCCTGTCGCCCGGCAGCAACCTCTTCGCGGACCCGCTGCCAGGCCCGCGCCATCCAGCTCGGATGCACGGTCTCGAAGATCACGTTGGTGGCGATCGGTTGGCGGCCGCGCGGCAACTCACGCAGCGTGGAGACCTCCAGGTCGCCGTACACCGTCAGTGCCACCGTGCGCGGGATCGGCGTTGCGGTCATCACCAGCAGGTGCGGTGTGACACCGGGGCGGGCCTTGGCGCGCAACTGATCTCGCTGTTCGACACCGAAGCGGTGTTGCTCGTCGATCACCACCAGCCCGAGGTGGTCGAACTCGACGGCGTCCTGCAGCAGCGCATGCGTGCCGATCACGATCCCGGCGCGGCCCGAGGCCACCTCGGCGCGGACCGCACGCTTGACGCCGGCCGGCATCGAACCGGTCAGCAACGCCACCGCGATCGCACCGTCGGCGCCGCCGAGTTGACCGCCGAGCGCCAACGGGCCCAGCACATCTCGGATCGAGCGGGCATGCTGTTCGGCCAGCACCTCGGTGGGCGCCAGCAGCGCGCACTGATACCCGGCATCCACCATTTGCAGCATGGCCAGCAGCGCCACCACGGTCTTTCCCGAACCCACCTCGCCCTGCAGCATCCGGTTCATCGGTCGGGTCTCGGCCAGCTCGCCGGAAATCGTTTCCAACACGTCGATTTGACCGTTGGTCAATTGGAACGGCAGCCGGTCGAGCAGACCTGCGCGCACCCCGTCGGCACGCATCGGCGCATCCGGCCCAGTCTCGGCGAGTGCACTGTACCGGCGCTGCGCCAGCGCCCACTGCAGACCGATCGCCTCGTCGAAGCGCAACCGGTCCAGCGCGCGCTCGCGTTCGTCGGCCGATTCACTGAGGTGCACGGCCCGCAACGCCTGATCCTCGCTGATCAGATCCCGTTGCCGCACGACGTCTTCCGGTAGCGGGTCGACCACCGGGTCCAGCACGTCCAGCACCTGTCGCACGCAGCTGTAGATGTCCCAGCTCTGCAGCTTGGCACTGGCCGGGTAGATCGGGAAGGCATCGCGTTCGAAGATGCTCAGGTCGACCTCGCCGTCCGGGGTCGAATTCGCCAGCGCGGCCAGCGATTTGCTGCCCCGAGCCTGACCGCCGGCATCCAGCCGCAGGAAGGCCGGGTGGGTCAACTGCAGCGCTCCGCGGAAGTACCCGACCTCCCCGGAGAGCATCACCCGGGCACCTTTGACCAGGGTGTGCTTGATCACCTTGGGGTGAAAGAACGTTGCGGTGACCCTGGGTGCGTCAAGCGTGACCACCAGGTATTCGCGTCGCCGGTTCCCCTTGGCGTAACGCACGTCGACCTTCTCGATGTCACCGACCAGGGTGATGTGCTCCCCCGCCTCCGGGAGCTCGTCCTCGGCGCCCAACACCGTTGAGCCCTTGACGTACTTGCGTGGATAGTGCCGCAGCAGATCGTCGACGGTGACGATGCCGAACACCTCGCTGAGCTTCTCGGCAGCCTTGGCGCCGAGCACGAAGTCCAGTCGGTCGCTCAGCGCTGCCACCTACTCCACCCCGATCATCAGCACGTCGCCGTCGTGCCCGGTGGCGTAGGTGACCAGTTCGACGCCCAGGTGGTGCCGGCGGACGTGTTCGGTCAACGCGACGGCGATCCGGTCGGCGTCGGTGCCCAGACCGGTACCGATCAACACGGTGACCAGCTCACCGCCCACCCCGAGCAGCAGGTCGATCAAGCCGCGGCCGGCCGCGGCGACATCGTGGCGCACCACCAGGATCTCGCCGCCCACCAAACCCAGGCCGTCGCCGCGCCGGCACGGGCCGGCCCAGGTCAGGGCTTCGGCTTCGGCTTGCCGGACCGAGCCGAAGCGGGTCGAGCCGGCCGCGGCGGCCATGGTGTAACCGTCGTCGACGGCCTCGCGGGCCGGGTCGTGCACCGCCAGCGCCGCCAGGCCCTGCACCATCGACCGAGTGGGCAACGGCACCACGTCGATCCCCCAGCCGACCGCAGTGGTGCAACCGGCCACCAGCTCCTCGGCGGCCAGGTAGCCGTTGGGCAGCACCATCACCGACGCGGCGCCGGTGTCGACGATGGCCCGCAGCAGTTGGTGCGCGCTGACCGCCGGGACCTGCCCGGGCGGGTTGATCCGCAGCACCGCGGCGCCCTCGGTGGCGAACAGCTGGGCTGCGCCGTCGCCGTCGACAACGGCCAGCACCGCGCGGTCGCGGATCCAGCTGCCCGGTGCCGCGCCGCCGCCGTGCAGGGTGGAGATGTGGATCCGGCTCGGCCACCCGACCGCCAGACCGGCCTCAATCGCGGCTCCGGCGTCGTCGGTGTGTACATGCACCGAGTGGCCGACGTCGGGGGCTGCGGCGATGGCGACCGAGTCACCGAGCTGCTCGAGCCGGGTCCGTAGCTGCTCGACGTGGTCCGGCTCGCACCCGGTGAGCTGGTACATCACCTCGAATTCCGGGTTGTCCGAGGACGGTGCGGCGGCCGGTTGACTGGTCGGCGGGTAATGCCTGCGCTGCGCGGCATGACCGGACACCGTCTTGCACAGCGCGTCCAGCAGCACCAGCAGACCGCGGCCACCGGAATCCACCACACCGGCGGCGGCCAGCACGTCGAGTTGGGTCGGGGTCTGGTCCAGCGCCACCGCGGCGGCGTCGGCGGCGGCGCCGACCACTGTGGACAGTTCCGCGGCCTCGGCGGCGGCGTGTTCGGCGGCGTCGGCGGCGGCCTGCAGTACCGACACGATGGTGCCCTCGACCAGCTCACCACCCATCGAGGTGACCACCAGGCCGATCGCGTGCCGGAAGGCGGCGGCCAGCAGCGCACCGGACAGCTCGGACAGCTCGCCGCGGGCGTCCTGCGCGGCCGAGACCGTCACCTCGGCCAGTCCGCGCAGGATCTGGGACAAGATCAGCCCCGAGTTGCCGCGCGCGCCGTGCAGCGCGCCGGCGGCCAGCGCCCGCACCACCACGACGACGTCCTTGCTGGGCGCGTCGACCGCGTCCACCCCGGCCAGCGCCGAGCGCATGGTGAACAGCATGTTGGTGCCGGTGTCGGAGTCGGCGACCGGGAACACGTTGAGTCGGTTGATCTCGTCGGTATGCGTGATCAGGTCACCGACACAGGTGTGCGCCCAGTCCCGCAGGGCGGTGCCGTCGAGTCGACGATCCGCCATCCTGCTCCCTTCAGGTAAACCTGGTCCCACCAGCCTCATGCGCGGGTCAGCCTAGTCCGCGTCCCGGACAGTGCAGCGCGCCCCGGCCAGCCGGATGGGGAGCGTTTTGGTGATCACCGGGTGGGCCGGTATCCTGGTCAGGTTGTCGGGTCACCCTGAGCAGGGTTGTTGGCCCCAGAGCTTGACTTGAATGTCTTCTAGATGAGGAGTGGTGCCTGATGGCTGCCGTGTGCGACGTCTGCGGAAAAGGCCCCGGCTTCGGTAAGTCGGTGTCGCATTCCCATCGCCGGACCAGCCGCCGCTGGAATCCGAACATCCAGGTCGTGCATGCCGCGCAGCCGGGTGGCAACAAGAAGCGGATCAACGCCTGCACCTCCTGCATCAAGGCCGGCAAGGTCGTTCGCGGCTGATTTTTCCGCATCCGCGGTTTAGTCATGGTCCGGTTGGGCAACCCGAACCGACCATGAGCACATTCGTACGCCCCACATTGACGTTGGCTGCTGCCGCGGCCGCCGGTTTGGTGCTGGCTGCCTGCGGCGACAACGGTTCCGACTCCGATGCCACGACCACCACGCACAGTCCGACTTCCGAGCGGACCGTGACCACGACGACGGTCGCGCCCGGGGTCACCACCGAGCCGACGCTTACCGTCGAACCCACCGTTCCGGCCGAGCCCACTGCCGGTGAGCCCACTCCCGGCGAGCCGACTCCCGGTGAACCCACGGTCACCGACGATCCCGGTGTGACGGTGACTCCGCCCGAGGGCGGCGACGGCAGCCTGACCGTGACGGTGCCGACCGAGATCCCGCTGCCCCAAGTGCCGTGACGCGCCGCGGTTAGAGCCGCCAGTCGATCGGTTCTGCTCCGCGCTGCACGAGCAACTCGTTGGCGCGGCTGAACGGCCGCGAACCGAAGAACCCGCGGGACGCCGACAGCGGTGACGGATGTGCCGATTCGATCACCCCGCACTCGGCGCCGAGCATAGGTTTGAGGGTGCCGGCGTCGCGGCCCCACAGGATCGCCACGAGGGGTTGGGGCCGCGCGACCAAGGCCCGGATGGCGCACTCGGTCACCGCCTCCCAGCCCTTGCCGCGATGTGCTGCCGGGGTGCCCGGACGCACCGTCAACACCCGGTTCAGCAGCATCACGCCACGCTGCGACCATGGACTGAGGTCGCCGTTGGCCGGCTTGGGCAACCCCAGGTCGGCGACGTACTCGGTGAAGATGTTCTCCAGGCTGCGCGGCAGCGGTCGCACGTCCGGGGCCACCGAGAAGCTCATCCCGACCGCATGCCCGGGCGTCGGGTAGGGATCCTGTCCGACGATCAGCACCCGCACCTGTTCGAACGGAAACGTGAAGGCGCGCAACACGTTTTCACCAGCAGGCAGGTAGCGGTGCCCGGCGGCCAGCTCGGCCCGCAGGAACTCGCCCATGGCCGCCACCTGATCGGCGACCGGCGCCAAGGCTTCGGACCAACCGGGATCGATGAGTTCACTCAGGGGTTGTGCAGCCACGGAGCAAGAACCTAATCGAAGGACTGCCAGCCGGCGGATCCGGTCCACGGTTGACCGTCGAGCAGCACCGCGGCCGAGCCTTCGGTGACGGTGCCGATCACCCGCCACCCGGCCGGCGGCTCGCCCGGGAAACAGGCCACCAGGGCGTGGTCCTCGCCGCCGCCGAGCACCCACTGCCACGGCGACTCGGCCAACTCGGCGGCCGGTGCGGCCAGCGGGTCGACGTCGGGCGTCAGCGCCTGCCGATGCAGGTCGACGACGACGCCGGACGCCGCCGCGATGTGCCCCAGGTCGGCGAGCAAGCCGTCGGAGACGTCGGTCATCGCCGTCGCGCCGGACGCCGCGGCCCGCACGCCCTGCCCGTAGGGCGGTTCCGGCACCAGGTGCCGGCGGCGCAGCTCCGGGTAGCCGGTGTGACCGGCCGACCACAGCGCAAATCCGGCCGCCGAGTGGCCCAGCCGGCCGGCCACGGCCACCCGATCACCGGGTTGCGCGCCGCTGCGAGTGATGGCCTGATGCTCGAGTGCGCCGAGCGCGGTCACCGAGATCACGCACACCGGCCCGGCGACCAGGTCGCCGCCTGCCACCCCGGACGCACAGCGCCCCGCCTCGTCCCACATGCCGTCGGTGAGTTCGGTCACCAGCGCGGCCGGCGTGTCGGACGGCGCGGCGATCGCGACCACGAACCCGGTCGGCGTCGCCCCCATCGCCTCGAGGTCGGCGGCGTTCTGCGCAATGGCCTTGCGCCCGACGTCATGCGGATCCGACCAATCCCAGCGAAAGTGCCGGTCCTGCACCAACATGTCGGTGGAAACCACCACCCGACCACCCGGGGCGGCCAGCACGGCGGCGTCGTCGCCGGGACCCAGCAGCACCGACTCGGGTTGCCGACGGCCGGTGACCAGCCGGTCGATCACCGCGAATTCGCCGAGCTCCCCCAGCGTCGGATCGGAACCGTTGCCCATCTCACGCGCCGCCTTCGCCTCGCTCGTCCGGAGTGCCGTCGCAGCCTGCGGTACCTTTTTCTTTCGTACCGCGTCGGTCGGCGACGTGGCCATCGTAGGAGACAGAGCAGGAGGAGCTGCGTGGCCGAGGCCTTCGTGCTGATCCAAACCGAGGTCGGTCGCGCCGAATTGGTTGCCCAGGCGGTCGCGGCCCTGCCCGGCGTGCTGTCCGCGGAGTACGTGACCGGCCCCTACGACGTGGTGGCCCGGGTCGGCGCCGAGAACCCGGCCGATCTGCAGTCCACCGTGGTGTCTAGCGTGCAGGCCGTCGACGGCATCACCCGGACGTTGACCTGCCCGGTGGCCGAGCCGGCGTGACCGAATCCGACGGCCCGCCGCGCGCGGTCTACCTCGCCGCGCTGATCTTGGGTGTGGCGGCGGTACTGGTGGTGTTGGCGGTCGCGGCCAGCCGGCCGTCGGCGCAATCGCCGGTGCCGGTGGCCGGCATCCCCGCGCCGCAGGCCGAGGGCCCCGAGTGCGCCGCGCTGTCGGCCGCACTGCCCGACGAACTCGGCGATCATCAGCGTGCGCCGCTGGCCGAGCCGGCCCCGGCCGGGGCCGCAGCCTGGCGCGCGGACCCGGCGGCCGAACCGGTGATCTTGCGCTGCGGATTGGACCGGCCCGGTGACTTCGTGGTGGGCGCACCGATCCAGATGGTCGACGACGTGAGCTGGTTCCGGGTCGCCGAGGGTGGCCGGGTCACCTGGTATGCGGTGGACCGCCCGGTGTACATCGCGCTGACACTGCCCGAGGACTCCGGTTCGGTTCCGATCCAACAGCTGTCGGGCGTGATCGCCGCCGAGTTGCCGGCCCAGCCGATCGATCCCGCTCCGCCGCGCTGAGTCCGCCGGTCAGCGCAGACCGGTGCCGCGGGCCAGCGCGGTGTCCACCATGGTCGCCAGCAAGGTGGGATAGTCCACCCCGCCGGCCGCCCACATCCGGGGATACATCGAGATGGTGGTGAATCCCGGCATGGTGTTGATCTCGTTGATCAGTGGGCCGTCCTCGGTCAGGAAGAAGTCCACCCGGGCCAGACCCTGGCAGTCGATCGCGGTGAACGCCCGAATCGCGAGCGCCCTGATCTCGTCGGCGACGTCGTCGTCGACCTTGGCCGGCACGTCCAGTTCGGCGGCGTCCTCCAGGTACTTGGTGGCGAAGTCGTAGAAGCCGTCCTCGCGTCCACGCACCCCGGCCACCCGGATCTCGCCGAGCGTGCTGGCCGCCAGCCGGCCATCCGGGAATTCCAGTACGCCGCACTCCAATTCGCGCCCGGCGATGGCGGCCTCGACGATCACCTTCGGATCGTGCCGGCGGGCCTCGTCGATCGCAGCCGGCAGCTCGGCCCACGACGTGACACGGCTGACCCCCATCGAGGAGCCGGCCCGCGCCGGCTTGACGAACACCGGCAACCCCAGCCGCGCACGCTGCTCGGGTTCCAGGGTCTGCTGCCGGGGCCGCAGCACGACGTACTCGCCGATCGGCAGACCCTCGGCGGCCAACAGCTTCTTGGTGAACTCCTTGTCCATCCCGGCCGCGCTGGCCAGCACCCCGGCACCGACGTAGGGCACACCGGCCAGTTCCAGCAGACCCTGGATGGTGCCGTCCTCGCCGTAGGGGCCGTGCAGCACCGGAAACACCACATCCACCGAGGCCAGCACCGCACCGGCGCCGGCGGTGTCCAGGGACACCAGCTCACCGCGCCGATGCGGGTCCGCGGCCAGCACCAGTTCCGCGCCGGAGGCCGCGCTGACCTCGGGCAGTGTGCCGTCGACGATGGCCAAGCTGTCCGGGGTGGCATCGGAGAGCACCCAGCTGCCGCCCGGGGTGATGCCCACCGGGATGACGTCGAACCGCTCCGGGTCCAGGTTGCGCAGGATGCTGCCCGCCGATACGCAGGAAATGGCGTGCTCACTGCTGCGGCCACCGAACACCACGGCGACCCGGACGCGGGGGGAAGAATTCACAGTTCCAAGAGGCTACCGCCCCGCTGCTGCCAGGGCGCGCTCGATATCGGCCACCAGGTCGTCGGTGTCCTCGATACCGGCCGAGATCCGCACGAAGCCGGCCGGCACGTCGTCGCCCCACCGGGCCCGTCGGTCCACCGAGGTGTGGATCCCGCCGAAGCTGGTGGCCGCGACCAGCAGTTCACTGCGTTGAACCAGTTCAACGGCCGCCGACGCATCTGCGAGTTCGATCGAGAGCAGACCGCCGAAGCGGCGCATCTGGGCGGCGGCCACCGGATGCGCCGGGTCGGTGGGCAGACCCGGATAGCGCACCGCGCGCACCGCGGGATGGCCGGCCAGTACGGTGGCCAGGGCTTGTGCGTTGACGCATTGGCGTTCGTGGCGCAGGCCCGCGCTGCCCAGGCTGCGCAGCACCAGCCACGCCTCGAACGCCCCGAGCACCGGGCCGGTCAGCAGCCGCTCGCGCGCCACCGCCGCCAGCAGTTCCGGCTGGCTGCCGGCGACATAGCCGGCCAGCAGGTCGCTGTGCCCGGACAGTGCCTTGGTGGCGCTGGCCACCACCAGGTCGGCGCCCAACGACAATGGCTGCTGACCCAGCGGGGTGGCCGCGGTGTTGTCGACGATCAGCCGCGCTCCGCCGCTGCGGCAGGCCAGCGCCAACGCGTGCAGGTCCACCACGTCCAGACTCGGGTTGGCCGGGGTCTCGGCCAACACCACGTCGGCGCCGACGACGGCGTCGAACAAATCTGCGCAGCTCGCCTCGCGCACCGTGATTCCATGTGGCGCAAGAGATTCCGCGGCGAATGCGCGCACCTGATAGTAACCGTCGGCGGGCACCACCAGGACGCCGCCGGGCCGCACCAGGGCGCGCAGTACCGCGGTGATGGCGGCCATGCCGGAACCGAACACCAACGCCGCGGCAGCGCCCTCGAGTTCGGCGAGCGCCGATTCCAGTTGCCGCCAGGACGGATTCGAGGCCCGGCCATAGGTGTCCAGGTCGGCCGATTCGTCGGCTGAAAGATGATAGGCGGCCACCGGTGTCGGCATCGCCATCACCGGTTGTCCCGGGACCGCCTGCGAACTCACGGCTTTCACGCTGCGAGTGGACGGACCGTAGGGCTCGAACATGGTCATTCCGGCTTGGTGCTGCGACCCAGCAGCAACGCGATGGCCTCGTCCACCGACAGGCCGCGATGGCACACCCGGTGCACGGCCTCGGTCAGCGGCATCTCGACGTCGTAGCTGGAGGCCAGCGCCAACACCGATTCACAGGAGGTGACACCTTCGGCGACGTGCCCACCGGTGGCCAGTTGCGCGGCTTCGATGGTCTCGCCCTGGCCGAGCCGACGCCCGAAGGTGCGGTTACGCGAATGCGGCGACGAGCAGGTGGCGACCAGGTCACCGACTCCGGCCAGACCGGCCAGGGTGGCGCCCTTGGCGCCCAGCGCCATGCCGAGCCGCATGATCTCGGCCAGGCCGCGGGTGATGATGGCGGCCGCGGTGTTCTCCCCCAGCCCGACTCCGGCGGCCATCCCGCAGGCCAGCGCGATGACGTTCTTGCAGGCGCCACCGATCTCGGTGCCGACCACGTCGGCGTTGGTGTAGGGGCGGAAGTAGCCGGTGTTCAACGACCGCTGCAGCGTCACGGCCCGACCCGAGTCGGTGCAGGCGACGACGGTGGCCGCGGGTTGGCCCTGCGCGATCTCACTGGCCAGGTTGGGCCCGGACAGCACCGCCACCTGCGCCGGGTCGGCGCCGGTCACCGCCATGATGACTTGGCTCATCCGCATCAACGTGCCCAGTTCGATGCCCTTGGCCAGGCTGACCAGGGTGGCGTCCGGGTCGATCAGCGGCGCCCAGGGTTCCAGGTTGGAGCGCAACGACTGGGCCGGCACCGCGAGCAGCACCGTGGTGACGCCGGCCAGCGCGTCGGCCGGGTCGGTGGTGGCGCGGATGCCGTCGGGCAGCCGGACCTGGCCCAGGTAGTTGGTGTTGGTGCGGTCCCGGTTGATCTCTTCGGCGACCTCTCCGCGGCGCGCCCACAGCCGCACCTCGTTGCCGGCGTCGGCGAGCACCTTGGCCAACGCGGTACCCCATGCACCGGCACCCATCACCGCGGCGGTACCTACCGTGTTGGCCATGGCCCCCTCTTCGAGACAGCTGGAGACGTCGGCGGCGGCCGGCGTCGGATGTGTTGCCCGCTAGCCTAGCGAGCGACGCTGGCAGGATGGCCGACATGAGTGGCGTGGGTCTGGTGATCGCGGTCAAGCGGTTGACCGCGGCCAAGACCCGACTGGCGCCGGTGTTCGCGGCCGACACCCGCGAGCGGGTGGTGTTGGCGATGCTGCTGGACACCATCGGGGCCGCGCAGCGGGTACCGGCCTGCGACAGCGTGTTGGTGGTCACCCCGGATGACACCGCCGCGGCGGCCGCCGAACGGCTCGGCGCCCGCGTGCTGCTCGATCCCACGCCGGCCGATCACCCCGATCCGTTGAACAACGCGATTCGCGCCGCAGCCGTCGAGCTCGCCGCCGTTACTGCGAACATCGTTGTGCTACAAGGAGATCTACCGGCACTCAGCCCCGCCGAGTTGTCCGAGGCGATCGGTTCCGCGCGCGCCCACCCGCGCAGTTTCGTCGCCGACCGGCATGGCACCGGCACCTCGGCGCTGTTCGCGTTCGGCGTCGACGTGCAGCCCGCATTCGGCCCGGATTCGGCGGCCCGGCATCGCCGCTCGGGGGCCATCGAACTGACCGGCGCCTGGCCCGGGCTGCGCTGTGACATCGACACCCCAGAGGATTTGCGGGTCGCACACCGTCTCGGGGTCGGTCCGGCCACCCGGCGTGCCACCGCGCCGCGGGGCCGAACCCGGTAGCGATGGCCACCGGGATAGGGAAGGATCGACTGCGTGACGAAGACAGATGAGGCAGCCCAGTCCGACGTGACTGCCCCCGGCGGCCCGTCGAACGGTGACGCTGCCGGTTCGGGGCTCGCTGCGTCGACCCCCGATGCACCACCTGCGGCCACCAGTGAGGTGGACGTCGATGCCCTGCCCGAGGATCGTTACCTCAACCGCGAACTGAGTTGGCTGGACTTCAACGCCCGGGTCTTGGCGTTGGCGGCCGACCGGTCGCTGCCGTTGCTGGAGCGGTTGAAGTTCCTGGCCATCTTCGCCTCCAACCTGGACGAGTTCTACATGGTCCGGGTCGCGGGGTTGAAGCGTCGCGACGAAATGGGGTTGTCGGTGCGCTCGGCCGACGGGCTGTCCCCGCGTGAGCAGCTGCGCAGGATCGCCGAACGCAGCCAACAGATCTCCAGCAAGCACGCCGAGGTGTTCCTGGAGTCGGTGGCCCCGGCGCTGGCCGAGGAAAGCATCCGGATCGTCACCTGGGCCAACCTGGACGAGGACGAGCGCACCCAGTTGTCCACCTACTTCCACGAGCAGGTGTTCCCGGTGCTGACTCCGCTGGCCGTGGATCCCGCGCACCCGTTCCCGTTCGTCAGCGGGCTGAGCCTCAACCTGGCCATCACGGTGCGCCAACCCGAGGACGGCACCACCCATTTCGCCCGCATCAAGGTGCCCGACAACGTCGACCGCTTCGTCGAATTGCCCGGCCCGCCAACCGCGAACGGCCGCCGCGGCTACCGCTTCTTGCCGATGGAAGAGCTGATCGCGAACTTTTTGCCGGTGCTGTTCCCCGGCCTCGAGATCGTCGAGCAGCACGCGTTCCGGATCACTCGCAACGCCGACATGGAAGTCGAAGAGGATCGCGACGAGGATCTGCTCAAGGCGTTGGAGCGGGAGTTGGCCCGGCGCCGGTTCGGTTCCCCGGTGCGCCTGGAAGTCGCCGACGACATGACCGAGCACATGCTCGAGTTGCTGCTGCGCGAACTCGATGTCGACCCCGGCGACGTCATCCAGGTCCCCGGTCTGCTGGACTTGTCGTCGCTGTGGCAGATCTACGGTGTGGACCGAACCGCGCTCAAGGACCCGACTTTCGTGCCGGCCACCCCGCCGGCGTTCGGTGAACGCGAGACCCCGAAGAGTATCTTCGCCACGCTGCGCGACGGCGACGTGCTGGTACACCACCCCTATGACTCGTTCTCCACCACGGTGCAGCGCTTCATCGAGCAGGCCGCCGCCGACCCGAACGTGTTGGCCATCAAGCAGACTCTGTACCGCACCTCGGGTGATTCGCCGATCGTCAACGCGCTGATCGACGCGGCCGCGGCCGGCAAGCAGGTGGTGGCCCTGGTCGAGATCAAGGCGCGTTTCGACGAGCAGAACAACATCCAGTGGGCCCGCGCCCTGGAGCAGGCCGGGGTGCACGTGGTGTACGGGCTGATCGGGCTCAAGACGCACTGCAAGACCTGTCTGGTGGTGCGTCGGGAGGGCTCGATCATCCGGCGGTACTGCCACATCGGTACCGGGAACTACAACCCCAAGACCGCGCGACTCTACGAGGACGTCGGTCTGCTGACTGCCGCCCCGGACATCGGCGCGGACCTGACCGACCTGTTCAACTCGCTGACCGGGTATTCACGCAAGGTCAGCTACCGCAATCTGTTGGTCGCCCCGCACAGCGTGCGCAAGGGCATCATCGAGCGCATCGAGCGTGAGGTGATCGCAGCCCGCGACGGTGCCGAGGGCCGGATCCGGTTGAAGGCCAACGCGTTGGTCGACGAGCAGGTGATCGACGCGCTCTACCGGGCCTCGCAGGCCGGCGTGCGGGTCGAGGTGGTGGTGCGCGGCATCTGCGCGCTGCGCCCCGGCGCCGAAGACCTGTCCGAGAACATCGTGGTGCGCTCAATTCTCGGGCGGTTCCTCGAACATTCCCGAATCATTCACTTCAATGCCATCAATGAGTTCTGGATCGGCAGCGCCGACATGATGCATCGTAATCTCGACCGAAGGGTGGAGGTTATGGCGCAGGTGAAGGATCCGCGGTTGACAGCCCAACTCGCCGACGTGTTCACCTCGGCGCTGGATCCGGCCACCCGCTGCTGGGAACTCGGCTCCGACGGCTCCTGGACCGCACGACCGCAGGCCGGCCAGAAGGTGCGTGATCACCAGGTGTCGATGATGGAAAAGCGTCGACACTAGCCGCGCCCCGCACATCGCATCCTCGACGGTGAAACACGCCACAGGAGTTGACCTGCCGAAGCAAACGACGATCTTGGCTGCCGGGGCGGTGCTGTGGCGCCCCGGGCCCGACGGGCCCCGGAATCCGCACATCGCGGTGGTGCACCGGCCGCGCTACGACGACTGGTCGCTGCCCAAGGGCAAGCTGGACCCCGGCGAGTCGGCGCCGGTGGCCGCGGTGCGCGAAATCAATGAGGAGACCGGGTTTGCCGCCGTCCTCGGCCGGGCGTTGCCGACCGTGCGCTATCCCGTCGAGCAGGGCATCAAACAGGTGCAGTACTGGGCCGCGCGCGCCCACGACGGTGAGTTCACCTCCGGTCCCGAGGTCGACGAACTGCGCTGGCTGCCGGTCGACGACGCGTTCGCCAAACTGCAGTATCCGCAGGACCGGAAGGTGTTGCGGCAGTTCGCCAAGAAGCCGGCTGATACCCGCACGGTCCTGGTGGTGCGGCACGCGACGGCCGGCCGACGGAGCCGGTACCGCGGTGATGACCGGCTGCGGCCGCTGGACAAGCACGGCCGTGCGCAAGCCGAGTCCTTGGTCGGCTTGCTGTTGGCCTTCGGGGCCAGCGACCTGCATGCCGCCTCCCGCACCCGCTGCCGGCAGACCCTGGAACCGCTCGCCGACGAACTCGGCGTGAGCATCCACGACGAGCCCGTGCTCACTGAAGAGGCCTACGCCGACAACAAGAAGCGGGCCCGCAGCCGAATCCAGCAGATCGCGGCCAAATCCGGCACCCGGGTGGTGTGCAGCCAAGGCAAGGTGATCCCCGACCTCATCGAATGGTGGTGCGAGCAGGCCGGAGTCAAGCCGGATAAGTCCCGCAACCGCAAGGGCAGCACCTGGGTCATGTCGCTGGCCGGTGAGACCTTGATCGCCGCCGACCACATCCCGAGCCCGCTGGCCAACGGCGGCTGAACACGCGAATGCGCTGCGGGAATCGCGTTCCCGCAGCGCATTCGTGCTCGAATCTAGCGACGGCCCCGCTTGGCGGGAGCCTTCTTGGCTGCGGCCTTGCGAGCCGGAGCCTTGGTTGCGGCCTTCTTGGCTGGAGCCTTCTTGGCAGCAGTCTTCTTGGCCGGTGCGGCCTTCTTGACTGCGGCCTTCTTGGCCGGTGCGGCCTTCTTGGCTGCGGTCTTCTTGGCCGCCGCTGCCTTCTTGACCGCGGCCTTCTTGGCCGGAGCCTTCTTGGCTGCAGTCTTCTTCGCCGGCGCCGCCTTCTTGGCCGGAGCCTTCTTGGCGACCTTCTTGGCGGCGGTCTTCTTGGCCGCCTTCTTGGCGGGACCGCCCACGGCGCCGCGCTTCACAGCCGGACCGTCGGCCGGGAGCTTTTGCGCCCCAGAGACAACTGCCTTGAATTGCGCGCCCGGACGGAATGCCGGCACGGAGGTGGGCTTCACCTTGACCGTCTCGCCAGTGCGCGGATTGCGCGCCACCCGAGCCGCACGCTTGCGCTGCTCGAAGACACCGAAGCCGGTGATCGTCACGCTGTCACCCTTGTGCACGGCGCGCACGATGGTGTCGACAACATGCTCGACAGCGGCGGTGGCCTGTCGACGATCTGAGCCCAATTTCTCCGTGAGTACGTCGATGAGCTCTGCTTTGTTCATGAATGAAACCTCCGAAGCCAGTGGTCCGCTCTGGACCGACTAGTGGACACGGTAAACCCTAGCAAGGCTGATTTCCAAGAACCACGCGCATTTTCGGTGATTCTGGCGAACTATTTTCAGAACCCTTTGGGGCGCTTGGATAGTGGGATACCGGGTCGGTAAGGGGCTTCGGGGAGCGCGGATTCGGCCCTTGGGCCGACTCAGGGAGCCGGCAGGGTGCGCGGTTTCCAGCTCGGCCGGGCCGCCTCGTACTCTGCGATCGCATCCTGTTTCCGCAGCGTAAGGCCTATATCGTCGAGCCCTTCGAGCAGCCGCCAGGCGGTGTAATCGTCAATGTTGAACGGCAACACCACCGTTCCGGCGATGATATTCCGATCTTGAAGATTCACAGTGATTTCCAGCCCCGGGCTCTGCTCGATCAGTTTCCAGAGCAGTTCGACGTCATCCTGGGCGACTTGGGCGGCGACCAATCCGGCCTTGCCGGCATTCCCGCGGAAGATATCGGCGAATCGCGATGAGATGACGACACGGAATCCGTAATCCATCAGCGCCCACACGGCGTGCTCGCGGGAGGAGCCGGTGCCAAAGTCGGGTCCGGCCACCAGAACCGATCCCCGGTCGAAGGGACTTGAATTCAAGATGAAGCTGGGATCGGTGCGCCACGCCGCGAACAGACCGTCCTCGAATCCCGTTCGGGTGACCCGCTTCAGATACACCGCGGGGATGATCTGGTCGGTGTCGACGTTGGACCGGCGCAGCGGAACGCCGATCCCGGTGTGGGTGTGGAAGGCTTCCATCCTTGGGCTCCTCTGACTCTTAGTTGGCCGGCAGATCCGACGGCGACGACAACGTTCCCCGGACCGCGGTGGCGGCTGCGACCGCCGGCGAGACCAGGTGGGTGCGGCCGCCCTTGCCTTGCCGGCCTTCGAAGTTGCGGTTGGACGTCGATGCGCAGCGCTCACCCGGCGAGAGCTGATCGGGGTTCATGCCCAGGCACATCGAACAGCCGGCTTGCCGCCACTCGGCCCCGGCAGCGGTGAAAATCTCACCCAGACCTTCCGATTCGGCCTGGGCCCGCACCCGCATCGAGCCCGGCACCACCAGCATTCGGACCCCGTCGGCCACCTGGCGGCCGCGCAGCACCTCGGCGACCACCCGCAGATCCTCGATCCGGCCGTTGGTGCACGAACCCACGAAGACGGTGTCCACGGCGATGTCGCGCATCGGCGTGCCCGCCGTCAATCCCATGTAGGCCAGTGCCTTCTCGGCGGCCTGCTTGCTGTCGTCGTCGGTCATCGACTCCGGATCCGGCACCGCAGCGGACAGCGGCACACCCTGGCCCGGGTTGGTGCCCCAGGTCACGAACGGGCTCAACGATGCCGCGTCGATGTGGACCTCGGTGTCGAATTCGGCGCCCTCGTCGGTACGCAACTGATCCCAGGCGGCCACCGCGTCATCCCAGTCCTGGCCGGTCGGGGCGTGCGGACGACCGCGCAGGAAGTCGTAGGTGGTCGCATCCGGGGCCACCATCCCGGCGCGCGCACCGGCCTCGATGCTCATGTTGCAGATCGTCATCCGGCCTTCCATCGACAGTGCCTCGATGGCGCTGCCGCGGTATTCGATGACGTGACCTTGCCCACCGCCGGTACCGATCTTGGCGATCACCGCCAAGATGATGTCCTTGGCGCTCACCCCAGGGGGCAGGTCGCCGTCGACGTTGACCGCCATGGTCTTGAACGGCTTGAGCGACAACGTCTGTGTGGCGAGTACGTGCTCGACCTCCGAGGTGCCGATGCCCATCGCCAGTGCACCGAACGCACCGTGCGTCGAGGTGTGGCTGTCGCCACAGACCACCGTGGTACCCGGCTGGGTCAGGCCAAGCTGCGGTCCGATGATGTGCACGATGCCTTGTTCGGCGTCACCCATCGGGTGCAGCCGGATGCCGAATTCCTCGCAGTTGCGCCGCAATGTCTCGACCTGGGTGCGTGACACCGGATCCGCGATCGGCTTGTCAATGTCGACCGTCGGCACGTTGTGGTCTTCGGTCGCGATGGTCAGATCCGGGCGGCGCACCCGGCGGGAAGCCATCCGCAACCCGTCGAAGGCCTGTGGACTGGTGACCTCGTGCACCAGGTGCAGATCGATGTAGATCAGGTCAGGTTCACCGTCACCGGAAGCGACGACGTGGTCGGCCCACACCTTCTCGGCCATGGTGCGTGGCCGGGCAGCGGGCTGGTTCGGAGTGGCCATCAGTGCTCGATTCCCCCGCAGCATGACGGCTGGGGCTGAAGTAGCCATCTCAACATGCGGGACGTTAGTATCTCTCTGTGAGACAGGATAGCGGCATCGGCGTGCTGGACAAAGCGGTGGGGGTGCTGCACGCGATCGCCGAGTCCCCGTGCGGGCTGGTGGATCTGTGCGAACGCACCGGGCTGCCCCGGGCCACCGCGCACCGGATCGCGGCCGGACTGGAAACCCATCGGCTGCTGGCCCGCGACTCGGAGGGCCGCTGGCGGTTGGGTCCGGCGGTGACCGAACTGGCCGCCCATGTCAACGATCCACTGGTGGCCGCGGGCGCCGTGGTGCTCCCCCGGCTGCGTGAACTCACCGGCGAGAGCGTGCAGCTGTATCGACGCGAGGGCACCGCCCGGATCTGCGTGGCGGCACTGGAACCGCCAGCGGGACTGCGCGATACCGTGCCGGTGGGCTCCCGGCTGCCGATGACGGCCGGCTCCGGCGCCAAGGTGTTGTTGGCCTACAGCGACGCCGCCACCCAACAGGCCCTGCTGCCCACCGCCAAGTTCACCGACCGCGCCCTGGGTGAGGTACGCAAACGCGGCTGGGCGCAGAGTGCCGCCGAACGCGAACCCGGCGTGGCGAGCATTTCGGCACCGGTGCGCGACACCCGTGGTGTGGTGATCGCCGCGATCTCGGTGTCCGGCCCGATCGACCGAATGGGCCGGCGTCCCGGTGAGCGCTGGGCCAACGATCTGTTGGCCGCCGCCGAGGCGATCACCCGGCGGCTGTGACCTGGCGCCACGTCCGGTGCACCGGCGCCGCACCCGCCTGACACACTGACCGGCATGGGAACCAAGCAACGCGCACAGATCGTGATGTCCGAGGACGAGATCACCGAGTTCGTCACCAACAGCCGCACCGGCACCCTGGCGACCGTCGGCGCCGACGGACAGCCGCACCTGGTGGCGATGTGGTTCGGCATCGTCGACGGCGAGATCTACCTGGAGACCAAGGCCAAGTCACAGAAGGCGGTGAACCTGCGTCGAGATCCGCGGTTCACCTTCTTGATCGAAGCCGGCGAGACCTACGACACGCTGCGCGGGGTGTCGTTCGAGGGCACCGCCGAGATCATCGACGACCCCGACACCTTGTTCCGGGTCGGCGTCAGTGTGTGGGAGCGCTACACCGGCCCGTACACCGATGAGATGAAGGACGGGGTCGACATGATGATGAACAAGCGCGTCGCGGTGCGGTTGGTCAGCGCCCGGACCCGGTCCTGGGATCACCGCAAGCTCGGCATGCCGGCCATGCCGCTGTCCGGGTCCACCGCACCCAAGTCCGACTGAACCCCGCGCCCTGGCTTTTTCGCTCTTCCGTCTACTTCCCGCTCTGCAGGCCCGGCGATCGGGAAGTAGACGGAAGAGCGAAGACGGGTGGGGCCACAGAAATGAATCAGCCCCGCACCGAAGTGCGGGGCTGATTCGTGGTGTACCCCCGATGGGATTCGAACCCACGCTACCGCCGTGAGAGGGCGGCGTCCTAGGCCGCTAGACGACGGGGGCTAGAACTTCCGGAGCGTCAGCATAGCTCAGCTGTGCATGTTGACCTAATCGCCGACGTTGCTCCGGTTGGCTGGGGTACCAGGACTCGAACCTAGAATGGCTGAACCAGAATCAGCTGTGTTGCCAATTACACCATACCCCATTGGCTGCCTGTAACCGCTGGTCAAAGGCATTTCCGGAACCCGTCCGGGTGAGCACCTCCTGGCTTGGAGGATCACCCGCAGCGTTTCCGGACCGACGAGCAGACTACCAAAGATTTCCGGGCTGCTTTACCAACCCCGGTCCCGGCGCTCGCCGGGTCGGCTCCGGTGTCAGTCGGTGGCGCGAGCGGCCGCGTGTTCGCGTCCGGCACGCAACCGGTCCAAGCTGCGCTCTCGGCCCAGCAGCTCCAGCGACTCGAACAACGGCGGGCTCACCGAGGCCCCGGTGGCTGCCACCCGGATTGGCCCGAACGCCTTGCGCGGCTTGAGCTCGAGACCGTCGAGCAAGGCCGCCTTGAGCGCGGATTCGATGTTCGCGGTGCTCCACTGCTCCACCTGCTCGAGGGCGGCGACCGCGGCCTCGAGCACAGGCACCGCCTCGGCCTTGAGTTCCTTACCGGCCGACTTCTCGTCGAGCGCGAACGAGGCGTCGTCGAGGAACTTCAACAGACCCCAGGCATCGCCGAGCACCACGATCCGGGTCTGCACCAACCGGGCCGCCTCGGCAAAACCGGCGTCGTCCAGACCGGTGTCGTGGCCGTGGGTGCTGAAGTAGTCGCGCAACCGGGCGGTGAACTCGTCCTCGGAGAGCCGGCGGATGTGTTCGGCGTTGATCGCTTCGGCCTTCTTCTGGTCGAATCGGGCCGGGTTGGAGTTCACGTCGGCCACGTCGAACGCGGCCACCATCTCGTCGAGCGAGAACAGGTCGCGGTCGTCGGCGATCGACCAGCCCAGCAGCGCAAGGTAATTGAGCAGGCCTTCGGGGATGAATCCGCGATCACGATGCAGGAACAGGTTGGACTGCGGATCGCGCTTGGACAGCTTCTTGTTGCCGTCACCGAGTACCGATGGCAGATGCGCGAATTCGGGCGTGGCCTCGGCCACCCCGATCCGGATCAACGCCGCATACAGTGCCAGTTGCCGCGGCGTGGACGGCAGCAGGTCCTCACCGCGCAGCACATGGGTGACCTTCATCAAGGCGTCGTCGACCGGATTGACCAAGGTGTACAACGGATCACCGTTGCCCCGGGTCAGCGCGAAGTCCGGCACGCTGCCGGCCGGGAAGGTGGTTTCGCCGCGCACCAGATCGACCCAGGTCAGGTCGGTGTCCGGCATCCGCAGCCGCAGCACGGGATTGCGGCCTTCGGCGCGGAAGGCCGCGCGCTGCTCATCGGTCAGGTCGCGGTCGTAGTTGTCGTAGCCCAACTTCGGGTTGCGCCCGGCCGCGAGGTGACGCGCCTCGACCTCTTCGGCCGTGGAGAACGCCTCGTAGGCCTCACCGGCGGCCAACAGTCGGTCGATCACATCCAGGTAGACGTCGCGGCGCTGCGACTGCCGGTACGGACCGTACGGTCCACCGACTTCCGGACCCTCGTCCCAATCCAGGCCCAGCCAGCGCAGCGCGTCCAGCAGCGCGGCGTAGCTCTCCTCGCTGTCCCGGGCGGCGTCGGTGTCCTCGATCCGGAACACGAACGCCCCGCCGGTGTGCCGGGCGTAGGCCCAGTTGAACAGCGCGGTGCGGATCAGCCCGACATGCGGCGTACCGGTCGGTGAGGGACAGAACCGGACCCGAACCTGTTGATTCTGCGAAGCCATCATCTTCCTTTGCGCACAACGGGATTGGACAGGGTGCCGATACCGGACACGGTGATCGCGACGGTGTCGTCGTGTTCGAGCGGGCCGACGCCCTCAGGCGTGCCGGTCAAGATCACGTCGCCGGGCAGCAGCGTCATCACCGCCGAGACCCACTCGATGATCTTGCCCACGTCGTGGATCATCAGCGAAGTGTTGGAGTGTTGGCGCACTTGGCCGTTGACCTCGGTGCGCAGGTCCAGGTTGGACGCGTCCAGATCGGTGACGATCCAAGGGCCGAGCGGGCAGAAGGTGTCATGTCCCTTGGCCCGCAACCACTGTCCGTCCTTTTTCTGCTGGTCGCGAGCCGAGACGTCGTTGGCGATGGTGTAGCCCAGGATGTTCTCGGCGGCCCGCGCAGCCGGGACGTCCTTGCACGGCCGTCCGATCACCACCGCCAGCTCGCCTTCGTGGTGCACCGGATCGGCGTCGGCGGGCAGCTGGATCGGCACGTTCGGTCCGATGATCGCGGTGTTGGGCTTGAGGAAGATGACCGGATCTTCGGGAGCCACACCACCCATCTCCTCGGCATGCGCGGCGTAGTTCTTGCCCATGCAGACCACCTTGCTGGCCAGGATCGGCGCCAGCAGCCGGACATCGGCCAGCGGCCAGCTCCGGCCGGTGAAGGTGGGGGTACCGAACGGATGCTCGGCGATCTCTCGGCAGGTGGCCTCCGCTTCGTCACCTTCGATGCTCACGAAGGCGACGCCGTCGGGGCTGGCAATTCGTCCCAGGCGCATTCGTTCAGCGTAGTGATGTGACCCAAGACTCCCCTGCTCGGCTCGGCGCACGGGCCGCAGGAGCGGCGGGCGGTCAATTCACCCGTCGCGCAGTCACCATCGCGACCAGAAAGTTCTCCAGGTGCGCCCGGTCGATCTCCAACTCGCCGCGCAGCCAACTGGTCACCAGATCGAAGCCACCCGCCACCAGGGTCAGCGCGGCCAGATCCAGGTCCGGATCCAGCGCTTCCTGCCCGGCCAACAACGCCCGGCCCTGCTCGGCCATGATCTGGGCGAGCGATCTGATCACGTCGCGGCGCCTCGCCCGCAGCGCCTCGGTGGCTTGGGATTCCACCAGCAGCCGGCCGCGGCGCGGATCGTCGGTGAGGTAGGCCAGCCCGGTCCCGATCGCCGCGCGCGCCCGCAGCAGCGGGTCCGCCGGACTGGTGGCAATCGCGCCCACCATCGCGGCCGAGGCGTTCAGCACCTGCTCGTCGAAGCTGGCCAGCATCAGTTCGTCGGTGCTGCGGAAGCTTTCATAGAAGTAGCGATCGTTGAGCCGCGCGGCGCTGCACACCCCGCGCACGGTCAGGCCGGTGACGCCGTTGGCGGCGATCAGGTCCAACGCGGCCTCGACCAGAGCAGCGCGCCGCTTGCTGCGACGCTCACTCGAGGTGGCACCGGCGTAGGTCCGGGCACGTGCCGACATACCGGCATTGTCGCACTGTCGACGGCGTGGCCGCTGTCGCACTCTTGACCGCCTCCGATATCTGGTGAACACTGTCACCAGATGGTTGGCGAGCCCCGAAAGGACGGCGCACATGGCTGCACGCCAGGACAAACTGCCTAATCCCAAGTCTCTGACCGAGTTTCCGTTCAACCTGTTCACCCGGTTCCTGGCCGACGGGGACATCCGCGCCACCGCCGGCCAACGCCAGTCGTTCCGCAAGTGGGCCGATCTGGGCGACCCGCTGGCCGACGGTCTGGTCGAGATGATCCAGCGGCTGCCCACCGGTGAGGGCCGCCGGATGTTCGAGATCGCGGTCAGTGAGGGCATCGAGGCCGTGCCGAATCCCCCCGCCGAGTTGGTGGCGTTCTTCGACCAGGTCGACGAGCAGCCGTACTGGCTGGATCACGACAAGCTCGACCTGGCCGCCCGGGTCAGCATGCGGACCGGCCTGGTGGGCATCGGCCTGGCGCTGCCCGGCTTGGCGCTGACCGGTGGCTATCTGGCCTCGCGTGCCGACAAACCCCTGATGGGTACCGGTGATCTGCGCCGGATGGCGCCGCGCCGGCTCAACGAGACCGCGACCTGGTACATCGACGTCACCTCGCCGGGCGGCCTGGACCGGTTCGCCGACGGGTTCACCGGCACGCTGCGGGTGCGCTTGATGCACGTCCTGGTTCGCGCGGCCATGCACCGCCGTGAGGACTGGGACTACGACGAGTGGGACACCCCGGTCAACCAGGTGCAGTTGGCGGGCACCCTGATGCTGTTCTCACTGGCAAACCTGGCCGGCTGTCAGGCCATGGGCATGCACTTCTCGGACAAGGAACGCGAAGCGGTGTTCCACTTCTGGCGTTACGTCGGTCTGCTGATGGGCGTGCACCCGGAGCTGGTGCCCACCAGCGAAGCCGACACCTGGCGGCTGTTCTGGCTGGAGGCCGACACCGAATTCCTGCCCGACGAGGACTCTCGCAAGCTGGCCGAGGCGCTGCACGCCGACCGCGGCGAGGGTCCCGTCGTCGAATTCGCGCGAGGCTACCTGTCTTCCTACAGTCGGCTGATCCTGGGCAAGTCCAACGCCGACCAGCTCGGGTTGCTCGACAGCAAGCCGCTGCAGGCAGCGGTACTGGCCTCCTCGGCGATCAACCGGGTGCTCGAGTACCGCCGGGTCATTCCCGGGATGACTTGGCTCAGCGAGGAATTGGGTCAGCGGACCCGGCGCTCCCTGGTGCAGCGCGCGGTCGACCAGGTCGGCGGCGACCGCACCTACCGCCGGCACGACACACTGGCCGCTACCGGGTGATTCTCATATTTTGAGATTGCATTTCACGTTCTGAGATACCGGTGTCAGGATGGTGGTATGGCCGCCACCACGCTTTCCCCCGGGCGACGGTGGTCGATGCTGGCAATTGCCCTGGCCGCCACGCTTTTCGCCAATGTCTTCATCAACGGTGCGGCGTTCCTGATCCCGACGTTGCACAGCGAACGCGGATTGGATCTGGCCCAGTCCGGTCTGATGGTGTCGATGCCCAGCTTCGGCATGGTGGTCACGCTGTTCGCCTGGGGCTACGTGGTGGACCGGATCGGCGAACGGTTCGTCCTCGTGCTCGGATCGGCGTTGACCGCCGCCGCGGCATTCGCGGCCGCCTCGGTCGACTCGCTGGTCGCCGTCGGCGTGTTCCTCTTCCTCGGCGGGATGGCTGCCGCCAGCAGCAACACCGCCAGCGCCCGGGTGGTGGTCGGCTGGTTTCCCCCCGGACAGCGCGGCCTGGCCATGGGCATCCGCCAGACCGCGCAACCGCTGGGGGTCGGGTTGGGCGCCTTGGTGATTCCGCAGGTGGCCGAAACCCACGGTGTCTCGGCCGCCCTGCTGTTCCCGGCCGTAGTGTGTGCGATCGCCGCCGTGCTCACCGGCTTCGGCGTACTCGACCCGCCCCGGCCGCCGCGCGGCGACGCCGCGCCCGCCGAGCTGACGAACCCCTACCGCGGATCGAGCTTGCTGTGGCGCATCCACGTGGTTTCGGTCCTGCTGGTGGTCCCTCAGTCGATGCTGTGGACCTTCACCCTGGTGTGGCTGATGACCGACCGGGGTTGGACCGCAGCCAGCGCGGGGACCATGGTCACCGTCGCGCAGCTGTGCGGCGCCGGCGGCCGGATCGCCGCCGGCCGATGGTCGGACGTGGTGGGCTCACGGCTGCATCCGATCCGGATCATCGCGGTGGCAGCGGCCGTGGCGATGGGCCTGCTGGCGCTCACCGACCAGTTGAACCTGGTGGCGGTGTCGGTGGTGATCCTGGTGTTCGCCAGCACGTTGACGGTCTCCGACAACGGATTGGCGTTCACCGCGATCGCCGAGATCGCCGGGCCGTTCTGGAGCGGCCGCGCCCTGGGTGTGCAGAACACCAGCCAACTGTTCGCCACCGGGGTGGTGCCGCCGGCCTTCGGTGCGCTGATCGCGGCGGCCGGCTTCCCGGTGGCCTTCGCGGTGTGTGCCCTGTTCCCGCTGGCCGCCTGGCCGTTGGTTCCGGTGCACGGCGATCCGGTCCGCAATGCCCACCCCGACACCCGGCGCTCGGCCGATCAAATCAGGTAGATCACAAATACCGCGATTAGCAGAACCGCCAACCAAGCGTCGGTGCTGACCCGCAGCCAACGCGGCGCCGAGCGCACCTCCATGAAGTACCGGATCACCACCCGGGATTTGACGTAGGTGAGCACCAGCACCAGTGCGGTCACGGCGGTGTTGGGGGCGACGGTCTCGGTGAAGTGCGCCGGCGCCAGCCACCACGATCCGAGGGTGACGGCCAGCAGCAGGATCCAGGCCCCGGCCAGGGCGCGCGCCGAGGTGTGCGGCTCGCCGGTGGCGGCGGTACCGCTGTCGTCGGTCTTGGCAGTGGTCATGGTCACCTCATCACGTAGAGCAGGCCGAAGATGATCACCCAGAGCAGATCGACCATGTGCCAGTAGGTGGCACCGATCTCGACCATCGAGGTGCGCCGCCGGGCCGGGTTGCGCAGTTCGCGGACCACCACCCCGAGCACGATCAGTCCGATCAACACGTGAGTCAGGTGCACTCCGGTGATCACGTAGTAGAACGAGTAGAAGGTGTCCGAATTGGTATGGCCGGCACCGATCTTGGCGGCCCACTCGTAGCCCTTGAGCACCATGAACGCCACCCCGCACGCACCGGCGGAGTACACCAGCGCAATGGCCTGCCGGTGGTTTCCGGCGCGTGCGGCCAGCACGCTGCGCGCGATGAACCACGAGCTGGTCAACAGGATCGCGGTGTTGACCACACCGATGTTGATGTCGAGATGCTGCTGGGCCGCCAGGAACCCGCGCGGGTCCATGCTGCGGTAGATCATGAAGATGATGAAGTAACCGCCGAAGATGATCAGGTCACCGAGCACCATCACCCACATGTCGCGGTCCCCGGGCAACCGGCCGGAACTGCGCTGTGCAGGTACTGCTTTCACCTCCTGTTCGACCGTCTGGGTCGAGGCGGGTGAATCTGCTTGCGGCATCGAAGGTTCCTCAGAGTCGGTCTCAGTCCAGGGCCGGCGCGTCAGCCGGCTCGCGAGCAGCGGCATTGCGCAGCAGCATGATCAGCGCGCCCAGCCAGACCGAGAACACCACGACCGCCAGCCAGAAGGCCAGCGATCCGTTCCAGGCGAACGGGCCGGCGTCGAACACGAACATCTGGGTGGCGATCACCTCGGTGACGATCTGCCAGATCGAGACGTAGGCGAACCACTTCGGGAAGATCTCGTTCTTGTCGTAGAGGATCGCGATGGCCAGCACCAGGTAGGCCGCCGTGAAGCAGCCCAATGATCCGTTGTAGGAAAGCATTCCGAGGTCGTAGAGCAAGCCGATCAGCTCCGGGTCCCGGTCGGGGCGAAACGCTGCGGTCAGGAAGCAGACCGTGACCAACATGAAGCCCGGCAGTGCGCCGACTCCCATGCCGCCGATGTAGCCGTAGGCGAACACCGAGCCCACCGACATCCGCTTGATCTGGTAGGCCACCAGACCGTTGGTCATGGCCGCGCCGCCCAGCAGGATCAGCAGCAGGACGAAGCCGATCTGGATGGTGGTGTGATGCTGTTCGAAGAAGGCCACCTTGCCGGCGGTATCGACGTCGGGGCGCGGCGGTGGGGTCACCCGGGTCAGCAGGCAGATGATCACCCCGAACACCGCGTACCAGGCCGGGAAGAACACCGTCATCCACCGGACGTCGCGCTTACCGCCGCCCGGCGCCGACGGAATCACCCGCCGCAGGGTCGGTGCGCTCATCCGGCCACCACACCGTCGTCGACGGCCTGCCGGTGAATTGCCTTGCGCAGCACAAAGAACATCACGATCACGAACAACGCCAGCGCGCCGTTGCGCAACCAGAAGGCCAGCAGCCCGTCCCAGGCCAGCGGCCCGGTCTGGAAGACGGCCGCGGCCGCACCCGGTACCATGGCCACGGCCGTGGCCATCGAGTAGTGCCCCACCCAGCGCGGCAGGATCGGATCCTGCGGGTCGTCGAAGTACACCGAAAGACCCAGCAGCACGAACTGCGAGATCAGCATGCCGACCGGCGCGATCAACACAATCCAGCCCAGATCGTTGAGCAGCTGGATCAGCTCGGGGTTACGCCCCGGCCGGAAGGCGGCGACCAGGAAGAAGATGTTCGACAAGGCGAAGAAGGTGGCGCCGCTGACCACAGCGGTCAGGAAGCAGTAGGCGAACACGTGGCTCTGGTTCTTCATCCGCTTCATCTGGACCACAATCACCATGAAGAACGGCACCACCATGATCCCGCACAGGTTGAAGGTCACCTGAGAAAACCGGATCCACGCGGTGTTGTCGGCGTAGAACGCGGCGACCTGCTCGGCACTGAGCGTCGGTGACATCGGCGGCCAGAAGGCCGGGAAAGCCAGCGCGGCGATCAGCAGCACCGCACCCACCGCCGGGCCGGTCCACAGGCTGACCCACTGGGCCTTCACGTTGCCGGCCTTCGGCAGGTCCTGCACCTGCTCGAGAATCTGCACTACACCCTCCGATATGACTCCGGTCAGAGTTTTCGCGCCGCTGTGCGGCCCGCTCGGTGATCTGGGCCCAGGAGCTATGCCGACCCAATCACCTTGTCAAGGACCAGTTTCGCCGTCACCAGGCACGGTAACCGCAGCGGCCCCGGATGGGAAGAGCATTTCTGATTCTGGTCAGTTTTCTGTCGTAGACTGCGCCGGGAAGTACCCCCACCAGATTCGGAGCCGAGCACAGTGCCGAAGTCCCCCACCACCGCGGAACGCAGCCGCAAGGGCCTGCAGACCCGGGAACGCCTACTGGGCGCCGCGATCGCCGAGTTCAAACGCGCGGGTATGGCCGCGGCCGACATCGCCTCGATCGTGTCGGCGGCCGGCGTCGCGCACGGCACGTTCTTCTTCCACTTCCCCACCAAGGAGCATGTGCTGCTGGAGTTGGAGCGCCGCGAGCAGGAGCGGATGGCCGCCGAACTCGCCCGGGCCCTGACCGCCCCGCACGATGTTCGCACCACCTTGGGCCAGGCTGTGCGGGTGCTGCAGAAGCTGGAGCTTCGGCTGGGCAGTCACCTCTTCAAAGATTTTCTGGCCCTGCACTTTTCGGCGACCCGACCGCCCAGCAACGAATGGGAGAGCCATCCGTTCATCGTCGCGGTGGTGCAGGATCTGCAACGCTCCCGCGACGACGGCGAGATCCCCGCCGACGTCGACGTGATGCACAACGGCATCTCGTTCCTGGTCGGGCTCTATGCGCTGCTGATCACCGTTCCCGAACCGATTCGCGGTCCGTTCATCGACGAGTACCTGACCACCTACGTGCACGGCCTGCGGGCAGCGACGGCCTGACTACAGCAGCGAGCGGATCCGGTCGCCCGTCTCGGCGGTGGACAGCGTGGCCTCACCGCGGGTGGCCAGGTGCTCGGCCACCGCACCGTCCACCCGGGCGGCCGCCTCGTGCTCACCGACATGCGCGAGCAGCAGCGCGACGCTCATCACCGCCGCCGTCGGGTCGGCGATCCCCTGCCCGGCGATGTCGGGTGCACTGCCGTGCACCGGTTCGAACATCGACGGGTTGGTCCGGGTGGCATCGATGTTGCCGCTGGCCGCCAACCCGATTCCACCGCTCACCGCGGCGGCCAGGTCGGTGATGATGTCGCCGAACAGGTTGTCGGTGACGATCACGTCGAACCGGCTCGGGTCGGTCACCAGATGGATGGTGGCCGCGTCGATGTGCTGGTAGGCCACCTCGACGTCGGGGAACTCGGCGCTCACCTGTTTCACGATCCGCGACCACAGCGACCCGGCGAAGGCCAGCACGTTGGTCTTGTGCACCAGGGTCAGGTGCTTGCGCCGGGCCTGCGCACGGGTGAACGCATCACGCACCACGCGTTCGACGCCGTAGGCGGTGTTGACGCTGACCTCGGTGGCCACCTCGTGCGGGGTACCGACCCGCAACGCGCCACCGTTGCCGGTGTAGGGACCTTCGGTGCCCTCCCGGACCACGACGAAGTCGATCTCGGGGGCGCCGGCCAGCGGGCTCGCCACGCCGGGATGCAGCCGCGAGGGCCGCAGGTTGACGTGGTGATCGAGGGCAAAGCGCAGGTTGAGCAGTAGACCGCGCTCGAGCAGGCCCGGCGGCACCGACGGGTCGCCGATGGCGCCCAACAGGATGGCGTCGCGGCCGCGAAGTTCGGCGATGGTCTCGTCGTGCAGGATCTCACCGGTGGCGTGATAGTGCTTGGCGCCCAATGCATACGAGGTCTTCTCCACACCCGGCAGCACCACGTCGAGCACCTTGACGGCCTCGGCGATGACTTCCGGTCCGATGCCGTCACCGGGGATGATCGCGAGTTTCATGACAGATCAACCACTTCCAGGGTGGTGGCCGCGACCGCCATGGCGATCTCGGCGCGGACGTCGGTGGGCACGTCGCGGTCGACCCGCAGCATGATGGTGGCGCCGTCGCCGGCAGCGTCCTGGGACAGCTGGGCGGCCTCGATGTTGACCCCGGCACCACCCAGCAGGGTGCCGATCCGGCCCAGCGCGCCCGGCTGGTCGGAGTAGTTGATGATCAGGTTGAAACCCTCGGCGCGCAGGTCGAAGCTGCGGCCGTTGATACCGACCACCTTCTCCACCAGATTCGGCCCAGACAGCGTGCCGGTGACGTTCACGGCGGTGCCGTTGGCGTGCACCGCGCGGACGTCGACCACGCTGCGGTGGTTCGGGCTCTCGCTGGCCGTGGTCAGATCGGCGGCCACGCCGCGCACCTCAGCCAGCGCCGGGGCGTTGACGAAGGTGACCGGGTCGTCGAGCACGGTGGAGAACAACCCGCGCAACGCGGAAAGCCGCAGGATCTCAACCTCTTCGGAGGCCAGCTCGCCGCGCACCGTGACGGTCACACCCACCGGCGGTTCCTTGGAGAAGCTGCCGACCAGCACGCCGAGTTTGCGCACCAGCTCCAGCCACGGCGCCACCTCTTCGCCGACCGGGCCGCCGGCCACGTTGACCGCGTCCGGCACGAACTCGCCGGCCAGCGCTAACCGCACGCTGGCGGCGACGTCGGTTCCGGCCCGGTCCTGGGCCTCTTCGGTGGAGGCCCCCAGGTGCGGGGTGACCACGACCTGCGGCAGGTCGAACAGCGGGCTGTCGGTGCACGGCTCGGTGGCGAACACGTCCAACCCGGCGCCGCGGACGTGGCCGCTGCGGATCGCGTCGGCCAACGCCTGCTCGTCGATCAGACCGCCGCGCGCGGCGTTCACGATGATCACGCCGGGCTTGGTCTTGGCCAGCGCTTCGGCGCCGATCAGACCGGCGGTCTCCGGCGTCTTGGGCAGGTGCACCGAGATGAAGTCGGCGCGGGCCAACAGTTCGTCCAGCGGCAGCATCTCGATGCCGAGCTGGGCGGCCCGGGCCGGCGGCACGTACGGGTCATAGGCGATCACCTCGGTGCCGAACGCGGCCAGCCGGCCGGCGACCAGCTGCCCGATCCGGCCCAGCCCGACCACACCGACGGTCTTGCCGAAGATCTCGGTACCGGAGAACGACGACCGCTTCCAGGTGCGGTCGCGCAGCGTGGCGTCGGCGGCCGGGATCTGGCGGGCCGCCGACAGCAGCAGCGCCAGCGCATGTTCGGCGGCGCTGTGGATGTTCGAGGTGGGTGCGTTGACCACCAGGACGCCGCGCTCGGTGGCGGCGCCGACGTCGACGTTGTCCAGCCCGACGCCGGCGCGCGCGACGATCTTGAGCTTGGGCGCGGCGGCGAGCACCTCGGCGTCGACCGTGGTGGCCGAGCGGACCAACAGCGCATCGGCGTCCGGCACCGCGGCCAGCAGTTTCTCGCGGTCCGGGCCGTCCACCCAACGGACCTCGACCTGGTCGCCCAGGGCGGCCACGGTGGATTCGGACAGCTTGTCGGCAATCAGTACAACAGGCAAACTCACCCGGACAGCCTAATGGTGTCGGCCCGCTCACATGCGGGCGGTGTCGACCCGCGCCGGTGCGATCGGGTCTACTGGAAGCGTGGATGTCACCGTCGTCGGCAGCGGCCCCAACGGGCTCAGTGCCGCAGTGCTCTGCGCGCGGGCCGGTTTGTCGGTCCGGGTGATCGAAGCCCAGGCAAGCGCCGGTGGCGGTGCCCGCACGTTCACCGACCCGGAATTCGGCGACGTCAGGCACGACATCTGCTCGGCGATCCATCCGCTGGCGCTGGCCTCACCGTTCTTCCGGTCCTTCGGCATGGCCGAACGGATCGAGTTGGCGGTGCCCGACATTTCCTACGCCAGTCCCCTGGTCGGCCGGCCCGCGGTGCTGGCCTACCGCGACCTGGACCGCACCAGCGCGGAATTGACTCACGGTGAGTCCTGGCGTCGACTGCTCGGCCCGATGGTCGAGCACGCCGACGACGCGGTCGGCTTCGTACTGGGCGACAAGCGTTCGTTGCCGTCGGACCCGGTGGTGGCGCTGCGCCTCGGACTGCGGATGCTGCTGCAGGGCACGCCGCTGTGGGGCACGTTGCGCGGTGAGGATGCCCGGGCGCTGTTCACCGGCGTGGCCGCGCACACCATTTCGACCATGCCGTCGCTCACCTCGGCCGGCGCGGGAATGATGCTGGCCACCCTGGCCCACACCGTGGGCTGGCCGGTGCCGGTGGGTGGCAGCCAAGCCATCACCGATGCACTGATGGCCGAATTGCTCAGTCTCGGAGGCGAATTGGTGCTCGGTGAACAGGTCACCACGCCGCCACCCGGAGTCGTGCTGTACGACACCACCGCAGCCGCGCTGCTGGACATCTACGGCTCGGCGCTACCGAGCCGGTACGCCAAGGCGCTGCGCCGGGTGAAGTTCGGACCCGGGGTGGCCAAGGTCGACTTCGTACTGTCCGGTGAGATCCCGTGGACCGATCCGCGACTGGCCGAGGTCCCGACCTTTCATCTGGGCGGCTCGCGCGCGCAGATGGTCCACGCCGAATCCGAGATCGCGGCCGGCCGGCACGCCGACTGGCCGATGACGCTGGCCGCTTCCCCACACGTCGCCGACCCGAATCGCGTCGATTCGCAAGGCCGACGGCCGTTCTGGACCTACGTGCACGTGCCGCACGATTCGCCGGTGGACCAGGCCGAGACCGTCACCGCGCAGATGGAACGGCTCGCGCCCGGATTCCGTGACCTGGTGCTGGCCGCGCGCAGCATCCCGGCCGCGCAGATGTCGGCGCACAATGCGAACTATCCCGGCGGCGACATCTCCGCCGGCGGCAACAGCGCGTGGCGGGCCATCACCGGTCCCACCCCGCGCTGGAATCCGTGGGCCACCCCCATTCCGAAGGCCTATCTGTGTTCGGCGGCCACCCCACCCAATGGCGGGGTGCACGGGATGGCCGGCTATCACGCGGCGCGCACCATGCTGAAACGGGAATTCGGTCTCGAGGTGCCGGAGCTCGGCGCCTAGACAGCCAATCGCCGCTCTACCGTCTACCTCCCGCTCGCTGGGCCTGCAGAGCGGGACGGAGACGGTAGAGCGGCAAAGGCGTTGGGGCTAAGCGGTTTCGGTGATCGGACGATCCACCCAGCTCATCAGGTCACGCAGCTTCTTGCCGGTGACCTCGATCGGGTGCTCGGCGTTCTGCTTGCGCAGACCTTCGAGTTCCTTGTTGCCGCCCTCGACGTTGGCGACCAGGCGCTTGACGAAGGTGCCGTCCTGGATCTCGGACAGGATCTGCTGCATCCGCTTCTTGGTGTCGGCGTCGATCACCCGCGGGCCGGACAGGTAGCCACCGAACTCGGCGGTGTCGGACACCGAGTAGTTCATCCGGGCGATGCCGCCCTCATAGATCAGGTCGACGATCAGCTTGAGCTCGTGCAGCACCTCGAAGTAGGCCAGCTCGGGCGCGTAGCCTGCCTCGACCATCACGTCGAAGCCGGTCTTGATGAGCTCCTCGGTGCCACCGCACAGCACGGCCTGCTCACCGAACAGGTCGGTCTCGGTCTCGTCCTTGAACGTGGTCTTGATGACGCCGGCGCGGGCGCCACCGATGCCCTTGGCGTAGGACAGCGCGAGCGCCAGGCCCTCGCCCTTGGGATCCTGCTCGACGGCGACCAGGCACGGCACACCCTTGCCGTCGACGAACTGCCGGCGCACCAGGTGGCCCGGGCCCTTGGGGGCGACCATGCCGATGGTGACGTTGGCCGGCGGCTTGATCAGACCGAAGTGGATGTTCAGGCCGTGACCGAAGAACAGCGCGTTGCCGTCCTGCAGGTTGGGCTCGATGTCATTCTTGAAGATCTCGGCCTGCGCGGTGTCGGGCGCCAGCAGCATGATCACGTCGGCCCACTTGGCCACCTCGGCCGGGGTGTCGACCTCGAGGCCCTGCTCGGTGACCTTCTCCCGGGACTTCGAGCCCTCCTTGAGGCCGACCTTGACCTGCACGCCGGAGTCACGCAGCGACAGCGAGTGCGCATGCCCCTGGCTGCCGTAGCCGATCACGCCGACCTTGCGGCCCTGGATGATCGACAGGTCCGCGTCGTCGTCGTAGAACATCTCAACTGCCACTTGTTTGTTTCCTTTTCTCGTTTCTCGGGTTACACGCTATTTGACGCCGATGCCGCGCGGACCGCGGGCCAGCGACACCATGCCGGATTGCACGATTTCGCGAATACCGTACGGCTCCAGGATCCGCAGCAGTGCGGCCAGCTTCTCCTGGGTGCCGGTGGCTTCGACGGTCAGCGACTCGGTGGAGACGTCGACGACCTTGGCGCGGAACAGGTTCACTGCCTCGATCACCTCGCCGCGGGTGCCCGCATCGGCGCGCACCTTGATCAGCGCGAGTTCCCGCGACACCGACTGCTCCTCGTCCTGCTCGACGATCTTGATCACGTTGACCAGCTTGTTGAGCTGCTTGGTGATCTGCTCGAGCGGGAAGTCCTCGACGGACACCACGATGGTCATCCGCGACATGTTCTTGTGCTCGGTCGCACCGACCGCGAGCGACTCGATGTTGTAGCCGCGCCGGGAGAACAGCGCCGCCACCCGGGCCAGCACGCCGGGCTTGTCCTCGACCAGGACCGAAAGGGTGTGGGTAGTCGTCATCGTGGACCTGTTCCTCAGACCTGATCTTCGTTGTCGAACAAGGGACGGACGTCGCGGGCAGCCATGATCTCGTCATTGCTGGTGCCGGCGGCGACCATCGGCCAGACCTGGGCGTCGGCGCCGACGATGAAGTCGATCACCACCGGCCGGTCGTTGATCTCGCGCGCCTGGGCGATGACGTCGTCGACGTCTTCTTCACGCTCGCACCGCAATCCGACGCAACCCAGCGCCTCGGCCAGCTTGACGAAGTCCGGGATGCGCGCGCTGTGCGTGGCCAGATCGGTTTGGCTGTACCGCTGTTCGTAGAACAGCGTCTGCCACTGCCGCACCATGCCCAGGTTGCCGTTGTTGATCAGGGCCACCTTGATCGGCACACCCTCGATGGCGCAGGTGGCCAGCTCCTGGTTGGTCATCTGGAAGCAGCCGTCACCGTCGATGGCCCAGACCTCGGCGTCCGGACGGCCCATCTTGGCGCCCATCGCGGCCGGGACGGCGTAGCCCATGGTGCCCAGACCACCGGAATTGAGCCAGGTGCGCGGCTTTTCGTACTTGATGAACTGCGCAGCCCACATCTGGTGCTGACCGACACCGGCGACGTACACCGCGTCCGGACCGGCGATCTCACCCAACCGCTCGATGACCAGTTCCGGGCTCAGGCTGCCGTCGCTTTGCGGGCCATAGCTCAGCGGGTAGGTGGCGCGCACCGAGGAAAGGTATTCCCACCACTGATCGATCTGCAGCGCGCCCGGCACCTCGTCGCGGCGCAGCGCCGCGATCAGGTCGGTGATGACGGCCTTCACGTCGCCGACGATCGGCACGTCGGCGTGCCGGTTCTTGCCGATCTCGGCCGGGTCGATGTCGGCGTGGATCACCTTGGCTTCCGGCGCGAACGTCGACAGTTGCCCGGTCACCCGGTCATCGAAGCGGGTGCCCAGCGCGATCAACAGATCGCTGCGCTGCAGTGCCGCCACCGCGGCGACCGCACCGTGCATACCGGGCATACCCATGTGCAGCGGGTGACTGTCCGGGAACGCACCGCGCGCCATCAGCGTGGTGACCACCGGGATCCCGGTCAGCTCGGCCAGCTCACGCAACTCCTCGTGGGCCGCACCGCGGATCACGCCGCCGCCGACGTAGAGCACCGGCTTGCGGGCGGCCGCGATCAGCTTGGCGGCTTCGCGCAGCTGCCGGCTGTGCGGCTTGGTGGTGGGCTTGTAGCCGGGCAGGTCCATCACCGGCGGCCAGCTGAACGTGCACTGACCCTGCAGCACGTCCTTGGGGATGTCGACCAGGACGGCGCCGGGCCGTCCACTGGCGGCGATGTGGAACGCCTCGGCGATCGCCTGCGCGATCTCGTCGCCGCTGCGGACCAGGAAGTTGTGCTTGGTGATCGGCATGGTGATGCCGGAGATGTCGGCTTCCTGGAAGGCGTCGGTGCCGATCAGACCGCGACCGACCTGGCCGGTGATCGCGACCACCGGGATCGAGTCCATCTGCGCGTCGGCCAGCGGGGTCACCAGGTTGGTGGCGCCCGGGCCGGACGTGGCCATCATCACGCCGACCTTGCCGGTGGCGTGCGCGTAGCCGCTGGCCGCGTGCCCGGCGCCCTGCTCGTGGCGCACCAGCACGTGGCGCAGCTTCGTGGAGTCGAACAGCGGGTCATAGACCGGCAGCACCGCGCCGCCGGGGATGCCGAAGATGGTGTCGACGCCCAGTTCCTCGAGCGAGCGCACGACGGCCTCGGCTCCGGTCATCTGCTGCGGCTCGACGCGGTTGCCGGCCGGGGCCGGTTTCCCGTTGCTGGGCTTGGGGACCGCCGTCTGTGCGGGTGGTCGCGTGGTCGGTGCGCTCACGATGTCGGATCCTTCTGCTGGTCTGGGCGAATGGACGGCTAGGGGCAACAAAAAACCCCCGTCAGCGTCTTGGCTGCACGAGGGTTGCGCGTTGATGCTCGTAGGCTAAGCCTGTTGGAGGCCTCGCAGATTTCTACGCGGCACCAACGCGCCGACTAAGTACTACGAGAATGCCGCGGGTGGTCATAGCACATGACGGTAGCCCCCGCACAGGACAGACGTCAAATTCGTTGACCTGCACACTCGGCCCGTCGGCGCGGTGATGCAAGATGCTGGTGTGCCCGCATCCCCTGAGCAACCGTCCCGGCCGGTGGTCATCAAGATCTCGCCGATGGCCCATGTCGGTACCGGCTTCCTGGCCTTCCTGCTGTTGGCCATGACGCCGGCGGTGCCGTGGCTGGGTGTGTTGCTGGTGTTCCCGCTGGCGTTCTCGGCGCTGGTGGTGCGGTTGCGCACCGTGGTCGACGCCGACGGGCTGACCGCACGTGATGTGTTCGGCAGCACCCGGATGCAGTGGGCCCAGATCAAGGGGCTGCGGTTCATCCGCTCCCGCTGGGGACGTGCCCAGCTCGACGACGGTAGTCAGGTGCGGCTGCCGGCCGTGACGTTCGCGACGCTGCCGGTGATCACCGCAGCCAGCGGCGGCCGGGTGCCCAACCCGTACGAATAGCAGGTCAGCCGAGCGGGTTGACCCCGTTGAGCAGCACCCACACGCCGACGCCGACGCCGATGCCGAGCAGCAAGGCCATGAACGAGCCGATGAACGGCCGGCGTGCCCAGCCGCGGCCACCGTCGAAGCCGTAGCGGCCGGGACCGATCAGGATGATCGCGGCGGCCACCACGATCAGGGTCAGCTCGAACTCGTGGCCGTCGGGCAGGAAGAACACGAACTGCCGGGGATCTTCCTGGTTGGCGACGCCGGCCAGCAGCCCGTTGATCAGGTACGCCAGGGCGGCGGCCGCGGCCAGCGGGGTGAACAGGCCCAGCACCAGCAGCACCCCAGCGGCGATCTCGGTGCCGGCCGCCACGTACCCGAGGATGTCGGCGTGCTGGTAGCCCAGCGCCGACAGCCCGTCGCTGAAGCCGCCCAGACCCTGGCCGCCCCACCAGCCGAACACCTTCTGCAGGCCGTGCACGATCAGCAGCGCACCGAAGCCGACCCGCAGCAGCAGCAGGCCCAGGTCCTGGGTTCCGCGCCGGCCGGCCGAGCGCACCGCACCGTCGTAGTCCTCGGGTTCGATCGCGGCCGGGCCGACGCCGCCGTCGCGATCCGGCTGTGGCGCCACGTAGGGCAGCGGTTCGGGCTCGTTGAGCAGGCTGTATCCGGTTTCGGACGGGGCCGATCGTTCGGCGTCGAACGGCGGGATCGCGGTGGTCTCGAAGTCGCCGCCGTAGGTGTCTGAGGGCATGTCGTCTTCCGGGTCGACCAGGCGTGCGCTGCCAGGTGGCGAGCCGGCTGCTGAGGACGAATCCTCCGGGCGCTGCCAGCGTGGGTCATGCGTTGGACTCGTCACAGCTGCCAGGGTAGGTCCAACAGAGCAGATAACCCGGTATTTGCGGGCGGCTTTGGCCGAGGTATATCAGATGGTTATGCGCCAGTTGAGCGGTTCCGCGGCGACCGTGCGTGGCAAGCATCGCCGCGCGATCCGTAACCTGGCTGCATGCTGATGCGCCCTTCGGTCTGGAGAACGCTGACCGCGGCGTCCGCTGCGTTGGCCTTGATCCCCGCTTTCGCCGGGTGCGCGCAGTTCGACGACTCGATGTCACAGCCGTTCACCACCGAACCCGAGCGTGGTGCGATGACCACCACGACCACCACGCCGCCGCCGCCGCTGCCGGGCACCCCGTTCCCCAAGGCCTGCCCGGCGCCCGGGGTGATGCAGGGCTGCCTGGAGAGCACCAGCGGGCTGATCATGCGCAGCCCCAAGAACGCGTTGGTCGGCGAGCGCACCACCGGCGCGGTCAAGGAGATCGCGATCGCCGCCGAGCCCAAGGTCAAGACCGTCATCCCGGTCGACGGCTCCGGCGACGGCGGCCTGCTCGACATCGTGTTGTCACCGACCTATCAGCAGGATCGGCTGATGTACGCCTACATCAGCACGCCCACCGACAACCGGGTGGTCCGGGTCGCCGACGGCGACGTCCCCAAGCCGCTGCTCACCGGGATCCCGAAGGGCGCGACCGGCAATGCCGGCGCGCTGATCTTCACCAGCCCCACCACGTTGACCGTGCAGACCGGCGATGCCGGCGATCCGGCGCTGGCCAACGACCCCAACTCCACCGCGGGCAAGGTGCTGCGCATCGAGGCGCCGACCACCGTGGATCAGGCTCCGCACACCACCGCGCTGAGCGGGCTGGGCTCGGCCGGCGGCATGTGCGTCGACGCCGCCGACGGCTCGCTCTACATCACCGACCGCACGCCCACCGGTGACCGGTTGCAGCGAATCACCAAGGACTCCAAGACTTCCACGGTGTGGATCTGGGCCGACAAACCCGGGGTGGCCGGTTGCACCGCGATGGACGGCACCGTGCTGGTGAACCTGGTCAACACCAAGCAAACCGTGGCGGTGCGGTTGGCACCGGAAACCGGTGCGGTGACCGGGGATCCAGAAGTGGTCCGCGACGGTCAGCACGGTCACGCCTGGGCGATGGCGCTGTCGCCGGACGGCAATGTCTGGGGCGCCACGGTCAACCGCAGCTTCGCGGACGCAGGCGAGCACGACGACGTCGTCTTCCCGCTGTTCCCGAGCGGTGGGTTCCCGCGCAACGACGACAAGGACTGATCAGGACCTGGCCGATCAGGCTCGGCCGCAGGCGGTCAGTACCAGTTCCTTGACCCGGGCGGCGTCGGCCTGACCCTTGGTCGCCTTCATCACCGCGCCGACGATCGCGCCGGCAGCCTGCACCTTGCCGCCCCGGATCTTCTCGGCGACATCGGGATTGGCGGCCAGTGCCTCGTCGACGGCGGTCTGGATCAGCGAGTCGTCGCGCACCACCGCGAGGCCGCGGGCGGTCATCACCGCTTCGGGCTGACCCTCACCGGCCAGCACGCCCTCGACCACCTGCCGGGCCAGTTTGTTGGACAGCTTGCCGTCGGCGACCAACCCGACCACGGCGGCCACCTGGGCCGGCGTGATGTTCAGTTCGTCGAGCTCGACGCCGGCCTCATTGGCCTTCTGCACCAAGAAGTTTCCCCACCAGGCGCGGGCGGCTTCGGCGGGGGCACCGGCCGCCACGGTCGCGCTGACCAGTTCGACCGCCCCGGCGTTGACCAGGTCCCGCATCACCTCGTCGGAGATGCCCCAGTCCTGCTGAATCCGCTTGCGGGCCAACCACGGCAGTTCCGGAATCGTGCTGCGCAGCTGCTCCACCAGGTCCGCGCTGGGCGCCACCGGTTCCAGGTCGGGCTCGGGGAAATAGCGGTAGTCCTCGGCGGTCTCCTTGGCCCGGCCCTCACTGGTGTAGCCGTCCTCGTGGAAGTGCCGGGTCTCCTGCCGAATGCTGCCGCCGGCTTCGAGCACGGCGGCTTGCCGACGCATTTCGTAGCGCACCGCAACCTCGACGCTCTTGAGCGAGTTGACGTTCTTGGTCTCGGTGCGGGTACCGAATTCGGTTGCCCCCTTGGGCATCAACGACACGTTGGAGTCACAACGCATCGAGCCCTGATCCATCCGGACATCGGAGACCCCGAGCGCGCGCAGCAGATCCCGCAGCGCGGTGACGTAGGCGCGGGCCACCTCGGGGGCCCGTTCGCCGGCCCCGACGATCGGCTTGGAGACGATCTCGATCAGCGGCACCCCGGCGCGGTTGAAGTCGGCCAGCGACGTCGTCGCACCTGCGATCCGACCGGTGTCGCTGCCCAGGTGGGTCAGCTTGCCGGTGTCCTCCTCCATGTGCGCGCGCTCGATCTCGACCCGCCAGGTGCTGCCGTCGTCGAGCGGGACGTCGAGGTAGCCGTTCACCGCGATCGGCTCGTCGTACTGGCTGATCTGGTAGTTCTTCGGCTGGTCCGGGTAGAAGTAGTTCTTCCGGGCGAACCGGCCCCACGGCGCGATCTGGCAGTTCAGCGCCAGCCCGATCCGGATCGCCGACTCCACCGCGGCCTGGTTGAGCACCGGCAACGCGCCGGGCAGACCCAGACACACCGGGCAGACCTGGGTGTTGGGCTCGCCGCCGAACCGGTTGGCGCAGCCGCAGAACATCTTGGTCGCGGTGGACAGCTCGACGTGCACCTCCATACCCATCACCGGGTCGTAGCGGGCGAGCACGTCGTCGTAGTCGAGCAGGTCTGCGGTTGCGGCAGCAGTCATGCCTTGATCCTAGTGAGTGCGATTTCGGTGCGTTGGGGGGCGCCACACGCCCCTGAACGCACCGAAATCGCTCAGCCGAAGAAGGCCGCGGCGTCGTCGTAGCGGCTCTGCGGCACCAGTTTGAGATGCGCGGTGGCGTCGGCCAACGGCACCCGACCGATGTTCTCGCCGCGCAGGCTGACCATCATGCCGTACTCGCCGGCGTGTGCGGCGTCGGCCGCGTTGACCCCGAACCGGGTGGCCAGCACCCGGTCGTAGGCGGTCGGGGTGCCACCGCGCTGCACGTGTCCCAGCACCGTGACCCGGACGTCCTTCTTGATCCGCTTCTCGACCTCGAGCGCCAGCTGCTGGGCCACGCCGGTGAACTTCTCGTGCCCGAATTCGTCGGTGCCGCCGAGCCGCAACTCCATCGACCCCTCGGCTGGTTTGGCGCCCTCGGCCACCACGCAGATGAAACTCGACGAGCCGTGCTGGAAGCGCTGCTTGATCAGCCGGCACACCTCTTCGACGTCGAACGGCTGCTCGGGGATCAACGTCATGTGCGCGCCCGAGGCCAGGCCGGCGTTCAGCGCGATCCAGCCGGCGTGCCGGCCCATCACCTCGACCAGCATCACCCGCTGATGTGACTCGGCGGTGCTGTGCAGCCGGTCGATCGCGTCGGTGGCGACCTGCATCGCGGTGTCGTGCCCGAAAGTGACGTCGGTGCAGTCGATGTCGTTGTCGATGGTCTTGGGCACCCCCACCACCGGTACACCCTCGTCGGAGAGCCAGCGCGCGGCGGTCAACGTGCCCTCACCGCCGATCGGGATCAGGCATTCGATCCCGTTGTCGTCCAAGGTTGCCTTGATCTGGTCCAGCCCGGCGCGCAATTTGTCCGGGTTGACCCGCGCGGTGCCCAGCATGGTGCCGCCCTTGGCCAGCAGCCGGTCGTTGCGGTCGTCGTTGACCAGCTGCACCCGGCGATCTTCCAGCAGGCCGCGCCAGCCGTCCTGAAAGCCGACCACCGAAGAGCCGTAGCGCGCATCGCAGGTCCGGACCACGGCCCGGATCACCGCGTTGAGCCCTGGACAGTCGCCGCCTCCGGTGAGCACGCCAATTCGCATGGCGCCCATCTAACCCGGTTAGACGGCGGTTGGCAGCGGTCCTCGCGCAGCTTCGTAAGCCGCACCCACCCGATACAGCCGGTCATCGGCGAGTGCCGGCGCCATGATCTGCAGGCCGACCGGCAGGTTGTCGTCGGCCGAAAGTCCGGACGGCACCGACATGCCGCAGTGCCCGGCCAGGTTCAGCGGCAGCGTGCACAGGTCGAACAGATACATCGCCAGCGGATCGTCGACCTTCTCGCCGAGCCGGAACGCAGTGGTCGGGGTGGCCGGACTGATGAGCACGTCCACCTTCTGGTAGGCCTCGTCGAGGTCGCGGGCGATCAACGTGCGCACCTTCTGGGCCTGGTTGTAGTAGGCGTCGTAATAGCCCGCCGACAACGCGTAGGTGCCAATCATGATGCGGCGCTTGACTTCTGGACCGAAACCGGCGGCCCGGGTCAGGGCCATCACCTCTTCGGCGCTGCGGGTGCCGTCGTCACCGACCCGCAGGCCGTAGCGCATCGCGTCGAAGCGGGCCAGGTTGCTGGACACCTCCGAGGGCAGGATCAGGTAGTAGGCGGCCAACGAGTGGTCGAAGTGCGGGCAGTCCACCTCGCTGACCTCAGCGCCCAGTGCACGCAGCTGCTCGACGGCCGCGTTGAACGACTCCAGCACCCCGGGCTGATACCCCTCACCGCGGTGCAGCTGGGCCACCACACCGACCCGCACGCCCTTCAGGTCACCGCCGGCACCGGCCCGGGCCGCGCCGACCACGTCGGGCACCGCGGCCTGCACCGACGTGGAATCGCGCGGGTCGTGCCCGGCGATCACCTGGTGCAGCAGCGCGGTGTCGAGCACCGTACGCGCGCACGGCCCACCCTGATCCAGCGACGACGCGCAGGCCACCAGGCCGTAGCGGCTGACCGTGCCGTAGGTGGGCTTGACCCCGACCGTGGCGGTCAGCGCCGCGGGCTGGCGGATCGAGCCGCCGGTGTCGGTGCCGATCGCCAGCGGCGCCTGGAACGCGGCCAGCGCCGCCGCACTACCGCCACCGGAGCCGCCGGGCACCCGCTCGGTGTCCCACGGATTGCGGGTCGGTCCGTAGGCCGAGTTCTCGGTGGACGAGCCCATCGCGAACTCGTCCATGTTGGTCTTGCCCAGGATCGGGATGCCGGCCGCGCGCAGCCGTTCGGTGACGGTCGCGTCGTACGGCGAACGCCACCCCTCCAGGATCTTCGATCCGCAGGTGGTCGGCATGTCGGTGGTGGTGAACACGTCCTTGAGCGCCAGCGGCACTCCGGCCAGCGCCGAGGGCAGCGCCTCGCCGGCGGCGATTAGACCGTCCACCTCGGCCGCGGCGGCCAACGCCTGCTCGGCCCCGACGTGCAGGAACGCACCGTACTGCGCATCGGTGGCGGCGATCTGGTCCAGGTGGGCCTGGGTGACCTCGACCGAGGACAGGTCCTTGCCGGCGATCTTGCCGGCCAGCTCGGCCGCGCTCAGCCGGATGATGTCGCTCATTCGCCCTCCCCCAGGATCTGCGGAACCTCGAACCGGCCGTCGGCGGCGCGCGGCGCCTGGTCCAGGGCTTGGTCCTGGGTCAGGCTGGGCGCGACGACGTCGGGACGGGTGACGTTGACGTCCTTCAGCGGGTTGTCGGTGGCTTCGACGCCGGTGACGTCCACGGCCTGGATCCGGCTGACGTGCTCGAGGATCGCGTCCAGCTGGCCCGCATAGCTGTCGAGTTCATCGTCGGTCAGCGCCAACCGCGCCAGTCTGGCCAGGTGGGCCACATCGTCTCGGGAGATTTGCGACACGGACGTCAAGCCTAGAGCCTGCGTGTAAAGCTGCTGCACGTGGCGTGGGGTCTGCTGGCGGTGGGGCTTGCGCTGCTGGCCGGGTTGACCATGGGGCTGGGCGGGCTCGCGTTGCCGCGCGCCGACGGGTTGACTCGGCTGCTGGCCGGTGCGGTGCTGACGGTGGCGCTGGTGGTGGTGAGCACCGAGCTGTTGGCGACCGTCGGCGTGCTGAACACCGCGACCCTGCTCGCCCTGTGGGCGGTGGCCGCCGCGGCCGTCGGGGTTTCGGCGCTGCGCCGGGGCATGCGTTGGCAGCTGTCCTGGCGCGCGGCGTTGGACCTGGCCGGCGCGCCGCTGCTGCTGGTCGCCGCGGCCGCCCTGGTGCTTGCCGCGTTCGCGGCCTACTACCTGCCGGTGTGGCAGTGGGATGCGCTGGGCTATCACCTGCCGTTCGTCAACCTGGTGCTGCAAGACGGCCGGCTGGCCGATGTCCCGGCCGACGTGCCCTACCTGTCCACCTATCCGCACACCACCGAGTGGGTGTTCACGGCCTGGCGCGCGCTGCTGCCCGATGACCGGTTGGTAGATCTGGGTCAGCTGCCGTTCGGCCTGCTGGGCGCGGTCGCGATCGCGGTGATCGGCCGCGACCGCGGCGCTGCGAGCACGCATGCGGTTGCCATCGGCGCGGCCTGGTTGACGCTGCCCGCGGTGTTCCTGCAGCTGCCGACGAACTACACCGACGTGGCCGCCGCGGCGCTGGCGTTGGCCGCGATCGCGTTCCTGCTTTCCGACCTGGACCCCAACCGGATCCTGTTGACCGGCACCGCGATCGGTTTGTTCCTGGCCGCCAAGCCGCAGGCACCGCCGGCCGCGGCGGTGCTGTTGGTGGTGTTGGCCGTGCTGGGCTGGCGCGCCCGGGCCCGGGTGGCCACTGCGGCCGCGTGGTTGGTGGCCTTGCTGTTGGGTGCGCGCAGCTACCTGCAGCTGTGGATCCGGCACGGCAACCCGGTGTGGCCGGTACGTGTCGAGGTCGGTCCGGTTCGGCTGCCCGGCCCCAAACCGCTGGCCGAGCTGTTGGCCGCGGGCGCGAATGCGCCACGTCCGCAAGGCAACTTGGCCGGTCGGGTGGCGCAGTCCTGGACGACGGTGATCTCGCCGGCGCCGGTGTTCGACATGCGGATCGGCGGTTTGGGGTTGCTGTTCTTGATCGCGCTGCCGGTGGCCGCGGTGTGCGTGCTGCGCGCCCGGCCGGTGCCGATGTTGGCGTGTGTGGCGGCGACCCTGGCGACGCCCGACCCGTCGGTGGCGCGCTACGTGCTGGCCTTCGCGGGTCTGGTGCTGGCGCTGGCCGCCCCAGCGCTGAGTCTGCTGCGACCACGTCTGCAGGTCGCGGTGCTCTGGGGGTTGGCCGCGGTGGCGGCCGGCAACCTGATGCTCAGCTATTCGGGTTTGACCGGTGAGGGCCCGCCGCTGTCCGACTATCCGGCGATGTCGCCCGCGCAGCGGCAGCGCGCGGTCGGTGCCGACGGCTCCCCCGCCGGCTATCGGGATGCTGTCGCGCAGGTGGGGCCCGGTGAGCTGACGGTGGTCGACGTCGGCACCGACCTGCCCTATCTGGCCTGGCCCTCGGACCTGTCCGGCCGGGTGTTGTTCGTGCCGCCGGACGCCGGCGACGACGACGTCGAACAGCTGGTCATCGACCCGCGGGTGCGGTTGTTGATCGTCGGTGACGACACCGCTGCCGGCCGGGCCGTGCGCCGGCACGCCGAGCTTTTTGAACCGGTGTTCGCCTGCCGCTCGTCGCCGTGCGCGGGTCATCTGCGGCGCTGAACCGCGCCGGACCCAACGTGCTGGTCGGGCCGGGCTGTGGAAAGGTGTCCGCGTGCGTTCCTTCCTTCTGCGGGTCCGACTCGAGGACCGACCGGGCAGCCTGGGCTCGTTGGCCGTGGCGCTCGGCTCGGTGGGCGCGGACATCTTGTCGCTGGACGTGGTGGAACGCGCACCGGGTTATGCGATCGACGATCTGGTGGTCGACCTGCCGGCCGGTGCCATGCCCGACGTCCTGATCACCGCCGCCGAAGCGCTTTCCGGTGTGCGGGTGGATTCGATCCGGCCGCACACCGGCCTGCTGGAAGCCCACCGGGAACTCGAACTGATCGACCACGTCGCTGCGGCCAGCGGCGCAGCCCGACTCCAGGTCCTGGTCGACGAGGCCCCACGGGTGCTGCGGGTCGGCTGGGCCGTGGTGACCCGGCTGGGCGAGGACGGTCTGGGCCGGGTGGCGGGCAGCCACAGCGCTCCGGAGACCCAGGCCGGTTCGGCGCCCTGGCTGCCGTTGCAGCAGGCCACTGCACTGGACGGCGAGGCCGAGTGGGTGCCGGACAGCTGGCGCCAGATGGACACCACGCTGGCTGCCGCACCGCTGGGCGATGCGCACACCGCGCTGGTGCTGGGTCGTCCCGGCGGTCCGGACTTCCGGCCGTCGGAGGTGGCCCGGCTGGGTTACCTGGCCGGGATCGTCGCGACCATCCTGGCTTGACTCAGCCTTCGGCGTCGGCGTCCGGCGCCGCCGGCGGGCCCTGCTCCAACAGTTGCCGGAAACCGTCCTCGTCGAGGATCGGCACCCCGAGGTCGACGGCCTTGTCGTACTTGGATCCCGGGGCGTCGCCGGCCACCAGGAAGGCAGTCTTCTTGGACACCGAACCGGCGGCCTTGCCGCCGCGGGCCAGGATGGCCTCCTTGGCTTGATCGCGGGAGAAGCCGGTCAACGATCCGGTGACCACGATCGACAGTCCCTCCAGGGTGCGTTCGATCGAGGTGTCGCGTTCATCGGCCATGGTGACCCCGGCGGCCCGCCACTTGTCCACGATCGCGCGGTGCCAATCGACGGTGAACCAGTCCTCGACGGCCGCGGCGATGGTCGGTCCCACGCCCTCGACCGCCGCGAGCTGTTCTTCGGAGGCGGCTTCGATGGCGTCCAGGTCACCGAATTCGGTGGCCAGTGCGCGCGCCGCGGTGGGCCCGACATGTCGGATCGACAGCGCCACCAACACCCGCCACAGCGGCTGGGTCTTGGCCTTGTCCAGGTTGGCCAGCAGTCGTTTGCCGTTGGCGGACAGCTCACCGGCCTTGGTGGTGAACAGCTCGGTGCGCCGCAGATCCTCGGCGGTCAAGGTGAACAGGTCGCCCTCGTCGCTGATCACCCCGGCGGTCAGCAGCGCCACCGCGGCCTCGTAGCCCAGGCCTTCGATGTCGAAGGCGCCGCGGCCGGCCATGTGGAACACCCGCTCGCGCAGCTGCGCCGGACACGACCGCGAGTTCGGGCAGCGGATGTCGGCGTCGCCTTCCTTGGCCGGGGCCAGCGGGCTGCCGCACTCGGGACACGTTGTGGGCATCACGAATTCGCGTTCGGACCCGTCGCGCAGGTCGACCACCGGACCGAGTACCTCGGGGATCACGTCGCCGGCCTTGCGGATCACCACGGTGTCGCCGATCAGCACGCCCTTGCGTTTGACCTCCGAGGCGTTGTGCAGCGTGGCCAGCCCGACGGTGGAGCCGGCCACCTTGACCGGTTCCATGTAGGCGAACGGCGTGACCCGCCCGGTGCGGCCCACGTTGACCCGGATGTCGAGCAGCTTGGTGGTGGCCTCTTCGGGCGGGTATTTGTAGGCCACGGCCCAGCGCGGCGCCCGCGACGTCGACCCGAGCCGGCGCTGCAGCGCGACCTCGTCGACCTTGACCACCACACCGTCGATCTCGTGCTCGACGTCGTGGCGGTGTTCACCCCAGTAGGCGATCTTCTCCTCGACGGCGGCCAGTCCCTGCACCCGGCTGGTGTGCTCGGACACCGGTAACCCCCAGGCCTGCAGCGCCCGGTAGGCGTCGTGCAAGCTGTCCGGCCGGAAGCCTTCGGCGCGGCCCAGGCCGTGACAGATCATCCGCAGCCGCCGGCGCGCGGTGACCGCCGGGTTCTTCTGCCGCAGCGAGCCGGCCGCGCTGTTGCGCGGGTTGGCGAACGGGGGCTTGCCGGCCTCGACCAGGCTGGCGTTGAGCGCTTCGAAGTCGGTGACCCGGAAGAACACCTCACCGCGCACCTCCAGCACGGCCGGGATCGGGAATTCGCCGTTGGGCGTCAGCTTGGCCGGGATGTCCTCGATGGTGCGGGCGTTGAGCGTGACGTCCTCACCGGTGCGCCCGTCCCCGCGGGTGGCGGCCCGCTCCAGCCGGCCGTCGCGGTACACCAGCGACAACGCCACCCCGTCGATCTTGAGCTCACACAGGAAGTGCTCGTCGGAACCGATCTCGGCCTGCAGCCGGGACGTCCACGCGGCCAGCTCGTCGGCGTTGAAGACGTTGTCCAGGCTCAGCATTCGTTCCAGATGCGCGGCCGGGGTGAAGTCGGTCGCGAAGCCGGCGCCGCCGACCAGCTGAGTCGGCGAATCCGGGGTGAGCAGCTCGGGATGGTCCTGCTCGAGGCGCTGCAATCGACGCAGCAACTCGTCGAACTCGGCGTCGGAGACGATCGGGGCGTCGCGCACGTAGTAGCGGAACTGGTGGTCACGCACTTCGTCGGCCAGTTCCTGCCACTGCCGGCGCAACTCGGCTTCATCCTGGTCTGCCTCGACGGACTCGCCATCCACCCGGTCGGCTCTGCTCACCCTGAAAGGCTAGCGAAACGGGCGGACAACACGTGCTGGTGCCGGCGCCTGGTGCAGCCACCAGGGCTGTCCACCGTAGGCTGGCCGACGTGCCGCATCCGATCATGTTCCATGACGACGACTTCGGGCTGGCCGAGGTGCGCCGCATCGCGCTGGCGCTGCCCGAGGTGTTCGAGAAGGTCTCCTGGGGCCGGCCGGTGTTCTGCGTGCCGAAGATGTTCGCGATGTACGGCGGCAACTCGAAGGCCACCGGCGAGATGGTGGCCTTCCCGCACTCTGTGTTGGTCAAGGTCGACGACTCCGAGCGGGTGGCGCTCGAGCAGGACCACCGGTTCTTCGTCCCGGCATATTTCGGCCCGTTCGGCTGGCTGGGCCTGGACTTGACCGCCGCCGAGGTGGACTGGGACGAGGTCGCCGAGCTACTCGACGCCTCGTTCCGGCTGACCGCCGCCAAGCGGCTGATCAAGCAGCTCGAGACGCCTTAGATCGCGTCGGGATCCTGCGCGAGACCGTCGGCGGCCTGCTGGCACAGCCCGACGGCGGTGCGCGCCCACGCCGCGGTGGCGCCGGCCAACCCGCAGGCCGGGGTGATGCCGATCCGGTCGCGCAGCACTGCGCGCGCAAAGCCGAGCCGGTCGGTGACGGCCGCGGCGGCTCTGGCCACCTCTTCGACCGCGGGCCGGTGCGCCGGAGCCAGCGTGGGCAGCACGCCCAGTTGCACGGTCCGGCCGGATTCGACGAATTCGCCGATGCCGTCCAGGTCCTGCGCGCGCAAACCGGCGGCGTCCACCGACACCGCCTGGATGGTGCTGCGCTGCAACACCTTCCAGGGAACGTCGGCCGAGCAGCAGTGCACCGAGGCGGGCTGGCCGGCAGCGCACAGATCGAGCAGTTCCACCGCCACCGACTCGTCCACCGGAGACACCCCGGTGAACCTGGTCACCCCCGACAGCCGGCCGGCCAGCGCAGCGGGCAGCGACGGCTCATCGAACTGCACCACCACCGGCACCCCGAGCCGGCGGGCGATTTCGGCGCGGTGCGCCGCCACCCCCTCGGCCAGCGACTCCGCCAGATCACGCAGCGCACCGGCATCGGTGAGCGCGCGGTGACCGTTGGGCAGTTCGAGTTCAGCAGCCAACGTGACCGGTCCGGGTGCGGACACCTTGACGGTGCGCGCGGCGGCACCGGCGCTCTCCCAGGCTTCCTCGAGTGCGTCGACGTCCTCGTCGAGCAGGCTGCGCGCCCGTCGCGTCACCGCCCCCGGACGGGCCACCAGCCGGTAGCCGCGCACCGTGGTGTCGATGGCGATGTCGACCAGCAGCGCACCGGCGCGCCCGATCAGGTCCGCGCCCACTCCGCGGCCGGGCAGCTCGACCAGGTGCGGCAGCACCGTGAGCTCCCCCACCACCACCCGGGCGGCTTCCCGGGCCGAGGTGCCCGGCCAGGAACCGATCCCGGTCGCCGTCGCAAAGGCATTCACGAGCGTCAACCGTATCGGCTGCGCGGCCGCCTCACTGCGCCGGATCGGCGACGGTCAGCACCGCCGCGACCTGTTCGGGGCTGTCCGCGGTCCGCAGTTTGGCCACCTCGTCGGTGTTCAGGAAGACCTGCGCGATCTGGGTGAGCAGGGCCAGGTGGTCCTTGCCGGCGCCGGCGATGCCGACGACGAACTCGGCCGGTTTGCCGTTCCAGTCCACCGGTTCGGGGTAGCGGACGAACGAGATGCCGGTGCGCCGGATCGCCCCCTTGGCCTCGTTGGTGCCGTGCGGGATCGCCAGCCCGTTGCCCATGTAGGTCGACACCGACTTCTCCCGCTCGTGCATGGCTGCGACGTAGGACTCGTCCACCGCACCGGCGGCCACCAGCAACCGGCCCGCCTCCTCGATGGCCTGCTCGGCCGTTCGGGCCGTGCCGTGCAACACGATCGACTGCAGCGCCAGCACGTCCTCGGCCGGCGCCGCGGCCGGCTCTGGCGCCGGCGGCTCGTGCGCGACGGGCGCGGCCGTCGCCGGGCCGTTGGTCCGGCCGAGCAACTCGACCACCTCGTCGTAACGGGGGCTGGCCATGAAGTCATCAACGGACACCTGGATCGCCGACGGTGTCTTCTGGGTCGCCCGCGCGGTCAGGTCCCGGTGCGTGACCACCAGGCCGTAATTGTCGGTGAGGTTGGAGATCGCCTGGTTGGTGACCTTGACGTCGGCGAAGCCGGCGGCCTGAATCTTCTTGCGCAGCACCGAGGCTCCCATCGCCGACGAACCCATGCCGGCGTCGCAGGCGAACACGATGGCGGTGATCGGTCGTTGCGGGGCCGCGCTGCCCAGCAGTCCGGCGACCGATGACTTCTTGCCCTTGAGCGTCTCCATCTCGGCGGTGGCCGCGGCCAGATCCGGCTCGTCGGCGCCGCGGTCGGTCTTCAGCAGCAGCGCAGCCACCAGGAACGACACCGCGGCCGCCCCGATCACCGAGACCGTGACACCCAGGAAGCTGCCGCTGGCGGTCTGCGCGTACACCGCGATGATCGAACCGGGTGCGGCCGGCGCGCGCAGCCCGGAACCGAACAGCACATTGAGGAACACCCCGGTCATGCCGCCCAGGATGGTCGCGGCGATCAGCTTGGGCTTGGCCAACACGTACGGGAAGTAGATCTCGTGGATGCCGCCGAAGAACTGGATGATCGCCGCGCCGGGCGCCGAGGCGCGCGCCGCACCCTTGCCGAACACGGTGAACGCCAGCAGTAGACCCAGGCCCGGTCCCGGATTGGCTTCCAGCAGGAACAGGATCGACTTGCCGGTCTCCAGGGCCTGATTGGCGCCCAGTGGGGTGAGCACACCGTGGTTGATCGCGTTGTTGAGGAACAGCACCTTGGCCGGCTCGATGAACAGTGAGGTCAGCGGCAGCAGGTCGTGGTCGACCAGGAAGTTCACCGCGCTACCGGCCGCCCGGGTGAAACCGGACACGATCGGCCCGATGCCGAAGAAACCGAACACCGACAGCAGCATGCCGAGGATGCCGGCCGAGAAGTTGTCCACCAGCATTTCGAAGCCGGGCCGGATCTTGCCCTCCCACAGCGCATCACAGCGCTTCATCAACCACCCGCCGAGCGGTCCCATGATCATCGCGCCCATGAACATCGGTACGTCGGCGCCGGCGATCACCCCCATGGTGGCGATCGCGCCGACCACCGCGCCGCGGTTGCCGTGCACCATCCGGCCGCCGGCATAGGCGATCAGGATGGGTAGCAGGTAGGCGATCATCGGGTCGACGATCCCGGCGTCGGCGTAGGCCCCCCAGCCGCCGATCCGGGCCACCGGACCGTTCGGGTCGCGCAGCGCGTCGAACAACCCGGGCAGCCAGCCGGCCTCAATGAACAGCGCGGTGATCAAACCCCAGGCGATGAACGCCGCGATGTTCGGCATCACCATGTTCGACAGCGAGGTGCCGAGCTTTTGCACCCGGACCCGCATTCCGGTGCGCGCGGTAGCGGAGTTGGCCGCAGCGTCCTCGGCGGGTGGCGCACTGACTTCTGGTTTCGACATGGCGGGAACCTTCCGGGTCTCGACAAGTGATGCCGATCACATGATGGGCCCTAGTAAACCGGACAACCGGGCAGCAATGCAAGCATTCGGGCAGATATGGGCAATGAATTTAGTGGTTTTATGACCGGATGCGGGTTACAGTGCACAAAGCCACCCGCACTGCGACGGCCCCCGGCGGCCGGTCAAGCTCCACGAAAGGACGACCCACATGCAGGCCCTACGCTTCTACGCACCCGAAGACGTCCGGCTCGAAGAGGTCGCCGAACCGCAGTGTGGACCCGACGAGGTCAAGCTGCGGGTCCGCAACTGTTCGACCTGCGGCACCGACGTCAAGATCTTCTACAACGGACACCAGAACCTGACCCCACCGCGGACCATCGGCCATGAGATCGCCGGCGAGATCGTCGAGGTGGGCGCCGACGTCAACGCCACTTACGGCAGCGACTGGAAGCCCGGCGACCGGGTCCAGGTGATCGCGGCCGTGCCGTGCGGCGACTGCCACGAATGCCGCAAGGGCTGGATGGCGGTGTGTCAGAACCAGACCTCGATGGGCTATCAGTACGACGGCGGGTTCGCCGAGTACATGATCGTGCCCCGCCAGGTGCTCAAAGTCGATGGGCTGAACCGGATCCCGGACAACGTCGGGTTCGACGAGGCCTCGGCGGCCGAACCGTTCGCCTGCGCGATCAACGCCCAGGAACTGTTGGGCATCGAAAAAGGGGACACCGTAGTGGTTTTCGGTGCCGGTCCGATCGGCTGCATGCACATCCGGATCGCCCGCGGCGTACATGACTGCGGCCCGGTCTATCTGGTCGACGTCAACGAGCAGCGGCTGGCGATGTCGGCGCAGGCGGTCTCCCCCGACGAGATCATCGACAGCTCGCAGGTCGACGTGGTGGCCCGGGTGCTGGAGCTGACCGGTGGCCGCGGTGCCGACGTGGTGATCACCGCGACGGCAGCCAACGTCGCCCAGGAACAGGCCATCGCGATGGCCGCGCGCAACGGCCGGATCTCGTTCTTCGGCGGACTGCCCAAGACCAATCCGACCATCACCTGCGACTCCAACCTGGTGCACTACCGCCAGCTGCACATCCACGGCGCCAACGGCTCGGCACCCGAGCACAACAAGCGCGCACTGCAGTACATCTCGACCGGCCAGGTGCCGGTCAAGGACCTGATCACCGAGCACATCCCGCTGAGCCGGGTGCTCGACGCCTTCCAGATCGTGAAGAACGGCGAAGCCATCAAGGTGACCGTGCAGCCGTAGCCGCCCCGACCTGGGCACGCTTATTGAAAACGATTTTCGACAAAGCCGTCGCAGCGCGGTACGGTCGGAGGACTAATGACAATCGTTTCCAATAAGGAGTGCCGATGCTCGCGTCCGGGCCCAGCGCCGACATCCGGGAATGGCAGTTGCAGGCCCGTTGCCGGGGCATGCCCGACCATGTCTTCTTCACCGGCGAAGCCGATCTGGGGCGCCGCCGGCGCGAGCATCAGGAGAACGCCAAGGCGATCTGCCGGGCCTGTCCGGTACTGGAGCAATGCCGCAGCTATGCGCTGGCCGCGCAGGAACCCTATGGCATCTGGGGTGCTCTGACGCCGCAGGAACGCGGCATCCGACGACGCTCGGCCAGTTAGCAGATGGTGGCGCTGGCCAGCACCTCGTCGCCGGCCGGATCGGGACGGTAGAGCACCATGGTCTGCCCGGGCGCCACCCCGCGCAGCGCCGAATCCAGTTGCATCCGCAGCTTGCCGTCGACGAATCGTGCTGTGCCCGAGGCAATTCCACCGTGGGCCCGGACCTGCACCTGGCAGTCCAGGACACCGTCGAAGGGGGCACCCGAGGTGAAGATGGGTGCTTCACCGACCACCACGTCCACCTCGAGGTCGGCGGCCGAACCCACCTGCACGGTGCCGGTGGCCGCGTCGATCGCCGTGACGTAGCGGGGCTGACCATCCGGGCCCGGGCCGGCGATGCCCAGACCCTTGCGCTGTCCGATGGTGAATTCGTGCACGCCTTGGTGTTCGGCGAGCACGGTGCCCGCGGCGTCGACCACCGCGCCGGGCCGCACCCCGATCCGGGCACCCAGGAACGCCTGGGTGTCACCGGACGGGATGAAGCAGATGTCATGGCTGTCCGGCTTGGTCGCCACCGCGAAGCCGCGTTCGGCGGCTTCGGCCCGGATCTGCGCCTTGGGGGTGTCCCCGATCGGAAATGCCGCGTGCCGCAACTGTTCTGCGGTCAGCACCGCCAACACGTAGGACTGATCCTTGTCGGCGTCCACGGCCCGGCGCAGCCGCCCCTGCTGCAGCCGTGCGTAGTGCCCGGTGGCGACCGCGTCGAAGCCGAGCGCCAGCGCGCGCGCCGACAGCGCCGCGAACTTGATCCGCTGGTTGCACCGCACGCACGGGTTCGGGGTTTCGCCACGGGCGTAGGACTCGACAAAGTCGTCGATCACTTCCTCGGCGAACCGGTCGGCGAAATCCCAGACGTAGAACGGGATCCCGAGCTTGTCGGCCACCCGGCGGGCATCCCCGGCATCTTCCCGCGAACAGCACCCGCGCGATCCGGTGCGCAACGCGCCCGGCGCCGAGGACAACGCCAGGTGTACGCCCACGACGTCGTGGCCGGCGTCGACCATGCGGGCCGCGGCCACCGAAGAATCCACGCCGCCACTCATCGCCACCAGGACGCGCATCAGGGCACCTGCCCCGCACTGGCCAACGCGGCCTGCCGGGCCCGCTCGACGGCGGCCGGCAGCACCCGCAGCGCGGCCTCGACGTCGCCGTCGACACTGGTGTGCCCCAACGACAGCCGGATCGATCCGCGCGCGGTGTCCGGATCGGCACCCATCGCCAACAGCACGTGCGACGGCTGCGCCACCCCGGCGGTGCAGGCCGAACCGGTCGAGCATTCGATGCCGTTGGCGTCCAGCAGCATCAGCAGCGAATCACCCTCGCAACCCCGGAAGGTGAAGTGCGCGTTACCCGGAAGCCGATGCTCGCGGGATCCGTTGACCACCACGTCGTCGATCTCGGTGAGCACACCGTCGATCAGCCGGTCCCGCAGCACACGCAACCGGCGGGCATGGGCGTCCACACCGTCCACCGCGATCCGCAGCGCCGCGGCCATGCCCACCACGCCGGCGACATCCGGTGTTCCGGAACGCACGTCCCGTTCCTGACCGCCGCCGTGCGCGAGCGGCACGCATTCGGTGTCGCGGCGCAGCAGCAGGGCACCCACACCGGTGGGCCCGCCGAACTTGTGCGCGGTGACGCTCAGCGCCGCGCAGCCGCTGTCGGCGAACGAGACCGGCAACTGGCCCACGGCCTGCACCGCGTCGGTGTGCAGCGGCACACCGAAATCCGCGGCAACCTTGGCCAGGTCCGGAATCGGCAGCACGGTGCCGACTTCGTTGTTGGCCCACATCACCGAGACCAGCGCGACGTCGTCGTGCACCTGCAGCGCGGCGTGCAGCGCCGCGGGGGTGACGGACCCGTCGGGTTCGGTGGGCAACAGCGTGATCTCGGCGCCCTCATGCTCGCCGAGCCATTTCACCGCGTCGAGCACCGCGTGATGTTCAACGGCCGTGGTGATGATCCGGCGCCGCCGGGCGTCGGCGTCCCGGCGCGCCCAATAGATGCCCTTGATCGCCAGGTTGTCGCTCTCGGTGCCGCCGGCGGTGAAGATCACCTCGGACGGGCGGGCGCCGAGCGCGTCGGCGATGCTCTCGCGCGACTCCTCCATCCGGCGTCGCGCAGCACGCCCGGAGGTGTGCAGCGAGGACGCGTTGCCCACCGTGCCCATGACCTCCGCCATCGCTTGGATGGCGGCCGGATGCATCGGGGTGGTGGCGGCGTGATCGAGATACGCCGGCTGGCTGGGATTCATGGCTCACCCAGGGTACCCGCAGCACAGAGCCGGATCCGAATCCAGATTTGCCCGCCCGGTCCACCCGGGACTGCGGTCAGGCCGCCACCGGGCGCTGATGCTCGACCGGCGCGGCAACCGGGCGGCCCACCGCGGTTTCACAGCGGCGCGCCAGCTCCCGGCGATCGGTGCCGGGCAACTGCAGTGGGGCGATCTCGACGCGCACCGCGGTGCGTTGGGCCACCAACAGCCGCCGGATGGACGCCGCCAGCGTGTCCTGTCCCACATAGGCCGGCACGGTCGAGGTGCGCCCGTCGGCGTGCCGGTAGCTCAGCCGCAGCGGCTGCACCGGACGACCGGTGTCCACCGCAGCCTGGAACAGTGCCGGCCGGAACGTTCCGTGACCCAACCCGCACCAGGTGGTGCCTTCCGGGAAGGCCACCACGGTGTGCCCGCCGTGCAGCCGGCTCGCCACGGCCGCCACCACCTCGGGCAGCCGGCGCAGGTTGGCCCGCTCGATCGGGATGACCCGGACCAAACGCGCCAATCGTCCGATGCCGGTCCAGCCCAGCAGCTCGGCCTTGGCCACGAACGAACCCGGCAGCACCGCACCGACCACGAACACGTCCAGCCAGGAGACGTGGTCGCTGACCACCAGCACGCCGCGCAGATTGCGCACCGGATCGCCCGCGACCGAGATCCGGGTCCCCAGCGCGCGCAACAGCAACCGGCAGTAGCTGCGCTGCACGTGCACCCGGCCGGGCAGCCGGATCGCCAGGATCGGCATGGTCGGCAGCAGCAGGGCCAGCGCCGCGGCCCGACGGCTCACCCGCAACGTCACCCGCAGCAGGCCACCGCTCGGCGCGGCCCCGGCCCGCATGCAGTGCTCACCGCAGCTGGCCTGCGGCAGCCACGGGCTCGGTGTGGTGCTCATCGGGCGACCTCGGCCGCCGCGGCCGCCGAGCGCAGCCGGTTCAGGTAGCGCTGATCGGCCGTCGCCTTGCCCAGCAGCGCCGGGAAGTCACCGACCCCGAAGTCCGGGTCGTGGGCCGGCTCACCACACACCCGCGCGCCCAACCGCAGGTAGCCGCGCATCAGTGCCGGTAGTTGCGGTCGCGCCGGTGCGGCGATCTGGTCGAGGGTGCGGCCGTCCCACATGACCGGGCGGTACGGGTATACGGTGTGTTCGGCCGGCGCGCGGTGGCGCCGGTTGACCAGGTCCCGTACCCCGCGGATCTGGCTGCCCGGCGCGGTCACCGCGGTGGGGTCGATCACCGGCACCGAGACGCAGCCGGCCACGTAGTCGTAGCCGCAGCGGTCCAGATAGGCCAGGATGCCCGACCACATCATCAGCACCACCGCACCATTGCGGTGGTCGGCACGCACCACCGCGCGGCCCATCTCGACCAGCGAGGGCCGCAGCGGATCCAGGGCGCGCAGATCGAATTCGGTTGCGCTGTAGAGCCCGCCGGCTGCGATGGCGCCCGGCGGGGGCAGCATCCGGTAGCAGCCCACCAGCTCACCGGAGTCGTCCTCGCGGACCAGCAGGTGGTCGCAGAATTCGTCGAAGCGGTCGGCGTCGAGGCCGTCGGCGGCCCCGGCCAGGGTGAATCCCGGCTCGGAGCAGAACACGTCGTGGCGCAGCCGCTGCGCGGCGACGATCAGCTCGGGGTCGGTCGACAGCAGCAGCGAGTAGCGCGGCGCGGCGGTCGAAACGGTGCGGCGATCGGGGGCGATGAGTACCGATGCTGTGCTCATGGCCAGCACGCTGACGCAGCCAGCCGGCAACGCGGCAAGCGCGGCGTGACGCGTCGGTGAGCGTCAGGTGACCATTTCGCCCACATTGAGTCAGCGTCCAGGTAGGCGTTCTGCGCCTGGAGGCCTACCTCAGCTCTATGTCAACGCAAGAACGAAGTCCCCCACCTCCACGCTCGGAGATGGGAGACTTCGGTTCAGTGCGAAGTGCTCAGCCCTTGCGAGCCTTGACCGCCTCGGTCAGCTGCGGGGTGACGTTGAACAGGTCACCCACGATGCCGTAGTCGGCGATCTCGAAGATCGGCGCCTCTTCGTCCTTGTTGACGGCGACGATGGTCTTCGAGGTCTGCATGCCGGCCCGGTGCTGGATGGCGCCGGAGATGCCCAGCGCGATGTACAGCTGCGGCGACACGGTCTTGCCGGTCTGACCGATCTGGAACTGACCCGGGTAGTAGCCGGAGTCGACCGCGGCACGCGAGGCACCGACGGCGGCTCCGAGCGAGTCGGCCAGCTCCTCGACCACGGAGAACTTGTCCGCCGAACCCACACCACGACCGCCGGCGACGACGATCGAGGCCTCGGTCAGCTCCGGCCGGTCACCGGCGACCGCCGGCTCGCGGGCGGTGATCTTGGTGGCGTTCTCGGCCTGCGCGGGCACCTCGACGGTGACCTGCTCACCGGCACCGGCGGCCGGGGCGGCCTCGACGGCACCCGGACGCACGGTGATCACCGGGGAGTCGCCGTTGGCCTGGGCCTCGACGGTGAATGCGCCACCGAAGATGGAGTGCACGCCCTTGGCGCCCTCCTTGACCTCGACCACGTCGACCAGCAGACCGGCACCCTGACGGGCGGCCAACCGGCCGGCGATCTCCTTGCCGTCGGCGTTGGCGGCGATCAGCACGGCGGCCGGGGCCACCTGCTCGACCAGACCGGCCAGCACGTCGACGAACGGGGTGAGCAGGTAGTTGTTCACCTCGTCGGACTCGGCGACGTAGATCTTGGCCGCACCGGCGGCCTTGAGGTCGTCGGCCAGACCGGCGGCGGTGCCCGGGGCAGCCACCACGACGGCAGACGGCTCGCCCAGCGTGCGGGCGGCGGTGATGAGTTCGGAGGTCACCTTTTTGACGGCGCCTTCGGCGTGCTCGACGAGCACGAGTACTTCAGCCATGTTTCAGCCTCTTGCTTTCCGAATTGGGAGGTCTCTAGATGAGCTTCTGGGCAACCAGGTAATCGGCCACCTTGGTGCCGCCGTCGCCCTCATCGGTGATCTTCTCGCCGGCGGTCTTCGGCGGCTTCGGCGTCGACGACAGCACGGTCGAACCGGCGTTGGCCACGCCCACTTCGTCGCCCTCGACACCGATCTCGGCCAGGGTCAGCGTCTTCACCGGCTTCTTCTTGGCGGCCATGATGCCCTTGAAGGACGGGAAGCGCGGCTCGTTGATCTTCTCGTTGACGCTCACGACGGCCGGCAGCGACGCCTCCAGGGAGAAGACACCCTCGTCGGTCTCGCGCTCGCCGGTGACCTTGCCGCCCTCGACGTTCAGCTTGCGCACGTGGGTCAGCTGCGGCAGGCCCAGGTACTCGGCGATGACCGCGGGTACCGCACCGCCGACACCGTCGGTGGACTCGTTACCGGCGATGACCAGACCTTCGGCCACCTCTTCGATGGTGCCCAGCGCGCGAGCCAGCGCCCACGCGGTCTGGATCACGTCGGAACCCTTGAGGCCGTCGTCGAGCAGGTGCACGGCTTCATCGGCACCCATGGACAGCGCCTTGCGGATCGCCTCGGTGGCGCGCTCAGGACCGGCGGTCAGCACGATGACCTTGCTGTCGCCGCCTTCTTTCTCCTTGATCAGCAGCGCTTCCTCGACGGCACGCTCGTTGATTTCGTCCAGCACGGCATCGGCAGCCTCACGGTCCAGCGTGAAGTCACCGTCAGAGAGCTTGCGCTCCGACCACGTGTCTGGGACCTGTTTGATCAGGACCACGATGTTCGTCATGACTCTGGTTCGTCCTCCTCGACGGGCCTCGCAGCAGCAGTCGCACTGCAAGGAACTTTGGGGCCTGGGGCCGGTGTCCGGACCGCTCCGCAATGTTACTCGTAGGTAACTTAAGCCGATCCGCTCGTACACCATAACGGGTCGTCCTGCAGGTTCTGTGCGCACGTACCCGCCAAACGCCGCTCTGGGCTGCTACCGGATTCCGTCACGGGTTAGCCTGCCTTTCGATGAGCGCATCCGTTGCCGACGAACCCACCGACGCCACGCCGCCGCCGAACAGCGGTTCGGTGAGTTCGACGTTGCCGCTCACCGGTGAGCGCACGGTGCCCGGTCTGGACGTGGAGAACTACTGGTTTCGCCGGCACGAGGTGGTCTACCAGCGCCTCGCCGACCAGTGCACCGGCCTTGACGTGCTCGAAGCCGGGTTCGGCGAGGGCTATGGCGCCGACTTGCTGGCCGGCGTGGCCCGGCAGGTGATCGGGGTGGACTACGACGATTCCGCGGTCGCGCATGTGCGGGCCCGCTATCCACGGGTGCAGGCCCAGCAGGGCAATCTGGCCGAGTTGCCGCTGCCGGACGCCTCGGTGGACGTGGTGGTGAACTTCCAGGTGATCGAACATCTGTGGGATCAGTCACAATTCATCGCCGAGTGTCGGCGGGTGCTGCGACCTGGAGGTCGGCTGTTGATCTCGACGCCCAACCGGATCACCTTCACCCCGGACAGTGACACCCCGGTCAATCCGTTCCACACCCGCGAACTCAACGCGGCCGAGCTGACCGAACTGCTCACCGACGGCGGCTTCACGCTGCACTCGATGCTCGGGGTGTTCCACGGCGCCGGGTTGTGCGCGCTCGACGCCAAGCACGGCGGTTCGTTGATCGAGGCCCAGATCGAGCGAGCGCTGGCCGACGCACCCTGGCCCGAGGCACTGCTGACCGACGTGGCCTCGGTGCGCACCGACGACTTCGATCTGCTCGAGGCCGGCGAGCGTGACATCGACGAGAGCCTGGACCTGGTCGCGATTGCGGTTCGACCGTGACCGAAGCCTCCCGCACCACAGCGCACTCCGGCGGACCCAAGGTTCCGGGCCTGTTCACGCTGGTGTTGCACACCCATCTGCCGTGGCTGGCCCACCACGGCCGCTGGCCGGTCGGTGAGGAGTGGCTCTACCAGTCCTGGTCGGCCGCCTACCTGCCGCTGTTCCGGGTGCTGCGCACGCTGGCCGACGAGGACCGGACCCATTTGCTGACCCTCGGAATGACGCCGGTGGTCACCGCCCAGCTCGACGACCCGTACTGCCTGGACGGGATGGCGCACTGGCTGGCGAACTGGGGTCTGCGTGCCACCGAAGCCAGCACATTGGAGTCGGAATCGCTGCGGGAGTTCGGTTCTCGGGAGCGCGCCCTGGCCGACGAAGCGCTCGAAGATTTCGACATCCGGTGGCGGCACGGCGGCAGCCCGGTGTTGCGCGAGCTGATCGACGCCGACGTCATCGAGTTGCTGGGTGGTCCGCTGGCGCACCCGTTCCAGCCGCTGCTGGCGCCTCGGCTGCGGCAGTTCGCGTTGCGCGAGGGGTTGGCCGACGCCGGCCAGCGGTTCGCGCACACCCCGTCCGGGATCTGGGCGCCGGAGTGCGCCTACGCCCCGGGCATGGAGGTCGAGTACGCGGCGGCCGGGGTCGGACACTTCATGGTCGATGGCCCGTCGCTGCACGGCGACACCGCGCTGGGCCGGCCGGTGGCCGACAGTTCGGTGGTGGCGTTCGGGCGCGACCTGCAGGTCAGCTATCGGGTCTGGTCGCCGAAGTCCGGCTATCCCGGACACGGGGCCTACCGGGACTTCCACACCTATGACCACACCACCGGCCTGAAACCGGCCCGGGTGACCGGACGCAACGTCGCCTCCGAGGACAAGGCGCCCTATGACCCGCAGCGCGCCGACGCCGCGATCGACGTCCACGTCGCCGACTTCGTCGATGTGGTGCGCCGCCGGCTGGAATCGGAGTCGGCGCGGATCGGCCGGCCCGCACACGTGGTTGCCGCCTTCGACACCGAACTGTTCGGGCACTGGTGGTACGAGGGCCCGACCTGGCTGGCACGGGTGTTGCGCGCATTGCCCGAGGCCGGCATCGAGGTCGGCACGCTGCGCGATGCGGTGCGCCACGGCTACGTCGGGGCGCCGGTCGAATTGCCGCCCAGCTCTTGGGGTTCCGGCAAGGACTGGCAGGTGTGGTCCGGACCCACGGTCGCCGACCTGGTGCAGCTCAATGCCGAGGTGGTCGACACCGCCCTGACCACCGTGGACAAGGCGTTGGCCCAGGACGCCGCCCCGGGACGCACCCCGGCGCGCAACCCGGTGGCCGATCAGGTGCTGCGCGAGGCCTTGTTGACGGTGTCCAGCGACTGGCCGTTCATGGTGAGCAAGGATTCAGCCGCCGAGTACGCCCGCTACCGCGCGCATCTGCACGCGCACGCCACCCGAGAGATCTCCGGTGCGCTGGCCGCCGGCCGGCACGACACCGCCGCTCGGCTGGCCGAGGGCTGGAACCGCGCCGACGGGCTGTTCGGCGCGCTGGACGCCCGGAGGCTGCCGTGAAGATCCTGCTGGTCTCCTGGGAGTACCCGCCGGTGGTGATCGGCGGGCTGGGCCGCCACGTGCACCATCTGGCCGTCGAGCTGGCGGCCGCCGGGCACGAGGTCGTGGTGCTCTCGCGCCGTCCGACCGACACCGACCCGAGCACCCACCCCACCACCGACGAGATGTCCGAGGGGGTGCGGGTCGTCGCCGCCGCGCAGGACCCACACGAGTTCGCCTTCGGCACCGACATGATGGCCTGGACCCTGGCCATGGGTCATGCCATGACCCGGGTCGGGCTGACGCTGCGGGATTGGCAGCCCGACATCGTGCACGCCCACGACTGGCTGGTTGCCCATCCCGCCATTGCATTGGCCGAATTCTTCGATGTGCCTTTGGTTTCCACCATCCACGCCACCGAAGCCGGTCGGCATTCCGGCTGGGTGTCGGGTTCGGTGAGCCGCCAGGTGCATGCGCTGGAATCCTGGCTGGTGCGCGAATCCGATTCACTGATCACCTGTTCGGCGTCGATGCGCGAGGAAATCACCGCACTGTTCGCGCCCGGACTGTGCGAGGTCTCGGTGATCCCCAACGGGATCGACACCGAGGGTTGGCCGTTCGCCCACCGGCGGGCCCACGACGGGCCGGCCGAACTGCTCTACTTCGGCCGGTTGGAATACGAGAAGGGCGTGCACGACGCGATCGCCGCGCTGCCCAAGATTCGGCGCGCCCATCCGGGCACCACCTTGACCATCGCCGGTGACGGCACCCAGCTGGACTTCCTCAAGCAGCACGCCCGCAAGCACAAGGTGGCCAAGTCCACGAAATTCATTGGCCGGCTTGATCATGCCGGGCTGTTGGAGTGGTTGCACCGAGCCGACGCTGCGGTGCTCCCGTCACACTACGAACCGTTCGGCATCGTGGCGCTGGAGGCCGCGGCGGCCGGCACCCCACTGGTCACCTCCAACGTCGGCGGGTTGGGCGAAGCTGTCATCGACGGCAGCACCGGGGTGTCCCACCCGGCGCGCGACGTCAACGCATTGGCCGCTGCGGTGTGCCAGGTGCTCGACGATCCGGCCGGCGCGCAACGCCGTGCACTGGCCGCCCGTGAGCGGCTCACCTCCGATTTCGCCTGGCACACCGTGGCCGATCACACCGCCGAGGTGTACCTGTCGGCCAAACGCGCCGAACGCCAACCGCATCCGCGGCTGCCGATCATCGAGCGCCCGCTACCCGAGTACGGTTGAGCCGGTGTGATCACGCACGCACTGCACGAACGCCTGGCAGGCTGCTGATCTGCCCCGCCCGCTGGGCACCACCAGGTTGACCTGGCGGTGCAGCTGCGCTCCACGCACCGGACGCAACACCAGGGCCTGGTTGGCGCCGGCGCGTGAGCGCGCCACCGATTCGGGAAGTAGTGCCGCACCGAGGTTTCGGCGGACGAACTGCACCACCTCGTCGACCCGGGTCACCTCGAACGCCACGTGCCGGGTGACCCCGGCGAAGCCACGGTCGGTCTCGTGGCGCAGCCCGTAGCCGGGCGGGAAGTCGATGAACGGCAGCTCGGCCAGCTCTGCCAACCGCACCGCGGGCCTGCTCGCCAAGCGGTGCCCGGCCGGTAGCAGCGCCACCAGCGGTTCGGTGAGCAGTTGGGTGTAATGCAGTCCCGCGCTGCCGGATTCCAGGTTGGCGCCCACGATCGCCACGTCGAGTCCGCGGTCGCGCACCGCTTGTACCAGCAGGTCGCTGCCACCGCTGCGCAGTGTCACGTCGACCTGCGGATGGCGCGCATGGAAGCTGGCCATCAGTGCCGCGAGGTCCAGGCTTTCCGACGGTATCTCCATGATCCCGACGGTGAGTCGGCCGGCCACCGTACCCTGCAGCGCCCGGGCGTCGGTGTGGATCCGGTCCACCCCGGCCAGGACCTGCTGGATCAGCGGAAGCAGCGTGGCACCGGCCGGGGTCAGCGTCACCGAACGAGTGGTGCGCTCGAACAGTCGCACCCCGAGTTCGGCTTCCAATTTTGCGATCTGCTGGCTCAGCGCCGACTGCACAACGAACACGTCGCGCGCGGCCCGGGTGAAGCTACCGGTCTGCGCGACAGCCAGCACGTACCGCAACTGCTGTAGGTTCACGATTGATCATTCCTGCCGATGAATCTGATTATATTAATGCGTTGGACTGGCGGAATGACGGCCGCCAGGATCGTCGGATGAGCATCAGCGCGCAACGCACCGACCCGTTGCGACTGTGGGCGTTCGGCGATGCGCACGTCGGCACCGATCTGCGCTTCGGCCGCAGCAGCCTGGCCGAGGCGATCACGCAGTCGGAGTTCGGCGGCGAGGACGGCGGCCCGCCCTTCGAATGGGACCTGGCGATCGACGTCGGCGACATGTCCGGTTCGCACCACAGCCTGCCCGACGACGCCGAGGGTGCCGAACTACGCAAGCAGTTCGGCGCGCTGCGTACCCACCGTCGTGAGGACATCTACAGCGTCAGCGGAAACCACGACCGCAGTGGGCTTTCCGAGCCGGAAGCGTGGTGGTGGCAGAAATGGGTGGACCCGCTCGGTGCGCACACCGAGCACTCCGGTGTGCACCCGGCCGCCCGGCCGTACCCGGTGGAGGGCAGTTGGGAGCGGTACTCGTTTCGGGTCGGCAATCTGCTGTTCTTGATGATGAGTGACCGCAACGAGCCCAGCCAGACGGTGGGTCGCGGCACCCTGGGCGGCAACCCGGGCGGGGTGGTCAGCGGCGAGACCTTCGACTGGTTCACCTCGACCGTCGACGCCAACCCGGACGCCATCGTGATCGCGGTGCACCACTATGTCCTCAAGGACACCACGGTGTCCTCCGGCGAATGGGAAGGCGTGCGCCGCAACGCCGCCGGTGAACTCACCGAGTACTACCACCGCCCGTTCACCCAGGGCACCCCGCAGGGTGCGTCGTACCTGTACTGGGTGAACAGCCAACCGGACTCCGGTGCGTTCGAGTCGTTCCTGGCGGCTCGGCCCGGCCGGGTGCAGATGTGGCTGGCCGGGCACACCCACACCCACCCCGACGACTCGTTCGGCGGTAAGACCCATATCGAACAGCGCTGGGGCACCTGGTTTCTCAACGTCGCATCGCTGAGCCGGCATCACATGCCGCTGACCACGCTGCCGCTGAGCCGGCACCTGACGTTCACGCCGGGCAGCCGAGAGGTCACCGTGCGGTGCTATCTGCACACCAGCCAGTACGCCCCGCAAGGCTGGTACCGGCCGGCCGAACGCACGTTGCAGCTCGACCGCGCCTTCACCTGGTGAGCAACCGAGCTACTTGGCGGCCTTCTTGCGTTCGATGTCGGCCAGCGCGGCGGCCAACTCGGCCCGCTCGGCTGCCGAGCTCTCCCAGTCCAGCTTGCGGTTCTTGACCACCTTGGCCGGCGCTCCGACGGCGATCGAGAAGTCCGGGATCTCACCCTTGACCACCGCGTGCGACCCCAGCACGCAACCGCGTCCGACCGTGGTGCCGCGCAGCACCGTGACCTTGGCCGCCACCCAGGTGTCCGGACCGATCCGCACCGGGCTCTTGACGATGCCCTGGTCCTTGATCGGCAATTCGATGCTGTCCATCTTGTGGTCGAAGTCGCAGACGTAGCACCAGTCGGCCATCAACACCGAATCCCCCAACTCGATGTCGAGATAGGTGTTGATCACGTTGTCGCGGCCCAGCACCACCTTGTCGCCGATGCGCAGTGAACCCTCATGGCAGCGGATGGTGTTCTTGTCCCCGATGTGCACCCAGCGCCCGATCTCCATCTGGGCCAGTTCCGGGGTGGACTGGATCTCCACGCCCTTGCCCAGGAACACCATGCCGCGGGTGATGATGTGCGGGTTGGCCAGCTTGAACTTCAGCAGCCGCCAGTAGCGGACCAGGTACCACGGCGTGTAGGCGCGATTGGTCAGCACCCAGCGCAGCGAGTCGCGGGTCAGGAACTTGGCCTGGCGCGGGTCGCGCAGCCGCGAACCTCGCCACCGCTTGTGGATTGGAGCACCCCACATGGTCGTCATGGGCCGAAAGCCTACGCGAGGCCTCGGCACCGACACCGGCCCCACCGGCGTGCTGGTCGGCCCGCCGCGCCACCGCGGCGGGCAGGTCACCGGGAGTTCTGCGGTGACACGTTAGGCTCGCTAGGCACGACGATCGGAAGGAACGGCACTGGTGCTTCGGCGACTCGTCGCGCTGGCGTCGACGACACTGATCCTCGGTGCGACGGCGGCCTGCGCGAACACCGCTTCGTGGGTCGACGCCGCCCCGTCGCTGGGGTGGTCGGCGCAGTACGGCGACGCCGCCAACTCGAGCTACACCGACAACACCGGGGCCCGCGACCTGACGCTGGAATGGACCCGCTCGGTCAAAGGTGAGCTCGGTGCCGCGGTGGCACTCGGCTCGACGGGGTACCTGGCGGCCAACGCGCAGACCGAGGCCGGCTGCTCACTGATGGTCTGGGAGTCCGACAACAACGCGCGGCAACGCTGGTGCACCCGACTCGTGCAGGGCGGCGGTTTCGCCGGCGCGCTGTTCGACGGTTTCGACAACCTCTACGTGGGCCAGCCCGGCACCATGCTGGCCCATCCGCCCACGCAGTGGGTCCGCTGGCGCCAGCAGGTGATCGGAATGCCACAAACGCCAAGGCTTCTCGGCGACGGCCAACTGCTGACCGTGACGCATCTGGGTCAGGTGCTGGTGTTCGACGCGCACCGCGGCACCGTGGTGGGCAACCCGATGGACCTGGTGTCCGGGGTGGATCCGACCGATTCGGAGCGCGGCCTGGCCGACTGCGCACAGGGCCGCCCGCAGTGCCCGGTGGCCGCCGCTCCGGCGTTCTCGTCGGCCTCCCAAACCGTGGTGATCGGGATCTGGCAGCCCGGCGCACCGAAGGCCACCTTGATCGGCCTGCGGCACCGACCGGGGCAGACGCCGCTGCTGAACCGGGAATGGACCAGCGATGAGGTCACCGGCGGGGTGCTCGCCGCGCCGGTGCTGTCCGCGGACGGCACCACTGTCTACGTCAACGGCCGCAACGAGGCGCTCTGGGCGCTCGATGCCGCCGACGGCAAGGTGAAGTGGTCGCAGCCGCTGGACTTCCTGCCGCAGACCCCGCCGTCGGTGTCGCCGGACGGGTTGATCCTGGTCGGCGGCGGTCCGGGTGCGCAGTTGGTGGCGCTCAAGGACGCCGGCGACCACGCCGAGGTGGCCTGGCAGCGCGACGACGTCGCCCCGCTGACTACGACCAGCCGGGCCGGCGACGAGTTGGCCTACACCGTGATCCGGGACGGCGATCCCGGCTCGAAGGACATGGAGCTGCTGGTGTTCGACCCGCGCGACGGTACGACGGTCAACCAGTACGAACTGCCCGACGCCGCCGGCTTCCCGGTCGGGGTGTCGCTCGGCAACGACCAGCGGGTGGTGGTGTCGACCAGCGCCGGCCAGGTCTACGGCTTCGTCGCGTCCTGACTCTCTCCCGGCGAGCGGCAGCCTGGTTTCACCGCGAGGGCCGGCAGATGAACGCGGTCGCCTTGGCCGCTCGGCCGGCCCCGATCCGGGTCAACACCACCGACAGCGCGACGTGCCCGTGCAACCGCAGCCGGCGGCGCAGCGCATCCGGGTCGACGCCGACGCCGCGGACCAGGATCTCCACCGCGCCGCAGTCGAGGTCGGCCAGCGCCGAACGCAGCCTGCGCTCGCTGAATGCCAGCTGCTCGAGCACCTCGAAGCCGCGGACCCCGGGCGGCAGCTGATCCCCGGACAGATACGCGATCTCGGGATCCAGTTGCCACAGCCCGTACCGGGCGCCGTAGTGGCGGACCAGGCCCGCGCGCACCACCGCACCGTCGGGGTCGACGATCCAGCGTCCGGCCGGGCGCACAGCGCAGTCGTCCGGGTCGGCGTCGGTGAGCTGTTCGCCGGTGTCGAGCAGCGTCGCGCGGCGCGTCACCCCGTCGGTCGCCAGCGCGGGCGACCACAGGCAGGCCTCCCGCACCGAGCCGGCCCAGCTGAGCAGTTCGACTTCACCGCTGAATCCCATCTGGGCCAGCGCGTCGAAATCGATTCCGGGAGCGCACTTTACGACCAGATCGCGGTCACGGTAGCCGGCCAGCAACTCATCCAGCGCCGGGGTGTAGGCGCGCGGGTCGAAGCGACGCCGGCCGCCGCTGCGGCGCGCCGGGTCGGCCAGCACGACGACGTCGCGGGTGATCGGCGCCAACGCATCGGCCCGGCACAGCAGCAGGTCGTCGTGCCCACGCAGGTTGTGCCGGGCCATCGCGAGCCGCACCTGGTCGAGGTCGCTGCCGACCAGCACCGGCGCAACCGGCGCCAGCGCGGCCAGTTCGGTGCCGATCGAGCAGGTGACGTCGTGCACGGCGCGACCGGCCAACCGGGCGGCCCGGTGCGCAGACACCGGTGCGGCGGTGGCCTGCTGCAGCGCCTCGTCGGTGAACAGCCAGTCACCCGCGTGCGGCAGCTTGGCCGCCGCCCGTCGGCGCAGCAACGTGGTCTCCAACAGCGCGGCGGCATGGTCCGGATGGCGCGCGCGCACGGCGCTGACGTCGGCGACCCGGCGGTCCGGATCGTCGGACACCAACCCGGCCACCTCGGCCAGCGCCGCGGCGCCGGCCGGCGACGTCAGGTAGTCGACGTCGTCGCGGGTGAACTTCAGGAGGGCTTGACCCCGGTGGGGGCACTGCTGGTACCCGTGGGGTGCGGCTTCACCCCGGTCACCATGACGTTGTAGAACCAGCCCTTCGGTACCACCTGACGCCAGATGTTGGCATCCACCCAGCTCAGCGTGGTCCAGCTGCCGAACGCGAACTTGGCCCAGCCCCAGCCCAGCTTGCCGGGCGGCACGGCGGCCTCGAACGTGCGTACCGGCCAGCCCAGCATCGCGGCGGTGAACTCCTCGCTGGCCGTGCTCACCTGCTCGGCCCCCGCGTTGCGGGCCATCCGCTCCAGGTCGGCCGGGTCGAAGGTGTGCAGGTCGACGACGGCTTCCAGGGCAGCCGCGCGGGAGGACTCGTCGAGCTCGGCCTGCGGCCGGCGCCAGTCGCCCAGGCCGGGCAGCTTGGTGACGTTGGTGGCGATCCGCCAGGTCAGCGTCGACAGCTCGCGGGCGTAGCGGTTGCCGACCGTGGTCGGTTCGCCGGCGAACACGAACCGCCCGCCCGGTTTGAGCACCCGGACCACCTCGCGCAGCGACAGTTCGACATCCGGGATGTGGTGCAGCACCGCGTGCCCGACCACCAGATCGAAGGTGTCGTCGTCGTACGGGATGCCCTCGGCGTCGGCGACCTTGCCGTCGATGTCCAGCCCCAGGCCCTGCCCGTTGCGGGTGGCGACCTTGACCATGCCCGGCGACAGGTCGGTCACCGAGCCGCGCCGGGCCACGCCCGCCTGGATCAGGTTGAGCAGGAAGAAACCGGTGCCGCAGCCCAGCTCGAGGGCGCGCTCGTAGGGCAGCTCACGCTGCACATCCTCGGGCACCGCGGCGTCGAAGCGGCCGCGCGCGTAGTCCACGCAACGCTGGTCGTAGGAGATCGACCATTTGTCGTCGTAGCTTTCGGCTTCCCAGTCGTGATACAGCACCTGGGCGAGCTTGCTGTCCTTCATCGCCGCCTCGACCTGCTCCGCGGTGGCGTGCGGGTTCGGGGCGGGGTCTGTGCTCGTCATAATCGGCAAGCCTAACGGTCGGGCGCGGGCCACCGGCGGGCCAGGTTCCGCCCGGCCGGCTGCCACTCAGGTCAGGTGGCCGGGTCGGTGTCGGCGACGGCGGCCGCGAACACCTCGACGTAGCGGCGCCGCTCGTCGGTGACGTGTTTGGCGCGCACCGCCACACTGCCGTCGATCACGGCCTTGACCGCGGCCAACGCCGCGGGCGGGGTGTCGACGAAGCGGCGGGCCCACCGCCCGGCGGCGTCGAACACGGTGTCCGGCGCGACCAGCTGGTCCAGCAGGCCGAGCTGATGGGCTTCCTCGGCGTCGACGAACCGGCCGGAGTAGGCCAGCTCCTTGGCCCGGCTGGTGCCGATGGTGCGGGCCAGCCTGGCCAGTCCCCCGCCGCCGGGCACCAAACCGGCCAGGATCTCCGAGACGCCGACCCGCACGTTGTCGCCGGCCACCCGCCAGTCGGCGGCCAGCGCCAAGGTCAGCCCGCTGCCCAGCGCGTAGCCGGTGACCGCGGCGACCGTGGGTTTGGGGATGGCGGCGACGGCTTCGACGGCGTCGTGCCGGACCCGGGCGGCGGTCTTGGCCTCGCGGGTGTTCAGCGTGCGCAGCTCAGGCACATCGTCACCGGCGGAGAAGATCTCATGGCCGCCGTAGAGGATGACCACCCTGATGTCGCTGCGCTCGGCGGCTTCGGTTGCGGTGTGCGTCAGCTCGCGGTACATCTGCCGGGTCAGCGCGTTGGTCGGCGGCCGGGACAGCAGGATGGTGCCGATGCCGGGATGCTCGTCGTGGGTGTGCAGGCTGACGAACTCGCACGGGTCGGTCATGGTGCCCGCCCGGCGCGCGCGGCGTTGTAGCGCGCGCTGTCGAAGAATTCGATCTCCCAGTTGCCTTCGGCGACCACCAGGTTGGGCGTGATCGCGGCGACCTGGCGTTGCACCGCCAGCACCTCGTCGACGGTGCGGCCGGACAGCGAATCGAGCTGGGTCCAGGTCGGCGGCAGCAAGAACGTGCGGTGCGCGGCGAAGTCGGCCAGCGCAGCGTCCGGGGTGGACCAGTCCACGCGGTCGGACTCGGTGTTCTCGCCGTCGGCGCGCTGCCCGTCCGGCAGCGCCGCGACGAAGAAGAACGTGTCGTAGCGCCGGGTGCGTTCCTGTTCAGGGGTCACCCAGTTGGCCCACGGCCGCAGCAGGTCGGCGCGCAGCACCAGTCCCTCGCTGCGCAGGAAGGTGCCGAAGGACAGCGAGTTGTCGGCCAGCTCGGCGCGCGCGGTGGCATACACCGACGCATCGCCGACGATGCCGACCTGGCCGTCGGCATCCTTCGGTCCGGCGAACAGCACTCCGGATTCCTCGAAGGTCTCCCGCGCGGCCGCGCAGACCAGCGCCAGCGCCAGGTCCTCATCCACCCCGAATCGCTGCGCCCACCACTGCGGCTCCGGGCCGTACCAGTCGATGTCGGCGTTGCGGTCACGCTCGTCGACGCCGCCGCCGGGGAACACGATCACCTCGCCGACGAACTCCATCGCGCGATGCCGTCGCATCAGGAACACCTCGATGCCGGCGTCGCCGTCGCGCACCAACATGACGGTGGCGGCCGGCCGCGCCGGCAGCGGGACGAAGTCGTCTGTCATACCTGCCTCCGATGGGCGGCGCGACTGCGGACCCGCCGCGCGAAATACCGGCCGTCGATGACGTCGACCGCGATCGACTGACCGAACGCCGCCGACAGGTTCTCGGCGGTCAACACGTCGCCGAGCAGTCCGGCGGCCACCGGCGCGCCTTCGGAGAGCAGCAGGCAGTGCGTGAAGCCTTCCGGGATCTCCTCGACGTGGTGGGTCACCAGCACCAGTGCCGGCGCGTCCGGGTCGGCGGCCAGATCACCGAGCCGGGCCACCAACTCCTCACGCCCGCCGAGGTCCAGGCCGGCCGCGGGTTCGTCGAGCAGCAGCAGCTCGGGGTCGGTCATCAACGCGCGGGCGATCAACGTGCGTTTGCGTTCGCCCTCCGAGAGCGTGCCGTAGCGCCGGTCGGCCAGATGCTCGGCGCCGAGAGACTCCAGGATGTCGATCGCGCGCACGTAGTCCATCTCGTCGTAGCGCTCCCGCCACCGGCCGAGCACCGCGTAGCCCGCCGAGACCACCACGTCGCGCACCAGTTCGTCATCTGGAACCCGTTGCGCCAGTGAAGAACTGGACAAACCGATCCGGGCGCGCAACTCGCTGGTGTCGACCCGGCCGAGACGCTCACCCAGCACGTAGGCCACGCCGGACGACGGATGTTCGGTGGCCGCGGCGATCCGCAGCAGCGAGGTCTTGCCCGCCCCGTTGGGTCCGATCACCACCCAGCGCTCGTCGAGTTCGATCTGCCAGGTCAGCGGACCGACCAGCACTCGCCCGCCGCGCCGCAGCGATACTCCGCGGAAGTCGATCAGCAGGTCGGGATGCGTGTCGGAGTCGGGCACCCGACCATGGTAGTCAGCGGCTCCCGAGCGCTCGGCCGGCGCCTGAGGTATCACCGGCGCGGCTCACACGTCGTCGGGGATCTCCACCCGACGCGCCACGCCCTCGGCCGAATCGGCCACTTCGATCTCGGCGCGGGTGACGCCGAGCAGGAACAGCACGGTGTCCAGGTAGGGGTAGCTCAGCGACGCGTCGGCGACCTCGCGCAACGCCGGCTTGGCGTTGAACGCCACGCCCAGCCCGGCCGCGGCGAGCATGTCGATGTCGTTGGCGCCGTCCCCGACCGCCACGGTCTGACCCATCGGCACCCCGGCCTGATGGGCGAAGTCACGCAGCGCCTTGGCCTTACCGGGGCGGTCGATGATCTGACCCACCACCCGTCCGGTCAGGGTGCCGTCGATGATCTCGAGTTCGTTGGCGGCCACGTAGTCCAGTTCGAGTTCGTGCGCCAGCGGATCGATCACCTGCCGGAAGCCGCCGGAAACCACCCCGCAGTGGAAACCCAACCGGCGCAAGGTCCGGATCGTGGTCCGCGCGCCCGGGGTGAGTTCGAGTTCCTCGGCGACCTCGTCGACCACCGAGGCCGGCAGCCCGGCCAGCGTGGCCACCCGTTCCCGCAGTGACTCGGCGAAGTCCAACTCGCCGCGCATCGCGGCTTCGGTGATCGCCGCGACCTTGGCTTCGGCGCCCGCGCGGGCCGCCAGCATCTCGATGACCTCACCTTGGATCAGGGTGGAGTCGACGTCGAACACGATCAGCCGCTTGCCGCGGCGTTCCAGGCTGTGATTCTCCAACGCCAGGTCGACCCGCTCGCCCGAGGCCACCTCGGCCAGCGCCTGCTGCAGCTGCGACTCGACGCCGGCCGGCACCGAGATACGCAGCTCCAGCCCGGTGACCGGGTAGTCCGACACCCCACGGATGTCGTCGATGTTGACCCCGAGCGCGGCCAGTTCGGTTGCCAGGCTGCCGAACGCCCCAGCGCTGATTGGCCGGCCCAGCACCACGATGGTGTGCGTCGAGGGTTCCCGGATGATCGGCGAGTCGTCGCTGCGGTCGATCGCGACGTCCAGGCCCAGGGCGCGGATCGCGCCCTGCACCTCGTCGCGGAACTGCGCGAAGCCGGGATCGGCGACGACCTCGGGGGCGCAGGCCACCAGCACGCCGAGGGTGAGCCGACCGCGGATGACGACCTGCTCGACGTTGAGCAGATCCACCCGATGCCGAGAGAGCACCCCGAACAGCGTCGAGGTGACGCCCGGTTTGTCCAGCCCGGTGACGGTGATCAACACCGGCACCTTGGTGGTGCTCAACTCCGGCCCCCGGCCATCCGGGCGCCGACCATCAAACGCTGGTGTGCGTGTTGGTGTGGTCACGCCCCACATGCGCCTCGGCCCGCATCCGCTCGACCATGTGCGGATAGTGCAGCTCGAACGCCGGCCGCTCGGAACGGATCCGGGGCAGCTCGGTGAAGTTGTGCCGCGGCGGCGGGCAGCTGGTGGCCCACTCCAGGGAGTTGCCGTAGCCCCACGGGTCGTCGACCGTGACGACCTCGCCATAGCGCCAGCTCTTGAACACGTTCCACAGGAACGGAATCGTCGAGATACCCAGGATGAACGCACCGATGGTGGACACCACGTTCAGCTCGGTGAAGCCGTCGGACGGCAGGTAGTCGGCGTACCGGCGCGGCATGCCCTCGTCACCGAGCCAGTGCTGCACCAGGAAGGTGGTGTGGAAACCGATGAAGGTCAGCCAGAAGTGCAGCTTGCCCAGCCGTTCGTCGAGCAGGCGTCCGGTCATCTTCGGGAACCAGAAGTAGATGCCGGCGTAGGTCGCGAACACGATGGTGCCGAACAGCACGTAGTGGAAGTGCGCCACCACGAAGTAGCTGTCGGTGACGTGGAAGTCCAGCGGCGGGCTGGCCAGCAGCACACCCGACAGACCACCGAGCAGGAACGTGATGATGAAGCCGACCGAGAACAGCATCGGTGTCTCGAAGGTCAACTGCCCCTTCCACATGGTGCCGATCCAGTTGAAGAACTTGATGCCGGTCGGGACCGCGATCAGGAACGTCATGAAGCTGAAGAACGGCAGCAGCACCGCGCCGGTCGCGTACATGTGGTGCGCCCACACCGCGATCGACAGCGCCGCAATCGAGATGGTGGCGTAGATCAGCGTGGTGTAGCCGAAGATCGGCTTGCGGCTGAACACCGGGAAGATTTCACTGACGATGCCGAAGAACGGCAGCGCGATGATGTACACCTCGGGGTGACCGAAGAACCAGAACAGGTGCTGGAACAGCAGCACACCGCCGTTGGCCGGGTCGTAGACGTGCGCACCGAGGTGGCGGTCGGCGGCCAGGCCGAGCAGCGCGGCGGTCAGGATCGGGAAGGCCAGCAGCACCAGGATCGAGGTCACCAGGATGTTCCAGGTGAACACCGGCATCCGGAACATGGTCATGCCCGGGGCGCGCATGCACACCACGGTGGTGATCATGTTCACGCCACCGAGGATGGTGCCCAGACCACCGACGGCCAGACCCATGATCCACAGGTCAGCGCCGGCGCCCGGGCTGTGGATGGCGTCGGTCAGCGGGCTGTAGGCGGTCCAACCGAAGTCGGCGGCACCACCGGGGGTGATGAAGCCGGCGGTCGCGATCATCGCGCCGAACAGGAACAGCCAGAACGAGAAGGCGTTCAGCCGCGGGAACGCGACGTCGGGGGCGCCGATCTGCAGCGGCAGCACCAGGTTCGCGAAGCCGAACACGATGGGCGTCGCGTAGAACAGCAGCATCACCGTGCCGTGCATGGTGAAGAGCTGGTTGAACTGCTCATTGGACAGGAACTGCAAGCCCGGCATCGCGAGTTCGGTGCGCATCAGCAGTGCCATCAGGCCACCGATGAGGAAGAAGATGAAGCACGCGACGCAGTACATGATGCCGATCAGCTTGTGATCGGTCGTCGTGATGAGCTTGTAGATCAGGTTGCCCTTCGGGCCCATGCGTTCCTTGAAGGGACGCGTAGCCTCGAGTTCCCGCAATGGGGGCGCTTCGGCGGTCAAGAGTTCTCCTCCAAGACAAAGCAGGGTTGATCTTGAGAGGAATCCTATCCCCCTCTTCCGCGTCTGTCGGCCCGGGTCCGACAATCTGTCGTAGACGTGTTGGGTGTTACCGTCGGGCCGTGCCGTTTCGAGTCGCCGCAGTAGCGGTCGTCACCGCATCTACGCTGCTCGTCAGCGGTTGTTCTGAGATCCAGGGCCAGACTCCGGTCGCCCCGTCGGGCACCTTGATCACCTCGACCACCAAGATCGCCGGGGCCGGCGTGTTGGGCAACCAGCGTCGGCCCGACGAATCCTGCGCCGCCGAACCGGCGGCCGCCGACGACGGCGTCGAGCGCCGCCGGGTGGACAGCGGCACCGAGCGCGGCGAGGTCGACGTTCCCGGGGATCCGCAGCGCATCGTGGTGCTCTCCGGCGAGCAACTCGACGTGTTGTGCGCGCTCGGTCTGCAGTCCCGGATCGTGGCCGCGGCCCTGCCCGACGGCACCGACGCCCAGCCGTCGTATCTGGGAACCGTGATCCACGAGTTGCCGGCCGTCGGGCACCGCAGCGGACCGGACGCCGAGGCGATCGCCGAGGCCGACCCGGATCTGATCCTGGGTTCACCGGGGCAGAACTTCGGCGAACTGTCGGCGATCGCCCCGACCGTGTTCACCGCCGCGCCCACCGCAGGCTGGGCCGACGCGATCCGGGCCGTGGGTGCGGCCACCGGGCGGGTCCGCGCGGCCGACGCCGTCATCGACGACTTCGCCGAGCGCGCCGAACGCACCGGCGTCGCCAACGACGCCACCCACTTCCAGGCTTCGATCGTGCAGTTGACCGAGAACTCGGTGCGGGTGTTCGGTGCGAAGAACTTCCCGGCGAGTGTGCTGGCCTTGGTCGGCGTCGACCGGCCGGCCGCGCAGCGCTTCACCGACGAGCCGTACCTGGAGATCGATTCCTCCGACCCGGACTCCGCGGACTTCTCGGCGGCCGACGGCGACATCATCTATGTGTCCTTCGATTCGCCGGCGGCCAAGGACCGGGCACCCGTGGTGCTCGACGGCGACGCCTGGCGGGCGTTGTCGGCCAACCGCGACAACCGGGTGTTCGTGGTCAACAATGAGGTGTGGCAGACCGGCCAGGGGCCGATCGCGGGCCGCGGAATCCTCGATGACCTGCGCTGGATCAACGCCCCGATCAACTGACGTGGCCGCTGACGGCGGCGCCCGAACCATCCGAAGGTAGGCCCCATGTTCCATGTCCTGACGCTGACCTACGAGCAGCCGCTCGAGGTCGTCGACCAGACCCGGCCCGCGCACGTCGCGTGGATCGAAACCGAGATCGCGGCCGGCCGGCTGATCCTGGCCGGGCGGCAGGAAAGCGCTGCCGGTGGCGTGTTGATCACCGGTGACATCAGCGTCGAGCAGGCCGAGGAACTGATCGCCAAGGACCCGTACTCGCTGGCCGGGCTGGTGAGCTATCAGCGGGTCGGGTTCAACGTCAACCCTGCGCTGCGCGCCCCCGGGCTGTAGCGGCTCCCTCTCGGGTCCGTGCGTGATCTGCCGGGAATGCCGTCGACCGCCCCTGGCGTTGTGCTACTGAACCCTTTTTCCCGTGATTTCGGTGCGCCCAGGGGTGCCCACCGCCCCCAAACGCACCGAAATCGCAGCTATCGACGAGAGCCTTTGATGACCACGACAGTTTCTGCGTACGCCGCCACCTCTGCCACCGACCCGCTGACCAAGACCACGATCGAACGCCGCGAAATCGGCCCGCACGACGTGGCCTTCGACATCAAGTTCTGCGGGATCTGCCACTCCGACATCCACACGGTGCGCAGCGAGTGGGGCCCGGCGCGCTACCCGTTGGTGCCCGGACATGAGATCGCCGGCGTGGTGACCGCGGTGGGCGCCGAGGTGACCAAGTTCGCAGTGGGTGATCGGGTCGGGGTCGGCTGTTTCGTCGACTCCTGCCGCGAGTGTGAGAACTGCCGCGCCGGCGAAGAGCAGTACTGCGACAAGGGCATGGTCGGCACCTACAACGGTGTCGGCCGCGACGGCGAGCCCACCCAGGGCGGCTACAGCACCGCGATCGTGGTCGACGAGAACTACGTGCTGGCCATCCCCGACGCCATCCCGCTGGAGCAGGCCGCGCCGCTGCTGTGCGCCGGCATCACCACCTACTCGCCGCTGCGACACTGGAATGCCGGTCCCGGCAAAGAGATTGCGGTGATCGGGCTCGGCGGGCTGGGCCACCTGGCGGTCAAGATCGCGGTGGCGATGGGCGCTCGGGTCACCGTGCTCAGCCAATCGCTGAAGAAGATGGAGGACGGTCTGCGTCTCGGTGCGGCCGAGTACTACGCCACCTCCGATCGTGACACCTTCCGCAAGCTGAGCCGGCGTTTCGACCTGATCATCAACACGGTTTCGGCCAACTTGGACCTGACCGGCTACCTGAACCTGCTCAAGGTCAACGGCACCATGGTCGAGCTGGGCATGCCCGAGCACCCGATGAGCGTGCCGGCCGGCGCCCTGATCCGCAGCCGACGCAGCTTGTCCGGTTCGCTGATCGGCGGTATCGCGGAAACCCAAGAGATGCTCGACTTTTGCGCCGAGCACGACGTCACCCCGGAGATCGAGGTGATCGAGGCCGGTTACGTCAACGAGGCCTACGAGCGGGTGCTGGCCTCCGATGTGCGCTACCGCTTCGTGATCGACACCGCCACCATCTGAGGCCGACTCAGGGCTGGTCGAGCACCGCGTCGATCGGCCAGCCCTTGGCGGCCAGTTTGGCGGCCACCCGTTGCACGTCTTCGGCGTCGACGTCGCGGTTGGTGACCTCGCGGATCATGTCCTCGATCTGCTCTTCGGTGATGCCGTCCGGGGTGCCGGCCAGCGGGCTCTGCTTGGCGAATTCCCGCACCACTTCCCTGACTTCATCGTCGGTGAGCGGGGTGCTGCGCAACAACGCCAACAGCGGCACCCGGTCAGCCCCGGGAACGCCTTCGGGGTAGCCGGCGCGCAGCCAGTCCAGCACCCGAGTTGCCAGTGACGCCGTGGACGCCGCCACCGTGGTGACCGTGGCCACCAGTGGGTTCTTCGGTTCGCTGGACATCTGACCATTCTACGGACGCGCGCGAGCGCTGCCGTGCGAGCGTGCGGCCGGGCGACCCGGCGACGTGGCCTTCAGGCACGAGCGGGCCTGTGCGACAAGGCTTTAGAAGTCCCAGTCCTCGTCTTCGGTGACCACGGCCTTGCCGATCACGTAGCTGGACCCCGAACCGGAGAAGAAGTCGTGATTCTCGTCGGCGTTGGGGCTCAGCGCGGACAGGATGGCCGGGTTGACGTCGGTCTCGTCCTTGGGGAACAGCGCCTCGTAGCCGAGGTTCATCAGCGCCTTGTTGGCGTTGTAGCGCAGGAACTTCTTGACGTCCTCGGTCAGACCCACCTGGTCGTAGAGATCCTGGGTGTACTCCACCTCGTTGTCGTAGAGCTCGAACAGCAACTCGTAGGTGTAGTCCTTGAGCTCCTGGCGCTTGGCCTCGTCCACCAAGGCCAGACCGCGCTGGTACTTGTAGCCGATGTAGTAGCCGTGCACGGCCTCGTCGCGGATGATCAGCCGGATCATGTCGGCGGTGTTGGTCAGCTTGGCCCGGCTGCTCCAGTACATCGGCAGGTAGAAACCGGAGTAGAACAGGAAGCTCTCCAGCAGCGTGGAGGCCACCTTGCGCTTGAGCGGCTCGTCACCCTTGTAGTACTGCAGCACGATCTCGGCCTTGCGCTGCAGGTTCGGGTTCTCCTCCGACCACCGGAACGCCTCGTCGATCTCGGTCGTCGAGCACAGCGTCGAGAAGATGTTGCTGTAGCTCTTGGCGTGCACCGACTCCATGAACGCGATGTTGGTGTACACCGCCTCCTCGTGCGGCGTGAGCGCATCCGGGATCAGGCTGACCGCACCCACGGTGCCCTGGATGGTGTCGAGCATGGTCAAACCGGTGAACACCCGCATGGTCAGCTGCTTCTCGGCGGCGTTGAGCGTGTTCCAGGACGGGATGTCGTTGGATACCGGGACCTTCTCGGGCAGCCAGAAGTTACCCGTGAGCCGGTCCCAGACCTCGGCATCCTTTTCGTCTTGCAGCCGGTTCCAGTTGATAGCCGAAACCCGGTCGATGAGCTTCATTCCCTCGGACACCTGGACCCCTCTTCACACAACGCAGGACTGATGCCTCCGACACTACAACTGGTGTCCGACAACACGCTGCAACACAAGAACTTGTGTCCTGGCGTGTCGGGTCGGCAACCGCGCAGCGCGCCGAAACCGGGCCGGAGAAACCGTCGTCCGGGCAGGTCACGACGTCGCTGACGGGTTTACTGGCCGCCGCTGGTTTCCCGCGGCACGGCCTTGTGGATCGGCAGGTCCGGGTCGATCTTGATGCCGAGCAGCGCCGTGGTGCCGATGATGGCGCCCATCATGATGGTGGTCAGGTGCCCGATGAACTTGTCCCGCGGCATCCGGCGCGGGCTGTCCGGCCGTGGACCCAGCCACCAATCGGTGGCCGAGGCCGCCGTACCGAACGTCGCGTAAGCCGCCAGTTCGATCGCCGAGCGGTCCAGTTCCATGTCGCGCAGTTCGTTGCTGAACAATTCGGCCAGACCCAGGGTGACCTCGCGACTTTCGTTGACCGCCAGCACGGTGGCACCGGCTTGATCCGGGAAGCGGCCGTGCAGCACGAAGCGCACCACGTTGGGATGCTCGTCGACCAGATAGGCGTACTGCTCGATGCTGTGCCGGATCACGTCGCTGGCCGAGTCGGTACTCAGGTTGATCACCGGATAGATCTGGGCCCACAGCATGTCCCGCAGCCGCTCCCCGATCGCCCGGAACAGGTCGGACTTGTCGGTGAAGTGCCGGTAGATCTTGGGCTTGGCGGTGCCGGCCTCCTCGGCGATCTCACGCACGCTGACCTCGGGGCCGCGCTCGTCGATGGCCCGGAACGCGGCGTCGACGATCTCGGCCCGCACCTTCTTGCGGTGCTCACGCCAACGCTCGCTGCGGGCATCCACCTTGATGCCCGGTTTGGCAGCGGCCCGCGGCCGAGGAGCAACTCGCACGCCCAGCACTGTACTCGTACCAACCTGGCTGACCTGCCGATACGGTGCCGCCAAGTTGCCCGTACCCGTTCGTGACCAGGTGGTCGGCGGCGCCGTTTCCGGTGGCCGAACCATCCGGTCCGACCCGCCGCGCCCGGCCGACTCAGGCACCGGAACGACGCCGACGCTCCGTTAACATCGAAGGCGAATCCGATTCCGATCCTTCGACCGACACCGGGCGCGAAACGAGACACCACGAGTGACACAGCGATTTGACCTCGCCGTAGTCGGCGCCGGGCCCGCAGGCTCGGCGGCGGCCTGGCAGGCGGCTCTGACCGGCGCCCGAGTCGTCCTGCTGGACAAGGCCCAGTTCCCGCGGGACAAACCGTGCGGTGACGGGCTGACCGCCCGCGCGGTCAGCTATCTGCAGAAGATGGGCCTGGCCCATGAGGTCGAGAAATTCCACCGGGTCAACCGGGTCACCGTGTTCAGCCCCAGCCGCTGGGAGTTGTCCTTCCCGCAGCGCCCGGGCATGCCCGACTACGGCGCCACCGTCAGCCGGACCGTGCTGGACACCATGCTGCTCGAGCACGCCGCCGGCGTCGGCGCCGAGGTGCGCCAGTCCGCGGAGGTCGCCGGCCCCGAGTACGACGACCGCGGACGGGTCACCGGCGCGGTGCTCAAGAGCGGAGAGAAGGTGTTGGCCGACGCGGTGATCGTCGCCGACGGCGCGCACTCCCCGTTCAAACGCGCGATGAACCTGGATTCGGAGTACAACGGCTACACCGCGATCGCGATCCGCTCCGAGATGACGGCCAACCGACCCGATACCGACAGCCTCGACATCTACACCCAACTGCTTTTCGAGGGTGACCAGTTGCCCGGCTACGGCTGGGTGTTCCCGATGGGCGGCGGCCGATTCAACATCGGTCTGGGCTACGTGAACAGCTACCGGAACTGGCAGGCGATCAACGCCACCCAGTTCCTCGGCGAGTTCTTGCGCTCGCTGCCGGCCGACTGGGAGTTGCCGCCGATCGAGGAGCTCAAGAAGAACAAGAGCGTGCGGGCCTGGCGGCTGCCGATGGGTTTCACCGCGTGGCCGCCGTGGCGGCCCGGTGCGCTGTTCGTCGGCGACTCGCTGGGTGCGGGTAAGCCCGCCTCCGGAGCCGGTATCTCCAAGGCCCTGGAATCGGGACTGGTGGCCGGTGAGTGCGCGATCGCGGCGCTGACCAATGGCGGACCCGACGACTTCACCAACTATCAGCAGCGGATGGAAGCCAGTTGGGGCCGGGAATACCGGCGCGGCCGGCTGTTCCACAAATTGATCGGCTACCCCAAGGTGGCCGAAACCGGTCTGCGGCTGCTCGACAACGAGGCCTTCCGGGACCGTCTGCTCAAGGCGCTCTACAAGAAGGCCCAAGGCCCGGCGCACATGACATTCTAGGCTCGGTCGGCTCCGCCGACAGGTCCGTCCGGGGCGGTACGTTGCCCAACATGGACCAACGCATCAGCCTGATCACCCTCGGCGTCGACGACTTGGCGCGGGCCCGTCGGTTCTACGAGGACGGGCTGGGCTGGGTCCCGGCCCAGGCCCCCGACGACGTCGTGTTCTATCAGCTGCCCGGGATCGTGCTCGCGCTGTTCGGCCGCCACGACCTGGCCGCGGACTCCGGCGTGCCGGTCGACGGCCGGTTCAGCGGCATCAGCATCGCGATCAACGAACGCAGCGACGCCGACGTCGACGCCGTGTTGGCCAGCGCCCGGGCTGCCGGCGCCACCATCGTCAAAGCGGCACACAAGACCTACTGGGGCGGCTACTCGGCCTACTTCGCCGACCTCGACGGGCACGTCTGGGAGGTCGCGCACAATCCGTTCTGGACCATCAATCCCGATGGCACCGTGACGATTTGAGCAGACGGCGCACCGGGCACCACCCCGCGCTCCGTTTCCCATCCCGCCCGAGTCGGCCAGGTTGACCCGCCCCCCAGTAGATTCCCCGGTTCCGACCCGCAATGACGGAACATTATCTACCATCATTCGGTTACTCCAACCCCAGCGCTGAGGTCTTTGCCGCGCCGCGGATTGGCCCGAAACTACGCGTCTACCTGCATGAATACCCTCAGCACCGGCCACCCGAGGCACCGGATCGCGGTCTGTAAAGATGTGGTTGACGCACCCTGCAGCGTGATTTAACCTAAAGACCGAAGGTGTTCGGAAGGCTGACCGCGGCTCCCCCGGGGCTGTTTCCGGACGCCCCGGGCCGTCCCCGCAGCGACGCTCAGCAACGACTCAAAGGGGAACGATGACGTTCGGACGCAAGCGCCGGGAGCCCCGATGACCGCCCTGACACCGAACGGCGTCAAGGCCGCGGGCGCGGCGCAGCGAATCGCTGCACCGGCGATCGTCGGCAAGGTCGTCACCGCCGCCGGCGGCTTCTTCTCCCTGACCCTGGACACCTTTGCACTACTGCCGCGGCGGCCGTTCGCCTGGCGAGAGTTCCTGGCGCAGGCCTGGTTCGTGGCACGGGTGTCGTTGTTGCCCACCCTGATGCTCGCCATCCCGTTCACCGTGCTGATGGTGTTCACCTTCAACATCTTGCTGGTCGAGTTCGGCGCCGCCGACTTCTCCGGAACCGGCGCGGCCTACGGGACGGTCACCCAGATCGGGCCGGTGGTCACCGTTTTGGTGGTCACCGGCGCCGGCGCCACCGCGATGTGTGCCGACCTGGGGGCGCGCACCATCCGGGAGGAGCTCGACGCCCTGCGGGTGATGGGCGTCAACCCGATCCAGGTGCTGGTGGTGCCGCGCGTGCTGGCGGCCACCGTGGTCGCGACCCTGCTGTCCTCGGTGGTGATTCTGGTGGGCCTGACCGGAAGCTTCGCCTTCTCGGTGTTCGTCCAGCACGTGACACCCGGGTCGTTCATCGGGGGCCTGACGGTCATCACCGGTGCCTCCGACGTGATCATCTCGCTGATCAAGTCCACGCTGTTCGGTCTGGCCGCCGGGCTGATCGCCTGCTACAAGGGCATTTCGGTGGGCGGAGGTCCCGCCGGGGTCGGAAACGCGGTCAACGAAACCGTGGTCTACACGTTCATGGCCCTGTTCGCGATCAACATCATCGCGACCGCAGTCGGCGTGAAGGCCACCCTGTGACCGCCGGCACGCCGACGGCCAGCAGTGTCCCGAGCCGACCGCACCCGCGTCTGCGCCGGGCCGCCAGCACGCGGATCGAGGGCCTGCGGCGCATCGGCAGCCAAACCCAGTTCTACTTCCACACCCTGGCCTCGATCCGAGATGGGTTGGTGCACTACAGGTTCGAGACGGTTCGGCTGATCGCGCAGATGAGCCTCGGCACCGGCGCGCTGGCCATCATCGGCGGGACCGTGGTGATCGTCGGGTTCCTGACCCTGTCCACCGGGGCGCTCGTCGCGGTCCAGGGCTACAACCAGTTCTCCAACGTCGGCGTCGAGGCGCTCACCGGGTTCGCCTCGGCCTACTTCAACGTTCGGCTGATCGCACCGGTGATCGCCGGGATCGCGCTGGCCGCCACCATCGGCGCCGGGGCGACCGCCCAACTGGGCGCGATGCGGATCAACGAGGAGATCGACGCGCTCGAGGTGATGGGCGTGCGCTCGGTGGCCTACCTGGCGTCGAACCGGGTGGTCAGCGGGGTCATCGTGGTCATCCCGCTGTACTGCGTCGCGATGATCTCCTCGTTCGTGGCCGCCCGGTTCGGCACGACCGTCGTCTACGGCCAGTCCAGCGGCGTCTACGACCACTACTTCAGCACTTTCCTCAATCCCGCCGACATCGTGTGGTCGTTCTTCCAGGCGGTGTTGATGGCCGTGGTGATCATGCTGGTGCACACCTACTACGGGTTCACCGCCTCGGGCGGTCCGGCCGGCGTGGGTGAAGCCGTCGGCCGAGCGGTCCGCACCTCGATGATCTCGGCGGTGTTCGTGGTGCTGTTCCTGTCCTTGGCGATCTACGGCAAGTCCGGCAACTTCAACCTTTCGGGATGACGGGTATGGCATCTGGGCACGGTGGTCCCGGCGGTGATCCGCTGTGGTGGGCGCTGGGATTGTTCGCCACCGTCATCACGGCGGTGCTGGTGTGTTCTGCGCTGTTCGCCGGGACCTTCGCACCGCGCCTGTCGGTGACGTTGACCTCGGAGCGCAGCGGTTTGGTGATGGAGTCCGGCGCCAAGGTGAAACTGCGCGGTGTTGAGGTCGGTCAGGTCGGGCAGATCGTGGGCGGCACCGGCCCGGTGAGCCTTCGCCTGGATCTGTATCCCGACCAGATCCGGTGGATCCCGGCCAATATCGAGGCCGAGATCAAGGCCACCACGGCCTTCGGAGCCAAGTACGTCGATCTGATCTATCCGGAAAACCCTGAGGTGCAACGGTTGTCGGCGGGCGCGGTGTTGCGGTCCCGCAACGTCAGCACCGAGGTCAACACGGTCTTCGACAATCTGGTCGGCCTGCTCGAACAGATCGACGTGCCGAAACTGAACGGGATCCTGACCGCTCTCGCCGAAGGGGTGCGCGGTCAGGGCGAACGCATGGGTGAGGCGATCAGCGCCGCCAACCAGGTGGTGTCCGCGCTGAACCCGAAGATGGACAAGGTCGCCGCGGACTGGCGATCGGCGCACGGATTCAACGCAGCCTACGGGCCGGCCGCACAAGACATCCTGGCCGCACTCGAGGCCGCCAGCACAACCTCCACCAGCGTGACCGAGCACACCAGCGAGCTACATGCATTGCTGCTCAACTCGATCGGGTTCGCCAACAGCGGTATCGAGTTGTTTGCCCCCACCCTCGACGACTTCGTCACGGCCATCAACGTCTTGGAACCGACGACCAGCCTGCTGCACAAGTACAACCCGATCTACACCTGCACGGTGCAGGGCGCCAAGGTGTTCCTCGACACCGCCGGCAACACCTGGTTCGGCGGCAACGGTCGCACGGTGTACCTCGACGCGGGCCTTGCGCTGGGCGACGATCTCTACCGCTATCCGGAGAATCTGCCGCTGGTCGCGGCCAAGGGTGGGCCCGGCGGGCAGCCCGGGTGCGGGTCACTGCCGGACGCGGCCAAGAACTTCCCGGTGCGCCAGCTCATCACCAACACCGGCTGGGGAACCGGACTGGATTGGCGGCCCAACCCGGGTATCGGCCAAACCTGCTCAGCGGACTACTTTCCGGTCACCAGGGCCATCCCGGAAGCCCCGCATGTCGGTGAATGCCTGCCCGGTCCCGCCCCCGGCCCGGCGCCGGCCGTGCCCGGAGGTCCCCCGTACGGCGCGCCCTGGTACGGCCCAGACGGTGCGCCGCTGTGGGCAGGTGTCCCGTGAACGACAACCTGCGCCGCGTCGCGATCAACTTCACCGTCTTCGCAATCGTCTGTGTGCTAGGGACTTTCGCGCTGCTTGCGGTGTTCGCCCAGCTGCGATTCTCCGATGAGCAGCACTATCGTGCCGAGTTCACCGACGTCAGCGGATTGGCCACCGGCGACTTCGTCCGCATCGCCGGCGTCGAGGTCGGCAAGGTCAAGAAGATCTCGATCAGCCCCGACGCATCGGCCATCGTCGAGTTCACGGCCGATCCGAGCGTCACCTTGACCCAGTCCACCGAGGCCGCCATCCGATGGGAAAACCCGATCGGTGACCGCTATCTCGCACTGCTGGAAGGGGCCGGGGACCTCACCCCGGTCGCTCCCGGTGCGATGATCCCGCTGGACCGCACCCAGCCCGCGCTGGACCTCGACACCCTGCTCGGCGGCTTCCGGCCACTGTTCAAGGCCTTGGACCCCGAACAGGTCAACGCGCTTTCAGCGCAGTTGATCTCGGTGTTCCAGGGCGAGGGCGCCACCATGGGATCATTTCTGTCCCAGGCCGCCGCGGTGACCAACACCCTGGCCGATCGGGACCAGCTGATCACCCAGGTGATCGACAACCTGCAGACCGTGCTGGGCACGTTCGACGACCACAGCGGGGAGTTCGCGCAGGCCGTCGATTCACTGTCCGACCTGGTCGAAGGACTGGCCGCGCGCAAGACCGATGTCACCAATGCCATCGCCTACACCAACGCGGCCGCGGAGTCCATCGCCGACCTGCTCGAACGGGCCCGGCCGCCGCTGCAGAACACGGTGGGACAGGCGGATCGGGTGCTCTCGATCGTGGTGGACGACCACGTCTGGATCGACGACTACCTGCGGACCCTGCCGCAGTCCTACAAGGTTCTCAGCCGGCTCGGCATCATGGGCGACTTCTTCACCTTCTACCTGTGCGACCTGGTGCTGAAGGTGAACGGTAAGGGCGGTCAACCGGTGTACGTCAAACTCGCCGGTCAGGACACAGGACGGTGCGCACCCAAGTGAAGTCCTTCTCGGAACGCAACCAGTGGGTCATAGGCGCCACCGGCATCGCAGTGACCGCTGCACTCATGGTGGCTGCCCTGCAATACGACAAGCTGCCGTTCTTCAACGGCGCCCGGCACTACTCCGCCCACTTCGCGGAAGCCGGCGGCCTCAAAGCCGGTGCCGCAGTGCAGGTCGCCGGATACCGGGTCGGCGAGGTGTCGTCGGTCGAACTCGACGGCGCCCAGGTCGTGGTCGAATTCGACGTCGACGAGGGCGTGCGTCTCGGCGACCAGACCGAAGCCAAGGTGCGGACCAAGAGCCTGCTGGGCGCCAAGGTCTTGCAGGTCACCCCGCGCGGCGACGCCGAGTTGACCGAGGCCATCCCGCTGGAACGCACCACTGCGCCCTATGACCTGCCCGATGCGCTGGGTGATCTGTCCAGCACCATCGACAACCTGGACACCAGCACCGTTTCGGATGCGTTGGCCACGATTTCGGACACCTTCAAGGACACGCCCGAAAGCCTCAAGGCTGCCGTGCAAGGTGTGGGCCGCTTCTCGCGGGTGCTCGCAGACCGGGACGCCACGCTGCGAAAGCTGTTGGCAAGCGCGAGTTCCGCATCGTCGGTGCTGTCCGCACGCGCCGATAAGGTGGCCGCCGCGGTGGGACACAGCAACGAGCTGCTGGTCGAGATGCGCGCCCAAAGCGCTGCGCTGGAGCAGATCTCGGGAAATCTGACGGCCTTCGCCCGCCAGCTCAAGGGCTTCATCGAAGACAATCAGACCGCGTTACGTCCGGCACTGGACAAGCTCAACGAGGTGCTGGGGATCGTCGACAATCGCAAAGAGGGGCTACAGCAGGCGATCAAGTACCTCAACCAGTACGCCATGTCGCTGGGTGAGTCGGTGGCTTCGGGACCGTTCTTCAAGGCCTACATCGCCAATCTGCTTCCCGGGCAGTTCATCCAGCCGTTCGTCGACGCCGCGTTCTCCGACCTGGGGCTCGATCCCAACGTGCTGCTGCCTTCCGAGCGCACCGATCCGCAAGACGGGCAGGTCGCGACTCCCCCGCTGCCGGTGCCCTTCCCGCGTACCGGGCAGGGCGGTGAGCCGAAGCTGACCGTGCCCGACGCGATCACCGGCAATCCAGGTGATCCGCGCTACCCGTACCGGGAACCCGAACCGGTTCCGGCACCCGGCGGTCCGCCGCCGGGGCCACCGGCACCCGCAGCGGCCCAGGAAGGTGAGCAGCCATGACCACCCGCACGCTGCGCATCCTGCTGGCCGCGCTGCTGTCGGTCACGCTGGTCGCCGGCATCGCAGTCCAGGTGCAGGCCATCGCAGCCCAGGCCGGCCGGACCCACCTGGTCGCCTATTTCGACAACAGCAACGGCCTGTACCAGGGCGACGAGGTGCGCATCCTGGGCGTGGCGGTCGGCAGCATCGACCGCATCGAAGCCGAGCCGGAGCGGGTCAAGATCAGTTTCTGGGTCGGCGGCAAGCATCGGGTTCCCGCCGACGCGCGGGCCGTGATCGTGTCCCCCCAGCTGGTCACCGCCCGCGCCATCCAGCTCACCCCGGCCTACACCGGCGGGCCGGCGATGGCCGACGGCACCGTCATTCCGCTGGCCCGCACGGCGGTGCCGCTGGAGTGGGACGACCTGCGTGAACAGCTGAAGAAGCTGACCGATGCGCTGCAGCCGACCGAACCAGGCGGGGTGAGCACGTTGGGGGCGTTCGTCAACAGCACCGCCGACAACCTGCGTGGCCAGGGTGCCGAGATCCGGGACACCATCATCAAACTGTCGCAGGCACTGTCGGTGCTCGGCGACCACAGCGACGACGTCTTTGGCACCGTCAAGAACGTGTCGGTGGTGGTGTCCGCGCTCGAGGACAGCTCGGGGCTGCTCGCGGAGCTCAACACGAACCTGGCCGCGGTGTCCGGCCTGTTGACCGACACCCCCGGGGCGGTCGGCGACGCACTCGAGGAACTCAGCGCCGTCGTCGGTGACGCCACCCGCTTCATCACCGACAACCGCGAGGCGCTGGGGGTCAGCACCGACAAGATGGCCTCGATCTCGAATGCGGTGCGCGACAGCCTCGGTGACGTCGAACAGTCGTTGCACATGTTCCCGAACACGCTGCAGAACTTCATCAACATCTATCAGCCGACCCAGCAGGGCATCACCGGTGCGTTGACCATGCAGAACTTCGCCAATCCGATCTCGTTCCTGTGCGGCGGAATTCAGGCTGCGGCCCGGATGAACGCCGAAGAATCGGCGAAGCTGTGTGTGCAGTATCTGGCACCGATCATCAAGAACCGGCAGTACAACTTCTTCCCGCTCGGGGCGAACTACTTCGTCGGCCAGGCCGCTCGCCCCAACGAGTTGACCTACTCCGAGGACTGGCTGCGACCCGACCACCGACCGCAGCCGGCCCCGGCCGAGGAATCGCCGAGCGCGCCATTGCCTACCAATCCGGCCGACGGACTCGAAGGCCTGATGCTTCCTCCCCCGGGATCCGGATCATGACCCGACTGTTCCGAAAGCAGCAGTGCTGCAGCTTGATCGGAGCTGCGGTGCTGCTGGCCGCCGGCCTGACCGGATGTCAGTGGCGTGGCCTGAACTCGGTGTCGATGCCCGGCACCGAGGGCGGCGGCCCGGGCTCCTACGTCATTCAGGCCCAGTTGTCCGACGTCGGCTACATCCAGCAGAACTCCCGGGTGCGGGTCGGTGATGCAAACGTCGGCACCATCACCAAGATCGAACGGCAGGGCTGGAACGCACTGGTCACGATGCGCCTCAACGGTGATGTGTCATTGCCCGCGAACACCGTTGCCACGGTGGGCCAGACCAGCCTGTTGGGTTCATTGCACATCGAACTCCAGCCGCCCACCGAATCACCTGCACCGGAACGGCTTCGCGAGGGATCGGTCATCCCGCTGGCGAATGCCGGCGCCTACCCCGGCACCGACGAGACCTTGTCGGCGTTGTCGCTGCTGCTCAACGGTGGCGGCATAGGTCAGTTGCAGGACATCACCGCGGCATTCGCGACGGCCTTCGCCGGTCGGGAACACGAACTGCGCAACCTGATCGAGCAGCTCGACCAGTTCGTCGGTCACGTCAACGCCCAGACCGGCGACATCATCGCCGCCACCGAGAGTTTCGACGGTCTGGTGGCTCAACTCGCCGACCAGGATCCGACGCTGGACCGGGCCATCACGACGATTCCGCAGGCACTGTCGGTGCTGGCGGAGCAACGCGAGAATCTGGTCACGGCCCTCGATGCATTCGGCAAGTTCAGCGCGCTGGCCACCACCGCGGTCAACCAGACCAAAGACAGCCTGGTCTCCGAACTCGAGGCGATCGGTCCGGTGTTGGCATCACTGGCCGATGCCGGCCCGGACCTCACCCGTTCGCTGGACTTCATCGGCACGTTCCCGTGGCCGAAGGGACCGCTGGACAACTGGATTCGCGGCGACTACGCCAACATCACCGCGATCGTCGACCTGACCCTGAGCCGACTCGACAACACATTCTTCACCGGCACCCGGTGGGAGGGTGATCTGACCGAACTCGAGATGCAGTGGGGTCGCACAATCGGCCAGTTGCCGAGTCCCTACACCGCGGGCAACCCTCTGGTTGCTCCCTACCTGATGAACCAGGGGCCCTGACATGCGACCGACGAGGTGGATGAAGATCCAGCTGGCAGTGTTCAGCACCGTCGCGATGGTGGCCGGCGCCGTGATGCTGTTCGGCTACATCAAGGTGCCCGCCCTGATCGGGGTCGGGCACTACGACGTGACCCTCGAACTGCCGCAGACCGGCGGGTTGTACGAACGCGCGAACGTCACCTACCGCGGCACCCAGGTCGGTCGGGTCGGCGCGGTTCGGCTCAGCGACACCGGCGTCGAGGCCACCCTCACGCTGCGTTCCGATGTCTCGATCCCGTCCGATCTGACCGCGCAGGTGCACAGCGCCTCGGCCATCGGCGAACAGTACGTCAGCTTGCTTCCGCGTAGCGCCGACGCCGCACCGCTGCGCGCCGGCGATGTGATCAGCCGCGACCGGACTTCGACTCCGCCGGACATCAACGCGTTGCTCGACGCCGCCAACCGCGGCCTGCAGGCCATCCCGCACGACAACGTGCAAACGGTGATCGACGAGGGTCACACCGCCGTCAGCGGGTTGGGTCCGGAAATCGCCCGCATCGTCAAGGGTTCGACCGAGCTGTCGATCGCCGCGCGGGACAATCTGGACCCGCTGTTGAGCCTGATCGACGAGGTGCAGCCGGTGCTGGACTCGCAGGCTCAGACCAGTGCGGCCATCCGGTCCTGGGCCGGGCACCTGGCCGACCTGACCGACCAGGTCCGCGACCAGGACACCGGAGTGGACACCCTCCTGGAAACCGGCGCGCAGGCCGCCGATGAGTCCCGGGCGCTGATCGATCGGCTCAAGCCCACTTTGCCGGTGGTGCTGGCCAATCTGGTCTCCACTGGTCAGCTCGCCCTGACCTATAACCCGGCGATCGAACAGCTGCTGGTGCTGCTGCCGATGGGTGTGCAGGTGATGCAGGGCGGCACGGTCGCCAACCGCGGCACCAAGAACCCCGGCCTGGTGCTGTCATTCAACTTGAACCTCAACCTGCCGCCGCCCTGCACCACCGGGTACCTGCCGGCTCAGCAGCAGCGGATCCCGTCGCTGGTGGACACCCCGGACCGGCCCGCCGCCGATCTGTACTGCCGGATTCCGCAGGATTCGTGGATGGCCGTGCGCGGCGCCCGCAACCTGCCCTGCTTGGGCCGCCCGGGCAAGCGCGCACCGACGGCCCAGATGTGCCGCAGCGACGAGGAGTACGTCCCGCTCAACGACGGCTTCAACTGGAAGGGCGACCCCAACGCCACCCTCTCGGGCCAGGATGTGCCACAGCAGCCACCCGGCTCGGCACCGCAGCCACCGAGCACCGAGACGCTGCCTGCGATCGCCGGGGCCTATTACGACCCGGCGACCGGCCGCTACATCGGACCCGACGGGCAGGTCTACACCCAGACCGATCTGGCTGCAGGTGCAGCCGAGAAGAAGAGTTGGCAGGACCTGCTGCTGGCCGGCGCCAGCTGATCAGGCCGGTTCCTGCTCGGTCTGGTCCAGCCCGTCTTCGAGGGCGACGCCGTAGAGGAAGCTGCGCACCCGTTCGGCGAACAGCTCCTTGACGGTGAGCTCATTGGCCGCGAACGCCGCTGCCAGCCGCGGGAACCTGTCCACGTCGAGCGCGGGGAACGGGCCCCGCCGGCTGCGCGGATCACGCGAGGCCTCCATCAGCACCGCGCCGACGCACAGTGTCTCGATCCCGTCGAGGACCCGGGCGTGCAGCCGCAGCGGCACCCCGGAATCTTCGAGGAATTCGGCGGCGTCCTCGTAGCTCTGCATCAAGACCTCGCGAGGCAGATGTTCGAGCAAGACCGGTGCAGCGTTGCGGTGCCGTAACACCGCCTGACGGAAGTTCAGCGCCAAGGTCACGAAGTACTCCGGCCAGTCCGGTCCGGGCGCACGACGCGGACGGATCACCGTCTTGCCGGCGATGTGACGCGCGATTGCCGCCATGATGGCGTTCTTGTCGGCGAAGTGATGGTAGAGCGACGGGGCCGAAACACCCATGTGCTTGGCCAACTTCGGCAGGCTGAACGCCTCCAAACCGTCTCGGTCGATGATCTCGATCGACGCCTCGACCGCGGTGGCACGGGTGATCAATGCCTTCGATGGCCGCGCCATTCAACGCACCTGACCGTGGCATGGCGCCGGCTTGACCATTTCGATCCTCACAACCAACCCTTCGCTCCGACCCGCGGTAACCCAGAGGCATTGACGGCAGCGACTATTGGGCATCGCACGCCACCTGTCGAGTATACGAACGTTTCAACTGCAGGGATCGTTAGGTTTGTGTGTGTTGCGTCATGGCTGAAATGGAAGCTGCCCGGCCATGTTCGGCCACCGCCCCCGTCAGGTTCATCCAGCTGGCGCATTCTGTTATCTATCCCAGTCAGGTTTTCCGGCCGGAACGACCGAGCCGACGACGCCAGTCGTGTGCTCCCAGCAGCCGCGACACCCGGCCGATCAAACGTGACTTCAGCGGCACGATCGGATACCACAGCGGTTCAGCTTTCAACGAGATACGTTCGGACACCACCGCTTGTTGCCGGCAGTACTTCAGCACGCCCTGCGCCCCACCGAATCGGCTGCCCAGCCCCGAGTTCTTCCACCCGCCCATCGGCACCGGCATCTGGAAGGTGGCCACCAGGGCGTTGTTGATCGAGACCGAGCCGGCCTCGATCCGCCGGGAAAGCCGCTGCGCTCTGGCCTTGTCACCGGTCCACAGGCTCGAACTGAGGCCGTACTCGCAGTCGTTGGCCAAGGCGATCGCCTCGTCCTCGTCGGCGACCGACATGACCGCCACGGTCGGACCGAAGGTCTCCTCCCGCATGCACCGCATCGAGTGGTCGACGTCGACCAGGACGGTGGGCGCAAAGAAGTTGCCGGCCGGACCGCGGGTACCACCGACGAGCACCCGAGCGCCCTTGGCGATGGCGTCCTCGACGTGGGCCGCCACGATGTCCACCTGCGCCGCGGTGACCATGGCACCGATATCGCAGGCGAAGCTGCCGACGGGGTCCATCCCCTGGCGCAGGGCCGCCACCTTGGCGGTGAGCTTGGCGACGAACTCTTCGTACACCGGCGCCTCGACGTACACCCGTTCCACACCGATGCAGGCCTGGCCGGAATTGGTCATCGCCCCCCATACCGCCGCGGTCGCCGCACGTTCGATGTCTGCGTCGGCCAGCACGATGAAGGCGTCCTTGCCACCGAGTTCCAGACTGCACGGGATGAGCCGCTCGGCGCAGCGCACCGCGATCGCCCGGCCGGTGCGGACCGACCCGGTGAACATCACCATGTCGGCCTCGTCGACCACCGCGGCACCGGTCTCACCCGCGCCGATCACCGCCGCCAACACCGGTGGCGCACCGATCTCCTCACGCCACCCCCGCACCGCTTCCGACCAGGTCAGCGGCGTGACCTCGGATGGCTTGCTGACCACCGCGGCGCCGGCCACCAGCGCGCCCACCACATCCATCACAGGTCCACCCAGCGGCCCGTTCCACGGCGTGATGACGCCGACCAGTGGGTGCGGCCGGACCTGGACCCGGAGCCGCCGAATGACATTGGCCGCGCCGGCCGGACGCACCCGGCGGTCGGCGAGAAACGCCTCGGCGTTCTTGGTGAAGTAGTTGATCACGTCGATGGCAACCGCCATCTCCATCGAGGCGTCCGCCCACGACTTGCCCGTCTCGGACTGGATCATGGTGACCAGTGCCCGCTCATTGTCCAGCAGCCAGTCCAGCCAACGCAGCAGATGCGCGCTGCGCCCCCGCGGGCCGAGCGCCTCCCAGGCCGGTTGGGCGGCGCGCAGTTCCTCGCAGACCTGGGCCACCGCATCGGCCCCCAGGTGATCCACCGCGCCGACCACTCGGCCGTCGGCGGGGCACCGCACCTCGATCTGCTCCCGGCGCAGTGTGTCGGCGTCGAGGGTCATTGCCTCTCCTCATCTGTCGCACCCGATTTACCTATCACCATAAGATTTGATGCACGGTCGCCGCAATGCCCAACCGCCCTCGAAATCGACCGATTCACTGGACTGCCGGACAGTCGCGTCCTATAGTCGAGGTTGCCTAAAGGTCATAGGTTACGAGGCTTCACGAGAAAGGCCCGACCGATGAAAGTGCGCCTCGAACGCGCCCGGTGCGCCGGCCACGCGCAGTGCTACGCCGTCGACCCGGACCTGTTCCCCATCGACGACGACGGCTACTCGATCCTCGAGCCGCACATCGTGGACGAGGGTCAGGAACAGCTCGTCCGGGACGGCGTGGCCGCCTGCCCGGAACTCGCATTGATCATCGAGGACGACTGAACCGAACGCAGCCGGTAGCCCGGAGCGCATCGAAAATACCTACCCACCAACGAATCAGCTGGATCCCCAGATGTTGAACGCAGACCCCGCATTGACGGGCTATACCTATGGGCGTAAGGTTTACGGCCAGGGTGGCGCACGTCACACAGCTGCCCGCGCCGCCGGCCGCCCACAGCCCAGTGCTACCGAAGGAGAAGGATGAAGCTCGAGGACAAAGTCGCGTTGATCACCGGTGCGGGGTCCGGCCTGGGCCGGCACTGCGCACAACTGTTCTGCGCGGAGGGCGCCAAGGTCGCGATCGTCGACATCGACACCGACCGCGCCGAACAGACCTTGAAGCTGGTCCAGGAGCAGGGCGGCGAGGCCATCGCGTTGACCGCCGACGTGGCCCGGCGCGAGCAGATCTCCTCAGCGGTCGACACGTGCGTCGAGACGTTCGGAAAACTCGACATCGCCTGGGCCAACGCGGGAATCGTCTCGCGCGGCGGCGTGCCGACAGTGGCCGGCGGCGAGTTCGTAGCGTTCGAGGACCTGACCGAGGACGACTGGCAGCACGTGCTGGGCGTGAACCTCAGCGGCGTGGTCTACACCGCCCAGGCCGCGGTGCCGCACCTGAAGGCCAACGGCGGCGGAACCATCCTGGCCACCTCCTCGGCGGCCTCCATGGTCGCTTACCACAACATCGCGATGTACTCGGCGACCAAGGCCGGGGTCAACGGACTGGTCCGCGGCCTGAGCCTGGACCTGGGCCGGTTCGGCATCCGGGTCAACGCCATCGCCCCCACGCACGGCATGTCACCGAACTTCCTGATGCCACCCGGGTCTCCGGTAGTCGGTCAGTCCTACGAAGAGGTCGCCGGACCGTGGAACCCGACGGTGTCCCCGATCCCGCTGAAATTGCAACGCCCGCCGTCACTTTCGGACAACGCCAAGGTCGCGTTGTTCTTGGTGTCCGACGATTCGGCCTACATCTCCGGCGCCACCATCGGGTCGGCCGACGGCGGCACGCTGGCCCGGGTCGGGATGTGGTTCGAAGAGGATCTCAACCCGGAAACAGCCCACTGACATCCCGACCCGAGAAACGGAGCCTTCATGACCACCCTGGAACGCGTCCCCACCGAACTCGTCGTCGATCTCGACGTCTACGACCCCACGCTGGCCGTCCCGGTGGACACCATGCAGGAGCGGATGGCCCAACTGCGCGACATCGGCCCGGTGGTCTATTCCACCGCCTACGGTGGGCATTGGATCGTCACCCGGTACCAGGAGATCCATCAGGTCCTCACCGACCCGGAAACCTTCTCGAGCTACCCGAACAATCTGGTGACCAGCGACATCGGCAAGTTCATCCCGCTCGAACTGGACCCGCCCGAGCACACCGCCTACCGGCAGGCCCTGCAGCCGCTGTTCAGCCCGCAGCGGATGAAGAACCTGACCGGACACATCCGCGAGGTGGTCAATGAGCTCATCGACGGGTTCGCCGCCAAGGGTGCGGTCGAGTTCGTCTCGGAGTTCGCCCACGAGCTGCCCGCCCGGATCTTCCTGGCGCTGATGGACTGGCCACTCGAGGACGCCGCACTGTTCAGCGAGGCCACCGACACCATCCTGTTCGGTAAACCCGGCGGCACCGAGGAAGCGTCCAACACCGCGCGCATGATGGCCGGCTTCCAGATGTTCGGTTACTTCCAGAAGGTGGTCGAGGACCGCCGCGCCCACCCCGGTGCCGACATCACGTCGACACTGGTGCACAGCGAGGTCAAGCTGCCCGATGGCTCCCGGCTGCTCACCGACGAAGAGCTCAACCGGATGTTCTTCCTGCTGCTGATCGGTGGCCTGCACACCGTGCAGGGTTCGCTGGCGTGGTCGGTGTTCCACCTGTCCGCCCATCCAGACAAGCGCGCGGAGATCATCGCCGATTCGGCCGCGATTCCCAAGGCGGTCGAGGAGATCCTGCGCTATGAGGCCGCCGTCATTCCGGGCCGGCGCGCCACCAGGGACGTCGAACTCGGTGGGGTGCAGATCGCCGAGGGCGATCAGCTGATCGTTCCGCTGTGCTCAGCCAACCGGGACGATTTGGAGTTCCCGGACGCCGAGACCTTCGACATCCACCGCAATCCCAACCGCCACTTGTCCTTCGGTGCCGGCGTGCACCGCTGCCTGGGTTCGCACCTCGGCCGCATCGAACTCAATGTGGCACTCGAGGAGCTACACCGCCGGATCCCGGACTACCAACTGGTGCAGGCGGATCCGCCGGTGTTCCACTCCAGCCAAGTGCGCGGCTGCGCGCGCCTGCCCATCGTGTTCACCCCGGAAGTGAGGTGAATGTGATGACCACCTCGCTGCCTCGGCAGGACCGCATCCGGCGCGCCATCGAATTGCTGCGCAACGACACCACCGACAAGTTCGACGAGGTCGTCGACTTCGAGGCGACCGACTTCACCGACCCGGTGCTGGCGCAGGAGGAACGCGACCACATCTTCGGCACCGTGCCGTCGATCATCGCGCACGGCTCCGAGATCGGCCGTCCCTATGACTTCATCACCGTCCAGATGCCGCGCAACAACCTCATCGCGGTGCGCCAGAAGGACGGCAGCGTCAAGACGTTCGTGAACCTGTGCCGGCATCGCGGCGCGATGCTGGAGAAGGAGGAGAAGGGCCGCTGCCGCTTCTTCTCCTGCCCCTACCACCGGTGGTCCTACGACCCCGACGGCAGGCTGCGGACGGTCACCCGGGACAACACCTTCGGCGACATCGACCGCGACGCCCACGGCCTGGTCGAGATTCCCTGCGAGGAACGCCACGGCTTCATCTGGGTCGTCGACAACGCCTCGGCCGACATCGACGTGGCGGCCTGGCTCGGGCCGGAGATGGACGCCATCCTGGCCGGCTACCAGCTGGACAAACTGGTCAGCTTCCGGGCGGCCGGCTTCGACGAGCCGACTAACTGGAAGATCATGCAGGACGCTTTCCTGGACGGCTACCACATCCAGTACGCACACCCGAACACCGCAGGCAAGGTCATCCACACCAACGTGATGGCCTTCGAGGACTTCGGTCGGCACTGCCGGTTCATCGCCCCGCGCAAGTCGATCGACCGGTGGCTCGAGGAGGACCCGGGCGACACTCCCCTGGACCCGTATGTCACCGAAACCCATTTCCTGCTGCCCAACAGCACGCTGCTGCGGCAACCGGATCACTTCCAGCTGTTGACCTTCCGGCCGCACCCGAGCGATCCGCGCAGATCCCGGATGGAACAGCGCTTGATGGTGCCCGCGCTGGCGGACTCCGGCATGGAAGAGGAGCACTGGAACCGGCGCTGGGAGAAGAACTGGGACATTCTGCTGGCCGTGCTGCACAACGAGGACTTCCCGCTGCTGCGTAACTCGCAGACCGGCATGGGCAGCGCGGATGCCGGTCCGATGTTGTTGGGTCGCAACGAGATCGCCAACCAGGTGTTTCGCCGGGAAACCCAGAAGCTGCTCGCCGAGGGGCGAGCGTCGGCAAAGTGACCGTACGGTGATCAAATACGAATGGCGCACCGAGCTGAGCCCGGCAGAGGGCGACGCGCTGGCCGACCTGCTCGACCGGGCCGCGGCCTACGACGCCGAGCCGGAGTACAGCACCATCGAGTACGCCGACGTCGCCGCGAGCATGGCCAGCGGTGATCGACGAACACACCACCTGCTGATCTGGATGTTGCCGCACGCCACCAGGTTGGCGGCCCCGGATGAACCCGAGCAGATCGCCGGGCTGCTGCGGTTGGTGGTCGACGACGGAGGCACCGGACGGGTGTTCCTGGTGGTGGACCCGAGATTTCGATCGATCGGCATCAGCACGCTGCTGCTCGAACAGGTCGGCCTGGACACCAGCGGTCCGGACGGCTGGTTGGGCACTGGGGCACGCACCATCGTCGCCTGGGCGCGGGGTAACCATCCGGCGAGCGGACGGTTGAGCAACCGCTTCCTGATCCCGCGCACCAAACGTGTCTGGAAGTTGATTCGTCCCACCGATTCCGCGCACCGGGCCGCCGACGCCGCGGTGCTCGAGCCGATCACCCCGGACGCCGCGGTGCTCGAGCCGATCACCCCGGACGCACTCGAACACCTGGACTGGGCGGCGGGATTCGCTGTATCCGACGCGAGCTACGCGTTGCGGGTGGACGGGTCCATCACCGGACTCGTCACGTTGAACCTGAATCCGCTGCGGTCCGACGAGTTCGGCGCCTGTGCCACTGCCACCGCGGTGGCCGGGCCGCCGTGGGCCGATCCGGCCGCGTTGCGGGGACTTCTCGACGGTGCTGCCGCACACGTGCACGACCACGGCCTGACCGGTCTGATCGTGTACGTCGATTCCAGGGACAGCAGGCTGGTCAACGCGTGCCGGCTGGTCGGTTTCCAACATGACCGCACTGACGTGCAATACGAACTGAATGAGGCACGTTGACTCTGAGCACATCCGTTCCCGCTGACCTGTTGAAGACCGTCGAGGCGCACGGTCGTTCGGTCGCCGCCGGCGACAACGCCACCGTGCTCGCCGATTTTCTGCCCGACCGGGTCGGTCAGCTGATCGCCGCACCGGAGCTGCCGCCGACGCTGACGGGCTTTGAGGTGCGTGCCGTCACCGAGGTCGCCGACGGCCGCTATGACGCGGTGATCCGCTACACCGCGCCGGACGGGTCCTGGATCGAACTGCGCTCGCGCTGGGTGGAATTCACCGACGGCTCCTGGCGGGTGTTCAGCGTCCGCAACATCCCGGACACACCGCCGTGGGTGGATCTGACCGGTCCCGCCGAGGACGGCCTGGACCAGCCGCATTGGGATGGACTGCGGGCCGGTGAGTTCCTGCTGCAACGCTGTCGGCAGTGCCGGAGCTGGACCTGGGCGCCGCTGCCGATCTGCCCGTCCTGTCACAGCTTCGACATCGTCTGGGAGCCAGTCGAATTGACTGGCCGGATCTACTCGTGGACCCGGACCTGGCAACAGTTCACTCCGGAGAGTCGCGGGCATCTGCCCTATGTCAACGTGTTGGTGGAACTGCCCTCGGCCGACAGCCGCCGGGTGATCGGCGTGCTCACCCCCGCCGACGGCATCACGCCCCGGATCGGCCAGCGGGTGCGCGGCTTCATCGAGCAACCGCCCGACGACCGATACTGGCCACTGGTCCGTTGGTGCCTCGATGAGGAGCAACGATGAACGGATTCCGCGGCGCGACCGCGGTGGTCGGCGTCGGCGCCACCGACTACTTCAAACGGGGTACCAGCCCGCTGTCGTCGGCGCAGTTGGTGCTGCAGGCCATCCTGTCGGCTTGCGCGGACGCCGGCGCAGACCCGCGCAGCATCGACGGATTCGTCTCCTACGGCGACGATTCCAGCGAGGCGCTGAAACTCGCGGCAGCGTTGGGCGTGCACGAGGTGCGCTGGTCCACCCAGGTCTTCGGGGGTGGCGGCGGCGGGCTGGCCGCCGCGGTCAACAGCGCGGCCGCCGCGGTGTACAGCGGTCAGGCCGACTTGGTGGTGGTCTATCGCGGCCTCAGCGAAGCCACCGACGGCCGGCGCGCATTCAACAAGGGCCACATGGGTCACCTCTACGGCGCACACGGGGTGATCGCGCCGCCGCAACTGTGTGCGCTGCGCACGCAGCGCCTGCTCGAGGTCGACAAAGTGCCACGCTCGGCGTTGGAGGCCATTTCGATGGCCGGCTACCACCACGCGCAGAACAATCCGCGCGCTGTCGCCTACGGTCGGCCGCTGGATCACCAGACCTACAGCGGCGCGCGGGTGATCGCCGAACCGCTGCAACTGTACGACTGCTCGCGGGAGAACGACGGTGCCGCCGCGGTGCTGGTGACGCGTGCCGACCGGGTCGCCGACTTCCTCGGCACCCCGGCCTACATCCTGTCCGGGGTGCAGGGTGCCGCGGCGGGCTGGACCGATTCGGTGGAGAACGAAACCGACTACACCAGCGCGGGCTTTCACCCCGCGATGGTGCAGCGGCTGTGGACAGCTGCGGGCATCACCGCCGACGACGTGGACGTCACGCAGCTCTACGAGAACTTCACCGGCCCGGCGGTGGCCGCGTTGATCGATCACGGCCTGTGTCCGCCCGGTCCGGCGGCGGGAGAGTTCTTGACGGTGGACAATCTCACCGTGGAGACCGGCCGTCTGCCCATCAACACCGCCGGCGGCAACATCGCCGAGGGGTTCGTGCACGGCATCGGTTTGGTGGTCGAGGCGGTGCGCCAGATTCGGGGTGGCTCACCCAACCCGGTTGCCGGCGCGGATGTCTCGCTGCTCATCGGCGGCCCGATGGCACCGCTCGTGAGTGCGACGGTGTTCGGCTCGCCGGCCACGGTCTGAAGTTTTCGGAGGAGGAAGATGGCCGCGACAGTCGCGTCTGCCGTTCGGTGGTGGGCCAGGACCGCGGGCGACCGGCCCGCCATCGTCATCGACGACGACGTCCTGACCTACCGCGAACTCGACGCCTGGACGGGTCGGTTGGCCCGCCAGCTGGCCGACAGCGGGGTCAAGCCCGGTGACCGGGTGGGTCTGCTGGCGCCGAACTGCCTGCATTGGCCGGTGGCCGCGCTGGCGGTGCTGCGCAGCGGCGCGGTACTGGTGCCGATGAACTCGCGGCTCAAACCTGCCGAGATCCGCACGGTGGCCGACGATGCCGGTATTTCTGCGGTGTTCGCCCCGGCCACCCACCGCGCGGGGGTCGACGAGGCCGCCGCCGCGGGCTCGCATTTCGCCGTACTGGACCTCGACGCGGTCAGCGCCATGCGCACCGGTGCGCCGGACGACTTCCGCGTCGACCGCGCCCCCGACGAGCCCATCGCGGTGATCTTCACCAGCGGTTCCACCGGGATGTGCAAGGGCGTCATCCTGACCAACCAGACGCTGATGTCGATCGTGCTGGAGCAGACGCTGACCGAGGACGGTTTCCGGCCCGGCACGGTCAGCCTGCTGGTGCTGCCGTTGGCATTCACCCCGGGTCTGGTCTTCGGGCTGCTGCAGACCAGCGTGTTGGGTGGCACGTTGGTGGTCGAACGCGAACTCAACCCGGCGCGGGCGGTCAGCCTGATCGAGCGGCACCGGGTCCGGGTGTTGTTCGGCGTTCCGCTGATCTTCGAGGCGCTGGCCGCAACCCCGGAATTCGCCACGGCCGATCTCAGTTCGTTGACCACAGCCATCGTCGGTGGTGCCGCGGTGCCAACCGACCTGCTGGGAACCTGGGCCGACAAAGGCGTGCTGCTGCGCCAGATCTACGGCATGACCGAGGCCGGCGGCGTTGCCACCGCGACGTTGAAGTCCGAGGCGTTGGACCACCCCGGGTCCTGCGGCATCGGTTCGATCTTCACCGAGATCGAGGTGGTGACCACCGACGGCACCCCGGCCGGTCCGGGCGAACCGGGTGAGATCGTGATTCGCGGCCCGCTGGTGACTCCCGGGTACTGGGGCGATCCGGTGGCCACCGCGGCGGCCCTGCGGGATGGTTGGTTGCACAGCGGCGACCTCGGGAGCCGGGACGAAGCCGGCCGCATCACCTTCGTCGACCGGATGAAGGACCTGATCATCTCCGGCGGGATCAACATCTCCCCGGTCGAACTGGAAGCCACCATCGCCGCGCTCGACGGTGTCGAGGAGGTCGCGGTGATCGCCGCTCCCGATGAGCGCTTCGGCGAGACGCCGGCGGCCATCATCGCGGTGTCACCCCTGACCCCCGAACTGAGCACCGCGGATGTGGTGGCGCACTGCGAACGGGTGCTCGCCGATTACAAGGTTCCGCGCTATGTGGTGCTGCGCCCGGACCCGTTGCCGCGACTGCCCAGCGGGAAGCTGGCCAAGACGGCCATCCGCGACGAGTACGCCGATGTCGCACAACGCTTCCCGCGGGCGCGCTGAGCGGTCGATCTACGCTCCGAGCGTGCACCGAACCGCGTCAGCGCCGGCCGCGCTTGGCCCGACCCGGTTTGCGCGCGACCTTGCCCGCAGCTTCCCGCGCGGCCTGCTTGGCCAGCGTCTTCTCCCGCGCGCTACGTTTCGGAGCGGCGCGCGCCGGGCCGCGCGATGACCCCGGTTTGCGTCCCCGCACGATCCCGATGAACTCCTCGATCAGTTCCGGCTGCGGGCCCTCGCCAAACGCGAGCGCCACCGCGCAGCGGGGCGCATTCACAATCGGGCGGTAGGTGAGGTCCTTGCGATGGTGCAGCCGGGCCAGAGATTGCGGCACGATCAGCACACCCAGGCCTGCCGCCACGAGTTCGATTGCGGCCTCGGTGGTTTCGGGCCGATGATCGACCGGAACACCGGGCGCGGCAGCCCACCCGACGACGTCGTCGGCCGGGATCAGCATCGGTTCGCCGTCCAGGTCCGCGGCGGTGATTTCGTCGAGGACACTCAGGACGTGATCGGTGGGTACCACCGCCACCGTGGTCTCGGCGTAGAGCTCGATGACGGCCAGCCCCGCGGTGTCGGTGGGCAGCCGCAGCAAGGCCAGGTCCACCGTGCCGGCCCGCACCTCGTCGGCAGCCTGTGCCGCGTCGACCAGATGCAACTTCAGCGGGACCTGAGGATGCCGCTGCGCCCAGATCCGAGCCCATTTCGCGGGAGTCCCGCCGGGGACGTACCCGAGGGTCAGGGACGGCGCGCTCACCGGCTCAGGCTACCGATAGGCTTGCCATATGAGCAGGACGAACGCGCAGTCCATGAAACCCGCCACGGCGGCCAAGAAGCTGGACGTGTACCTGCCCGCCACCCCCGACGAGTTCCAGCAGAACCCGATCACCCGAGACGAACTCGCCGCGCTGCAGGCCGATCCCCCGCAGTGGCTCAAAGACCTGCGCAAGAACGGCCCGCACCCAAAGAACCTGGTGGCCGCCAAACTGGGGATCTCCATCGCCGGTCTGGCCCGCGGCGGCGTCGGGGATGCGTTGACCAGCGAGCAGATCACCGCGCTGCTCGAGCAGCAGCCGGACTGGTTGGTCGCCGAACGCGCGAGCTACCAGAAGGTGCTGCATGAGCAGCGCCGCGTGAAGGCACTGCACGCAGAACGCGCCGACCGGAGCTGATTCGACGCCGGCCCATTCACCGGCCGCTGGGTCGGGATCGCCGGGGTTCCCGACGCGGTAACGCGCGCACCCGGACGGACCCGAGCGTTGCGCAGCTACCCGAGTGACTCGGCCTCCACCCCCGATCCGTAGTGAATCGAGATCCGGAGCCCGGTCACGTCCTCGACCAGCGCTGCGCCCAACGGCTTCATCTCGTAGTACCGGTGAACGTTGCCCTGTTCATCCGGCGCTGTGGTGCAGGGACCATTCGGACACATCACCTTGATCGGCACGGCGAGCACCGCGATCAGCAGCACAACGGCGATACCGGTGATGATCACGATTCGTTTCATGTGCGGCTCATCCCCTGGCCGTCGCGTTGCCTGTCGACCCCCTACAGCATGCAGGACACGCAGTTCTCCACTTCGGTACCTTCCAGCGCCATCTGCCGCAGCCGGATGTAGTACAGCGTCTTGATGCCCTTGCGCCAGGCGTAGATCTGCGCCCGGTTCACGTCGCGGGTGGTCGCGGTGTCCTTGAAGAACAGCGTCAGGCTCAGCCCCTGGTCCACGTGCTGGGTGGCCGCGGCGTAGGTGTCGATGATCTTCTCGTAGCCGATCTCATAGGCATCCTGGTAGTACTCCAGGTTGTCGTTGGTCAGATACGGCGCCGGGTAGTAGACCCGACCAATCTTGCCTTCCTTGCGGATCTCGATCTTGGAGGCCACCGGGTGGATCGACGACGTCGAGTGGTTGATGTAGGAGATCGACCCGGTCGGCGGCACGGCCTGCAGGTTCTGGTTGTAGATACCGTGCTGCTGCACCGACTCCTTGAGCCGCTTCCAGTCCTCCTGGGTGGGGATCCGGATGCCGGCGTCGGCGAAGAGTTGACGCACCTTGTCGGTGGCCGGCTGCCACGGCTGATCGGTGTACTTGTCGAAGAATTCGCCGCTGGCGTACTTCGAGTCCTCGAAGCCTGCGAAGCGCGTACCGCGCTCGATCGCGATCTTGTTCGACGCCCGCAGCGCGTGATAGAGCACCGTGTAGAAGTAGATGTTGGTGAAGTCCACACCCTCTTCGGAGCCGTAGAAGATGCGCTCCCGGGCCAGGTAGCCGTGCAGGTTCATCTGCCCCAGCCCGATCGCATGAGAGTCGTTGTTGCCCTTCTCGATCGAGGGCACCGAGCTGATGCTGGTCTGATCCGAGACCGCGGTCAGCCCGCGGATCGCCACCTCGATGGTCTGCGCGAAGTCCGGCGAGTCCATCGCCTTGGCGATGTTCAGCGAGCCCAGGTTGCACGAAATGTCCTTGCCCACCTTGGAATAGGACAGATCGTCGTTGTACTCCGACGGCGTGGAGACCTGCAGGATCTCCGAGCACAGGTTGGAGTGGGTGATCTTGCCGGCGATCGGGTTGGCCCGGTTCACGGTGTCCTCGTACATGATGTACGGGTAGCCGGACTCGAACTGCAACTCGGCCACGGTCTGGAAGAACTCGCGGGCCTTGATCTTGGTCTTGCGGATCCGCGCGTCGTCGACCATCTCGTAGTACTTCTCGGTGACCGAGATGTCGGCGAACGGCACGCCGTAGACCCGCTCGACGTCATACGGCGAGAACAGGTACATGTCCTCGTTCTTCTTGGCCAGCTCGAAGGTGATGTCCGGGATCACCACGCCCAGCGACAGCGTCTTGATCCGGATCTTCTCGTCGGCGTTCTCCCGCTTGGTGTCCAGGAACCGGTAGATGTCGGGATGGTGGGCATGCAGGTACACCGCACCGGCACCCTGCCGCGCACCGAGCTGGTTGGCGTAGGAGAACGAGTCCTCCAACAGCTTCATGATCGGGATGACGCCCGAGCTCTGGTTCTCGATGTTCTTGATCGGTGCGCCGTGCTCGCGGATGTTGGTCAGCAGCAACGCAACTCCACCACCGCGCTTGGACAGCTGCAGCGCGGAGTTGATCGAGCGGCCGATCGATTCCATGTTGTCTTCGATGCGCAGCAAGAAGCAGCTCACCGGCTCGCCGCGTTGCTTCTTGCCCGAGTTCAGGAAGGTCGGGGTGGCCGGCTGGAACCGGCCGTCGATGATCTCGTCGACCAACTTCTCGGCCAGGCCGGTGTCCCCGGCGGCCAGCGTCAACGCCACCATCACCACACGGTCCTCGAAGCGCTCCAGGTAGCGCTTACCGTCGAAGGTCTTCAGCGTGTAGCTGGTGTAGTACTTGAACGCGCCCAGGAACGTCGGGAACCGGAACTTCTTGGCGTAGGCCCGGTCCAGCAGGCTCTTGACGAAGTTGCGGCTGTACTGGTCGAGCACCTCACGCTCGTAGTACTGCTTGTCGATCAGGTAGTCGAGCTTCTCGTCCTGGCTGTGGAAGAACACGGTGTTCTGGTTGACGTGCTGCAGGAAGAACTCGCGCGCGGCGAGCACATCCTTGTCGAACTGAATCTTGCCGTCGTTGTCGTACAGATTCAGCATCGCGTTGAGCGCGTGGTAGTCCGTCTCCCCCGGCAACGCGTGGGTACGGGTATCTACAGGCTCTGCAGCTGTGACGGTTGGTGACACGTCTGGTCCTTCCAAAATTCTGCCAATCCCGTACGAACGGCTTGCACGTCGTCGGGGGTCCCCATCAGTTCGAAGCGGTAGAGATACGGCACGCCGCACTTGCGTGAGACGACATTGCCGGCGTAGGCGAACTCCTCGCCGAAGTTGTTGTTTCCCGCCGCGATGACACCGCGGATCAGCGACCGATTGTGCTCGTCGTTGAGGAAGGCGATCACCTGCTTGGGCACGTAACCGCCGTTGTTGATGTCCGGGGTCGCCTTGCCGCCGCCGTAGGTGGGCAAGACCAGCACATAGGGATCATCGACCTGGATGCGCCCGTGCAGCGGGATTCGGGTGGCCGGCAACCCCAACTTCTCGATGAAGCGGTGGGTGTTCTCCGACACGCTGGAGAAATAGACGAGGTTGCTCATCTCATTCCCCTTCCCAATTGCTGGTTGCCCGAATCCTTCGTCAGTCCGTGGTGATCCGCGGGACGCCTAGGCGGTGGTCGCCGCGACGCCGGCCAGCGTCTTGATCCGGTCCGGACGGAAGCCGGACCAGTGCTCATTGCCGGCCACCACGACCGGTGCCTGCAGGTAGCCCAGCGCCATCACGTAGTCGCGGGCCTCGGCATCCAGGCTGATGTCGACGACGTCATAGCTGACACCGAGCTTGTCGAGTGCCTTGTAGGTGGCGTTGCACTGCACGCAGGCGGGCTTGGTGTAGACGGTGATGGTCATCTGGTCACGGCTCCTCAGGCGGTCGTTGGCTAAGTCGACGAATCCCGGTTTCGTCGGTTTGACACCTATTCACTGGTTGCACACCCTGCTGTTCAGCAGGCCGATGGCCCCCGCTATTCCAGTTGCCCGGCCCGACGGTCCAAATCCGCCTGGGCGGCGGTTCCGGCGCTGTCACGCTGGTCCGACTGAGCTCAAAAATCTTGGGGTCGTTCGGTCTGTCAGACACTACACCTAGTGGCCGACAAACCGAAGGCATACAAGATGTTCTGAACAACATTCATGAAATTCCCAGGTCGTAAGCCTTCTGCGACGACACGCCCCCGGCGTGTCGCAGATCACATCGAGGGTGTGTCGCGGCGATCGGTGTGGTCGCCACCCCCAGATCTACCAGCAGCCACCGACAAAACTGCGGACCGAACCGGCGCGCCTCGCACCGACCCGGATACAGCAAAGCCGCCGACAGGTCAACGACGACCCGCCGACGGCTCTGTGGTCAACACCTGGAACCTGGTCTCACCCCACCTCGGCGACCAGCTTGCCCACCACCGCGCCCAGCTCGGCGACGAACTCGGCGTTGTCCCGCGGATGCCCGTCGCCGAGCTCCTTGACGGACTTGGACAGGGTGATCGATTCGACCACCCGGGCGCCAGCGATGCCGAGCGACTTGCGGGTCTCGTCATGGGCCCACACCCCGCCGTAGCGACCCAGCGCGGCGCCGATCACGACCGCCGGCTTGTCCTTGAGCGCGCCGTTGCCGTACGGGCGGGACAGCCAGTCGATGGCGTTCTTGAGCACCGCCGGGATGGTGCCGTTGTACTCGGGCGTCACCACCAGCGTCGCGTGCGCACGCCCGGCCAGCTCGCGCAGCTCGGCCACGGCGGTCGGCAACGCGTCGGCGACGTCGACATCCTCGTTGTAGAAGGGCAGGTCGGCCAATCCCTCGGCGATCTGCAGCTGCACCCCGTCGGGGGCGTTCTCGGCGGCGGTTGCGGCGATCTTGCGGTTCACCGAGGCGGCCCGCAGGCTGCCCACGAGGACTAGGACGTTGGTCGGCGTATCAGACATGGTGCTGGATTCTTCCCTTCTTGGACCCGGCGCAGCAGGGTTCGGTTCGTTGCGATCTTCAGTCAGGATAAACGGACCATGGTCCGATTAATTCCCCGGCGTTCTCAATTAGGCTGGCCGACGTGACCGAGCTCCCGGTTCGCGACGCCGCCCCCGCCGAGCGTGGCGACGCCGCCCGCAATCGGCAGCTGCTGCTGACCGCAGCCCGCAAGCTGATCGCCGAACGCGGGGCCGACGCCGTCAGCATGGACGACATCGCCGCCGAGGCGGGGGTCGGCAAGGGCACGGTGTTCCGCCGGTTCGGATCCCGCGCCGGCCTGATGATGGTGCTGCTCGACGAGGACGAGCAGGCGAATCAGGCCGCGTTCTTGAGCGGCCCACCACCGCTGGGCCCGGGCGCCGCTCCGCTGCCGCGGCTGATCGCCTTCGGCCGCGAACGCATCCGGTTCAGCCACACCCACCATGAACTGCTCTCGGCCGCCAACCGCGACCTGGAGACCCGCTACAACGCCGCGCACGCCGTGCTGCGTCAGCACGTGCGCGTGCTGCTGGGCCAGGCCGACAGCACCGGCGATCTGGACGCCCAGGCCGATGCACTACTGGCCCTGGTCGATGCCGACTACGTCGAGCTGCGACGCCGGCGCGACGGCCTCACCCTGGAGCAGCTCGGCGACGCCTGGGAAAGCTTGGCGCGCAAGCTTTGTGGGCGATGACCTACTGGATCCTGCACGTCGATCTGGACCAATTCTTGGCCTCGGTGGAGTTACGCCGTCGTCCGGACCTGGTGGGTAGGCCGGTCATCGTCGGCGGCAGCGGTGACCCGACCGAACCCCGCAAGGTGGTGACGTGCGCGTCGTATGAGGCGCGCGAGTTCGGTGTGCACGCCGGGATGCCGTTGCGTGCCGCAGCCCGCAAGTGCCCGGACGCCACCTTCCTACCGTCGGACCCGGCCGCCTACGACGCGGCCTCCGATCAGGTGATGGGGCTACTGCGCGACCTCGGCTACCCGGTCGAAGTGTGGGGCTGGGACGAGGCCTACCTGCGTGCCGACACCGCGGACCCGGTCGAGTTGGCCGAGCGGGTGCGTGCGGTGCTGGCGGCCGAGACCGGGCTTTCGGCCTCGGTGGGCATCAGCGACAACAAGCAACGCGCCAAGGTGGCCACCGGGTTCGCCAAACCGGACGGCGTCTTCTGGCTCACCGAGACCAACTGGATGACGCTGATGGGTCAACGCCCGGTCGATGCGCTGTGGGGGGTGGGGCCCAAGACCGCCAAGAAGCTGACCGCCCTGGGTATCGAGACGGTCCGCGCACTGGCCGAGGCCGACGCCGAGTTGCTCACCGCAACCTTCGGGCCGCGCACCGGATTGTGGTTGTTGTTGCTGGCCAAGGGCGGCGGCGACGACGACGTCAGCAGTGCGCCGTGGGTCCCGCGCTCCCGCAGCCACGTCGTCACCTTTCCCGCCGATCTGACCGAGCGCAGCGAAATGGACGATGCCGTCCTCGATTTGGCGCGCCGCACGTTGACCGAAGTGGTCGACGACGGCCGGATCGTGACCCGGGTCGCGGTCACGGTGCGCACCGCGACGTTCTTCACCCGGACCAAGATCCGCAAACTGGCGCAACCGAGCACCGACCCGGCGGTGATCGCCGACACCGCACTGGCGGTGCTGGACCAGTTCGATCTGGATCGGCCGGTCCGGCTGCTGGGCGTCCGCCTCGAACTGGCCATGCCGCCGGGCAGCGCGGCCGGCGTCACGGGAACCGGGTGAAGCAACCTTCCTGATCACCGACCACGCCCGAGCGGAACGCCACGATCCGGGTGAACCCGGCCGGCACGGTCTCACCGTTGACGTCGCTGGCCACCCGGCCGTTGGTGAGCAGACCGGACACCGCCTCGTCGACGTCGCCGGCGGCCAGCACCAGCGAATCGCCCTCTTGGCCGGTGGTGGGCTCGATCAGTTTCCGATGGGCATACCCGGTCAGGCATGCGGTGCGCAGCGCGGCCGTCGCCGAATCCAACGGCACACCGCGCTGCTGCTGCACGGCCAGCGCGTAGCGCGACATCAGCACCGAGAACGCCGTGTTGTCGCCCTGCAACAGCACCTTGTCGGACAGCTCATCGGCCTGCTCACCCATCTTCGCCAACCCGGCCACATCCACCGAAATCGTGTTGCTGGCAGGGCAATACGAGGCCGGCGAGGTGTCCTCGGCGTCCGGGCAATCCGACTTCTCATAACTCAGCTCGGGCGCCTGCTCGGGCTGGTAGATGTCCTGCAGCGCGCGCATCAGCAACTCGATGGTGGCCTCGTTGATCGGGGCCTCGCCGGAGTGCAGACCCGTGTCGGGTTCGGCAGTCAGTTCCATCGGCAGGTCACCGCGGCGCTCCTCGACCTCGTCCAGGTCGATCGCGGTGCAGGCGTCCAGGCCGTTGACGAAGCCCATCTGGAACGCGGTGACCCGGTCCAGTGCGGTGCCGTGGCCCTGCTCGATCATCTCGGAATCGTCCGGGTCCAGCAGCGGATCCCGGATCGCGGTCAACACCGCCAGCACATGGTTCAACCCGTCACCGGTGCTGAGCTGAAAGCGCTTGGAATTACCTTCGGCAACCCAGCGCATGTACATCCCCGAGAAGCAGTCGGCCTGCTGTTCGAACACCACGACCGGGGTGTCGGAGTCCACGGTCCGGCCCATCCGCTGCAGCGCATGGCCGTATTCGTGGGAGATGGTCTCGGCGACCGCGATCGGACCGAAGTAGTCGTGACCGATCGGCAAGAACACGCCGCGGTCCCACGCGATGGTCCGATCCCGGTGGCAATAGAAGGCATTCGGTTCCCCGTAGGTCTCGGCGCCACACAGCGTCGGCGCACTGGGATCCTCGGAGTCATAGGACACCAGGTTCGCGATCGGCCGGAACGAGCCGGCCAACGGTTCGGCGTAGTGCTGCTCCCAGAACTCCTCGACGTCGTCGATCGCCAGCAGCGCCAACCGGTCGATCTCACCGTCATCGGAGTACTCGGCTTCGCGCACCGGGGCCGGGGCGTCCTCGCGCGGCCCGGATGGACCGTCGACCGCGGGCAGCCCGCCGGCCGAGAACGGGTCGTACAGCGGAGAGGTGGCTTGGCCGGTCACCGTCGTCGCACACGACGGCAACAACAACGCCGCACACACCCCGAGTACCGCCAAGGCCGCGGCGCGCCGGCGCGTCGGCAACTCGAGGAACGCGCGCAACCAGGGCAGTCGCTGCAACAGCGGCTGGGTCCACCCGCTGGTAGGGAGACGACGGCCCATATCTGGCCCCTTCCACTTCATTGCCTGTTGGTCCTCGGGAAAGCGAAGCGATCGTAGCGTCCAGGCCGAAAGGTCCAGCCGGTCAACCGATGCGCTTATTGGTCAAACCGTAGCAGCACCGCGCGGCTGCCGCCAACCGCGAAAGCCGCAGTTGAAGCACGCCACCTGCGGATAGCCCGCCACAAACCGGCTGTAACCAGCGGATTTGGCGAGAATCCAAGCGCTCGCCGCAGTGCAACACTTCACAGTTGCACTGCTACGGTTTTATCGCTAGAGTCAGAGCATCAGTTCGCCGGAAGCACAGCAAAGGACCACACGATGATCCGCAAGATTGCCGCCGTCACCACCCTCGGCCTCGGCCTGCTCGCCGCCGGCGGCACCGCCGTCGCCTCCGCCGCACCCGCGGTACCGATGCCGACTTTCACCTACCAGTCGCCGCTGCAGTCCGTTCTGCTCAGCGCCGACCAGCTGACCGCGTTGACCGAGGTCGACGGGCAGCTGCAGGTGGTGCTGACCGCCTCGGACTTCGACGACGACTATCAGGTCACCCCGGCGGCCTGCACCAACCCGTTCGCCCCCGGCCAGCGCGCCGCCTACGCCGACTACGCCACCACTTCGGTGGCAGCCCAATTCGCCACGGACGGAACGCCTTCCGAACGCACCCGGTTGGTGAACCAGACCGCGGTGAGCTTCACCAGCCACGATGCCGCCGGTGAGTTCTTGTCCGCCACCCAAACCGGCTGGCAGCGCTGCGCCGGCACCAAGCTGTCGATCAAGACCGACGCGGGCACCGGTAAACCGTGGACGCTGGGACAGCCCGAGATCCGGCGCGGCGGTTCGGTGCTGACCCTGAGCCAGACCAGCGCCACCGGCACCTGCGAGCGGGCCATCGTCGGCATCAACGACACCGTCGCCGATGTCATGGTGTGTGCCTACGACGGGACCGACCCGACCGGCCAAGCGGAGGCCGTCGCGGTGACCCTGGCCGACAACTTCCGTGATCAGTAACCCGGACATGCATCCGCGCACTCCCGAACACCCTGCCCACCAACACTTTCTACGAGTTCGGACGCCGGCCCCGGAACCATCGGAACTCGAGGTCACCGCGCCCTACCCGGTGCAGCCGCGCCCGTCAGCGTGGCCGCCACCGACGCAACGACCGACCGGACCGGCGGTGTGGCCGAATCCAGCCGTGCCACCGACCGGTGATGCGGTGTGGTCGCGCGCCGGCGCCGCCTGGGCGGCGCGGCTGGCCGCCGGGCCCGCCCCCGCCCCACCCGGCTGGACCGCACCGGATCCGGAGCCAGGCCCGGGACCGGACTTCGGTGCCGCGCCGTCCGACGGCATCGAAGGACCTGCGCCGGCCAGGCCACGCCGACAGCGGCTGCGCCGGGCCATATTGGCCGGTGCTGCCCTGGTCGTGGTGCTTGCGCTGGGCGCCGCGGCGCTACTGCTGGTACGGCCGGGCACCGACCCGCACCCAGCTGCCGCGCCAACCACCTCGGCCGCCCAACCCGCGCCGGACAGCCGGCCGGTGCCGGTCTCCGCACTGCCGCAGCTGCTGTTGAGCACCGCGCAGTTGGCCGACGTAACCGGTGCTGACCAGGTCCGCGGCGACGACAGCAACGGCGACACCATCTACGACGGGCTCTCCGACGACGAGATCGCCCAGCAACAGTGCGCGGTACTGATCCCGGCGAACCGAGAGGCCTACGCAGGCAGCGGATTCCGCGGACTGCGCCAGCAGATCATGCAGGGAGCCGATCCCGCCCGCCGAGTGCACCAGGCCGTGGTGGCCTTCCCGGACGCGCAGGCGGCCACCGACTTCGTCGCCGCGGCCGGTCCGGCCTGGGCAGCATGCGCGAACCGGCAGATCGACATGACGCCGCGCGACGACGCCGGCGCACCGGAGAACCTGTGGACGGCCGGTGACGTAGTGGCCGACACCGACAGACTGGCACTGTCGCGCCGGCAGAGCGGCAATCCGGAATGGGTGTGCCACAACGGGTTGGCCGCGCGCGAAAACGTGGTCGTCGACTTCTTCGTGTGCGGTGCCGACCTGTTGGTGAGCGTGATCGACGATTTCATCGAGCAGGTCGAAACCAACCTGGCCGAGCGCTGAGGCCAGCGGTCGGACCGACTGGTTAGTCTGGCGCCATGTTGACCACGGTCGCGGTGCGCGGCTATCGCTCACTGCGCGACGTGGTGTTGCCGCTGGGACAGCTGACCATCGTGACCGGCGCCAACGGCACCGGGAAGTCCTCGGTGTATCGGGCGTTGCGACTGCTGGCCGACTGCGGCCGCGGTGAGGTGATCGCCTCACTGGCCCGCGAAGGCGGCCTGCAGTCCGCCCGCTGGGCCGGCCCGGGTTCCCGTAATCGGCCGGTAGAACTCGAACTCGGCTATGCCGCCGATGATTTCGGCTATCTGGTGGACCTGGGTATACCGGTGATGGCGGGCGTCAACTCGCTGTTCGGCCGCGATCCGCAGATCAAGCGGGAGCTGGTGTTCGCCGGCCCGGTGGCCCGGGGCGGATCGGTGTTGGTGCGCCGGGCCGGCCCGCTGGCCGAGGCCGACTCGGTGTCCGGACGTGGATTCGACGAGCTGACCCGAGCGTTGCCGCTGCACCGCAGCGTGCTCGCCGAATTCGCCCATCCCCGCGAATTGCCCGAACTTGCCGCGGTCCGAGACCGGCTGCGCAGCTGGCGGTTCTACGACGGTTTCCGGGTGGATGCCCACGCACCGGCGCGTCGGCCGCAGGTCGGCACCCGCACCCCGGTGCTCGCCGACGACGGCGGCGATTTGGCGCCGGCACTGCAAACCATCATCGAGGCCGGCGAAGGCTCCGGTGCCGCCGAGCTGGCTCAGGCGGTCGCGCAGGCCTTCGACGGCGCCACCCTGACCACCTCGGTATCCGACGGTCTGTTCGACGTCGAATTGCATCAACCCGGGGTGCTGCGTCCGCTGCGGTCCGCCGAACTATCCGACGGCACACTGCGTTTCCTGCTGTGGACCGCCGCACTGTTGAGCCCGGAACCGCCGTCGTTGATGGTGCTCAACGAACCGGAGACCTCACTGCACCCGGCGCTGGTGGCACCACTGGCCGCGCTGATCGCCCGCGCCGCGCGGGTCACCCAGGTCGTCGTCGTGACGCACTCGGCGGCATTGTCGGAGTTCCTGGACGCCGACGCCACCCAACTCGAACTGATCAAGTCCGACGGCGCGACGCAGGTCAGTGGCCAGGGATTGCTGGCTGCTCCGGCGTGGCACTGGGGTTCGCGATGACCGGGGTGGGTCGCAGCGCGCGGGTGAACAACAAGTTGGCCTGCCGCATGGCGTACGAGTACGGCAGCCAGGCCAGCCGCTTGAACGCATACAGCGCCCGGATGTCCGCCGAGGTGTAGATCAGGAAGCGGTTCTTCTTGGCTCCGGCCAGGATCTTTGCGGCAGCCTTCTCGGGGCTGACGGCGTGCCCGCTGAACCGGTCGACCCAGCGGCTCACCTTGGGGTCCTCCCGGTCCACGCCGGCGATCTCCACGGTCTTGACCAGCCCGGTCTTCACCGCGCCTGGCACCACCACCGAGACGCCGATGTCGTGCCGGGCCAGGTCGAAGCGGAGCACCTCCGACACCCCGCGCAACCCGTACTTGCTGGCGCTGTAGGCCGCGTGCCACGGCAGCGCAACCAATCCGGCCGCCGAGGACACGTTGACCAACTGTCCGCCGCGACCGGCCGCGATCATCGGTGGCAGGAAGGTTTCGATGACGTGGATCGGGCCCATCAGGTTGACGTCGACCATCAACCGCCACTGCCGGTGGGTGAGCCGATCCACGGTGCCCCAGGCCGAGACCCCGGCGATGTTCATCACGACGTCCATCGCCGGATGCCGGGTGTGGATGTCGGCGGCAAAATCGGCGACCTGATCGAAATCCGAGATGTCCAGGGCGCGGTGCTCGGAGACCACCCCGCCGAGGGCGCGCACATCGGCGACGGTCTGCTCGAGCCCCTCGGCGTGCCGATCGGTCAGGAAGAGCTCGGCACCCTCGCGGGCCAGCTGTAGCGCGGTGGCACGCCCGATCCCGCTGGCCGCGCCGGTCAGGAAGCACCGTTTACCGGCGTAGTCATCGATCATGGCGATGACGATACCGGCGGTAACGCCGAATCAGTTGGCCGAACCGCCCCACAGGCAGTGCAACCACAGTTGCTCGAGCACCGCGACGCCGCGCTGCGGATTGGGGTCGGGGCCGACGAAGGTGGGATCACCGGACAGCGTCATCACCGTGGTGGCGCCCAGCGTGCGGATCAACATCGGCAGGTCGTCGCTGATCGGATGGGCGGTGCCCGCGGCGACCTCGGCCTCGATGATCTTGACGATCTGGTCGATCACGGTGGTGATCTGACCGTCCTGGATGGCCCGGATCTCCGGGTCGGTGGCGCGCGCGACGTTGGACGCCGCCATCACCGGGTCGTTGTGTGCGAACACCACCGCCGCGCTGCCGACCATACGTTTGGCGAACGCAGCCGGCGTCTCATCGGCGCCACGCGGCGCGAAGTACTGGGTCAGTTCCTCGAGCTCCTCGGCAGCCTCGGCCAGGATCTGGGCCAGCACGGCGTACTTGGAATCGAAGTAGAAGTAGAAGCCGGACCGGGCCACCCCGGCGCGATCGCTGATCGCGCTGACCGACAGATCGGCGAACGATCGGGTCTGCAGCAACTCGCGGGTCGCGTCGATGATCGCCTGGCGCTGTTTGTCACCACGACGACGGGAGCCGTTCTCGGCCCCGCCGGCTTGCTGGTCAACGCTCACAGTTCAACCATGCACCACGCCGCGGCCAGAACGAAACTTGACACGCGTCAAGTTAGCCGGTGAAATGGTGTCAGTGGCCTACACCACAGGCCCAGCCCGCCTGTATCTCGACGAAGGAGCGCCCGGTGGCAGCAGCGACGGTGAGCACCCCGCAGTACCTGTTGGACCAGGCCAAGCGCCGGCTCAAGCCCACACCGGTGACCATCCCCGGCATGGGACTGGTCGAGCAGCGACTCAAGGACAAGGAGTGGGATCAGTTCGTGCTGGCCGAACCGCCGGCCGGTAGCGATCTCAAGCCGGTGCTCGGCGATGCCGGGCTGCCGATCCTCGGGCACATGATCGAAATCTTCCGCGGCGGACCGGATTTCGTCTTGGAGATGTACCGCAAGCACGGGCCGGTGTACTTCATCAAGTCCCCCGCACTGTCCTCGGTGATGGCGCTGGGACCGGACGCCACCCAGGCGGTGTTCACCAACCGCAACAAGGACTTCTCGCAGCGCGCCTGGGATCCGGTGATCGGGCCGTTCTTCGAGGGCGGCCTGATGCTGCTCGACTTCGACGAGCACCTGTTCCACCGCCGGATCATGCAGGAGGCCTTCACCCGCTCCCGGCTCACCGGCTACATCCCGCACATCGACTCGGTGGCCACCAAGGTGCTGTCCAACGACTGGGTGGCCAACGATCCCCGGTTCCTGTTCCACCCGGCGATCAAGGAGCTGACCCTCGACATCGCGTCCGAGGTGTTCATGGGGCACCCGGCCGGCACCGACAAGGAACTGGTCACCACGGTCAACCACGCCTTCACCACCACCACGCGGGCCGGCAACGCCATCGTGCGCAAGCCGATTCCACCGCTGACCTGGTGGCGCGGCATCCAGGCCCGCAAGACGCTGGAGGACTACTTCGCCAGCCGGATCGGCGAAAAGCGCGCCTCGGAGAGCACCGACATGTTCAGCGTGCTGTGTCACTCGGCCGACGAGGACGGTCAGACCTTCACCGACGACCAGATCATCAGCCACATGATCTTCTTGATGATGGCCGCGCACGACACCTCGACGTCGACCATGACCACGATGGCCTATCACCTGGCCGCCAACCCGGAGTGGCAGGACAAACTGCGGGAGGAGTCCGCGCGGATCGGCGACGGCCCGTTGGACATCGAGTCGTTGGAAAAGCTCGAGACCTACGACCTGGTGATCAACGAGTCGCTGCGGATGCAGACGCCGCTGCCGTTCAACTTCCGCCGGGCCATCCGCGACACCGATCTGCTGGGCCACCACATCCCGGCCGGCACCGACATCGTCACCTGGCCGTCGATCAACCACCGGCTGCCCGAGCTGTGGACCGATCCGGACAAGTTCGATCCACTGCGCTTCGCCGAGCCGCGCAACGAGCACAAGGCGCACCGGTATGCGTTCGCACCGTTCGGCGGCGGCGCACACAAGTGCATCGGCATGGTGTTCGGTCAGCTCGAGATCAAGACCGTGATGCACCGTCTGCTCACCCGTTACCGGCTGGAGTTGCCGCACCCGGGCTACCGTCCGATCTACGACTACGGCGGCATGCCGGTTCCGGTGGACGGCGCGCCGATCGTGCTGCGCCCGCTGCACTGACGTCAGGCGCACACCCGGTTGGCGCAGGCGACCACTGCTCGCAGCGCCGACTGGGTGGCGTCGGAGTCCCAACCCACCGCCCACTCGTCGCGCAGACCGTTGCTGCCGTGCACGAAGGTGACGGTGTGCGTGCCGGTGTCGCGCTGGTGGAACTCGAGCATCTCGACGGGGAAGCCGTTTTCGTAGAGCATCTCGGTCAGCGCGGCCACCGGACCGCCGGCGGCCACCGACGCAGTGCAGATGCGATCCCCAATTGCCAAGGTGGCCTGGAATTTTCGATGCCCCAGCCACGGGCGGCGGCCCTGGTGCCGGGATTCGGAGGACTTCCAACCGCCCAGCCGCAGGGGTCCGACGGTGGGACCGTGGGCGGCCAGGACCGCCTCCCAGGACATGCCTGCGGTGCGGTCGCGCAGGCCGCGCGGCAGGGCCGCGTCCACGATTGTCGACGGTGGCGTGGTGGGGAAAGGCATGTGCCGGTCTTCTCTGGTCGAACTGACGCGACCGACGGGCAGTAGCTGACGACCCACAGCGGGGGGTCGGTCTGGATCAGACCCCGCTGCGGGGCGCTACTACGAGAAGACGCCGTTGCATGTCCGCCACCTTAGCCAATCGGAATCGGGTGCGGCAACGGCATTACGCGCTGAGGCTGTCCAGTGCGGTCTGCAGCCGTTGGCCGACCTCGTCGGCGATCTCGCCGAGCGCGGGTTCGTCGGTCACCTGCACCATCAGCCGCGGATTCATCGCGTCGATGATGACCGCGCCGTCCCGGGCCGGGTCGGCACGCACCACCACGTTGCACGGCAGCAGCACGCCGATTCGGGGGAACAGTCCGACGGCGCGGTGCGCAAACTGCGGATTGCACGCCCCCAGAATCAGATAGTCCCCCACCTCGTCGCCGGCGCCGTCACCCAGCTTGGTGTTCAGGGTCGCGCGGATGTCGATCTCGGTCAGAACGCCAAAACCCTGATCGCTCAGGGCTTGACGGGTGCGCGTCACCGCGTCCTCGAAAGAGGTGTGCAGCGTTGTGGTCAGAGCCACATCGGTGGTGGACATACTCGATCGTCCTCTCGTCTCGTCTCGTCTCGTCACGCCAGCGCCAGGAAAAGCTTTTCCAACTCGGCTTCGCTCATCGGTTCCTGTCCTTCGGCTGCCTCACCGGTCAGACATTCCCGCAAACCAGTGGCCACAATCTTGAAGCCCGCGCGGTCCAGCGCCCGCGAGACCGCGGCGAGTTGGGTCACGACCTCCTTGCAGTCGCGTCCCTCCTCGATCATCGAGATCACGCCGCCGAGTTGACCTTGAGCCCGGCGCAACCTGTTGAGCACCGCGGCAATGGCATCTTCGTCACCAACCATGGGTGTACCTCCTTGTTCGGACGTGTCCGGGTTATGGTCGACTTTACCCTCCGGGGTATGACGTCGCGGCCGCCAGATTTGTTCATCCACTGACCCACTAGACCCCGACGGCCTGCTTGCGCATCCGGCGTCCACCGGCCGCGCCGCCGAACACCCGACGCAGCCCCGAACAATCCGCCCGGCGAGTACAGACGTACACCGCGAGTGCCGCCAGCGCGGTCAACGCCGCGCCGGCGATGCCCACGGCCGGATGGATCTCCTGCCCCAGGACCACCGAGGACATCGTGAGCACGAACCAACCGAAGGCTCGACGCAGCACGTCGGGATCCACCTTGGACGTCAGCCGCGAACCCAGCAGGGCACCCACCACGGCCGCGCCGGTCACCGCCAGGGCCAGGTTCCAGTCGATACTGACGCTGGACAGGTAACCGCCCAGTCCGGCAAAGGATTTCATCGTGATCACGATCAGCGAGGTGCCGACCGCAGTCGGCATGGACAGCCCGCCCAGCAGGACCAGCGCCGGGACCACCAGGAAGCCGCCGCCCGCACCGACCAGTCCGGTGACCAGCCCCACCACCAGCCCGTCGACCAGGATCCGCACGACCGGCAGCCGGCGGGTGCCGGCCGCCGGGGCGTGGGTCCGGCCGCGCAGCATTGCCACGGCGGTGCCGATCATCATGACCGCGAAGCCGATCAGCAACACGGTGCCGGGAATGAAGCGGGCCAGCAGGCCGCCCGCGAAGGCGCCGACCATGCCGGCCGCGCCGAACAGCAGCCCGGTGCGCCATTGCACCCGGCCCGCCCGCGCGTGCGAGACGGCCGCGATTGCGCTGGTGACACCGACCACCAGCAGCGAGGTGGCGATGGCCTGTTTGGCATCCATCCCGCCGACGTAGGCCAACAGCGGCACCGTCAGGATCGAGCCGCCGCCGCCGAGCAGGCCCAGGGCGATGCCGACGAACACGGCCAGGGCGATTGTGAGCGCAATCATGGCGGTCAGCCCGCTTTCTTGGCCGTGGCGCCGGAATCCACCAGCTGGCACACGATGGTTTGGGCGTCACAACGAGCGCCGCGGTTGTAGGGCAGCTTGGACAGCAGCATTCCCATGGCGCAGGTGTTGGTCAGCGCCGCGAAAGTCAGACCCATGCCGACGGCGCCGGCGATCCACTTGGCCCACGGAAAGACGATGCTGGCCAGGATGCTGAGCGCCACGATCAGACCGGCGACCAAGCGGACCTGCCGTTCGAGGTCCCAGCGGCTGGCGCCGCGGTTGACCGCGAAGCCGCTGTCCGTCCAGGCGGTCATGCCGCCGTCGAGGATGTGGACGTTGGTCAGGCCGGCGTTGCGCAGTGTCTCCTCGGCCTGCACCGCTCGCTGGCCGGAGCGGCACACCAACACCACATCCTCATCGAGATGCTGCAGGATCTCGGAGCGGTGTTCGCGCAGCAGGTCCAGCGGCACGTTGTAGGCCCCGGCGATGTGCACCGTTTCGAATTCGCCGGGAGTGCGGACGTCGAGCATCCGCGGCGGTCGCGGCGACTCGAGCATGGCGTGGAGATCGTGCGCGGGGATGGTGGCGGGGACGGTCATCGGAGAGCTCCTTCCGGGTTGGGCAACTTGCTTGGCTATACCCCGAGGGGTATCGTCCTGCACATGATATACATACCCCATGGGGTACCCGCAACCGCGGAATACTTGTACCCCCTAGGGTACTTGATATACCCGTAGGGGTATGACACCCTCGGGACACCGAGGCCCTACCGAGCACCGATTGGAAGTTCTCCCGAAAGGAATCCGAGATGAAGTTCATCCAGTACTACCTGGAGTGCCTGTCCCACGCGTCGTATCTGGTCGCCGACGAAAAGACCGGGCGCGCAGTCGTTGTCGATCCGCAGCGCGACGTGGGCCAGTACGTGGCCGACGCCGAGAAGTACGGCTTCAACATCGAACTCGTCATCGAAACCCACTTCCACGCCGACTTCTTGTCGGGCCATCTGGAGTTGGCGAAGGCCACCGGCGCCAAGATCGTCTACTCCTCGGTGGCCGAGACCGAGTTCGAATCCATGGGCGTGGCCGACGGCGAGCGCTACTCACTGGGCGACGTGACGTTGGAGTTCCTGCACACCCCGGGGCACACACCCGAATCGCTGAGCATCGTCGTCTACGAGCACGCCGAGGACACGGTGCCCTACGGGGTGCTCACCGGGGACACGCTGTTCATCGGTGACGTCGGCCGCCCTGACCTGCTGGCCTCGATCGGCTTCACCCAGGAGGAGTTGGCCCACAAGCTGTACGACTCGCTGCACAACAAGCTGATGACGCTGCCCGACGCCACCCGGGTCTACCCGGCACACGGCGCCGGTTCGGCCTGCGGCAAGAACCTGTCGACCGACCTGTGGTCGACCATCGGCGATCAGAAGCTGTCGAACTACGCGTTGCGCGCCCCCACCCGGGAGCGGTTCATGGCCCTGGTCACCGAGGGACAGCCGCCGGCACCGAGCTACTTCGTCTACGACGCGATCCTCAACAGGAAGGACCGCGGGCTGTACGACGAGGCCGAGATGCCGGCCGCGATGACCTACGAACAGGTCCGCAAGGCCGTCGAAGCCGGCGCGGTGCTGGTCGACGGTCGTGGCCCCGAGGAGTTCGCGCAGGGCCACCTGCGCGGCGCGATCAACGTGGGGCTGGAAGGCCGCTACGCCGAGTACGCGGGGTCGGTGCTGGCGTCGGATGTCGACATCGTGCTGTTCACCGATCCGGGTTTCGAGCAGGAAGGCAAGACTCGGCTGGCGCGCATCGGCTTCGACCGGGTGATCGGCTACCTGGAGAATCCGTTCGACGCGATGATCAACCATCCCGGCGACGTGCAGGCGGCCTCCCGGTTGACCGCGTCGGCGTTCGACCAACGCACCGGCGAGCTGACCGACCTGCAGGTGGTCGACGTCCGCAACCCCGGTGAAGTCGAGGGCGGCAGTATCCCGAACGCGGTCGGCATCCCGGTGGGGCAGCTGCCCGCCCGGCACGATGAGCTGGATCCCACCAAGCCCACCGTGGTGTTCTGCGCCGGCGGCTATCGGTCGTCGGTGGCGGCAAGCCTGCTGCGGCACAAGGGATTCGCCGATGTGAGTGACATCCTGGGCGGTTACAACGCCTGGGCAGAAGCGCGCCAGGACGCCTAGGACATCGGCTCATCCACCAAGAAGGGAACTGCTCATCATGACCACCCGGTTTCGGATCCTGATCATCGGTGGCGGCACCGCCGGCATCTCGGTGGCCGCGCGATTGGCTCGGCAGGGCCATCGCGACCTCGCGGTCATCGAACCGTCCGCGGAGCATTACTACCAGCCGCTGTGGACGCTGGTCGGTGGCGGCCAGGCCGCCGCCGAGGCGACGAAGCGCCCCATGGCCTCGGTGATACCGAAGAACGCCACCTGGATCCGAAACTCGGTGGTCAGCGTGGACCCCGACCGCAATGCGGTCACCTGCGCGGACGGGACTGACTACGGGTACGAGGTGCTCGTGGTCAGTCCCGGCATCCAGCTGGACTGGGAGCGGATCGAGGGCCTGGAGGAGACTCTCGGCAAGGACGGCGTCTCGTCGAACTATCGCTACGACCTGGCACCGCGCACCTGGGACTTCATTCGGGAAACCCGTTCCGGCAGTGCGGTGTTCGCCATGCCGTCGGGGCCGATCAAGTGTGCGGGGGCGCCGCAGAAGATCGCCTACCTGGCCAGTGACTATTGGCGGCGCCAAGGTGTGCTCGACAAGATCGACGTGCACCTGGTGGTCCCCACGCCGCGCCTGTTCGGGATCCCCGCAATCGCGGACAGCCTCGACGCGGTGGCCGCCGACTACGGCATCACGGTGCACACCGAAGCCGAGGTCTCCGCGGTCGACGGCCCGTCACGCAAGGTCACCGTCAGCAGTCTCGACGGTTCCGGCGCCACCGACATGTTGCCCTATGACATGTTGCACGCGGTGCCTCGGCAGTCGGCGCCGGACTGGATCAAGTCCAGCCCGCTGTCCACCGGGGACGCCAACGGTTACGTCGAGGTCGACAAGCACTCCCTGCAACACGTGCGCTATCCGAACGTGTTCGCGCTCGGCGATGCCGGGTCGACGCCGAACTCCAAGACCGGCGCGGCGATCCGCAAGCAGGCACCCGTCGTCGTCGCCAACATCGAGGACCATCTGGCCGGCCGGTCCCCCCGCGCCGCCTACGACGGCTACGGGTCGTGCCCGATCGTGACGTCCTCGCGGTCGATGCTGCTCGCCGAGTTCGACTACGACCTCAACCTGAAGCCGTCGGTGCCGGTATTGAACCCGACCACCCCGCATCGCGCGTACTGGTACCTGAAGAAGTACGGCCTGCCGTTGTTGTACTGGAACCTGATGCTCAAGGGATTGGCGTAGCCCACCGAGTTGGCGGTCACCGTTGACCACCCGTATAGTGACTTGATAATTCCGTCAATCCATAAAGTGAAAGAATCTGCCGGTGCCGTTCGCATCCGACACGCCGCTCTACGAGATCAAGGCGAACCTGTTCAAAGCGCTGGCCCACCCGGCCCGCATCCGCGTGCTCGAGATCCTCTCCGCGGCGGCCGAGCCCACCCCGGTCAGCGAGATCCTCGCCGAGACCGGGATGGAGGCCACGCTGCTCTCGCAACATCTGGCTGTGCTCAAGCGCCACCAGGTGGTCACCGCCGAACGCGTGGGCAACGCCGTCTTCTACCGGTTGGCGCACCCGAAGGTCGCCGAGTTGCTGTTGATCGCCCGGACTTTCCTCGCCGACTCCCTGTCGACGGCCGGTAAGCACCTGGAGGCCATGCGGGGCCTGCCCCCGATCCAGGGCCCGCGGTGACGTCGGCCCTGACCCGCCTGCTGCCGCACCGCACCGATTACGCCGAACTCCCCCGCTCCTGGCGGCAGGACATCGTCGCCGGCGTCACCGTGGGCGTGGTTGCCCTGCCGCTGGCGCTGGCGTTCGGCATCAGCTCCGGTGTCGGTGCGGCCGCCGGACTGGTCACCGCGGTCGTGGCCGGTCTGGTGGCCGCGGTCTTCGGCGGATCGCACGTGCAGGTCTCCGGCCCCACGGGCGCGATGGCCGTGGTCCTGGCCCCCATCGTCGCGGTCTACGGCCTGGGCAGCATCGCACTGGTCACGGTGCTCGCCGGAATCATCGTGCTGGCCGCCGGCATCACGCGACTGGGCCGCGCCGTCACGTTCATCCCGTGGCCCGTGATCGAGGGCTTCACCCTGGGCATCGCCGCCATCATCTTCCTGCAGCAGGTCCCCGCCGCAGTCGGCCAGCCTACCCCCGAGGGCAACACCGCCCTGTTCGCGGCCTGGGACGTTCTCACGGCAGCCGAATGGAGCACGGCGGCACCGCCTTTGGCGGTGGTGGCGTTCGCCGCGGCTTTGATGATCGGGCTGCCCCGGCTGCATCGTTCAATCCCGGAGTCGTTGAGCGCGGTCGTCGCCGCGACGCTGCTGGTCATCGCTCTCGACCTCCAGGTCGCTCGCATCGGCGAGCTGCCCAATCATCTCCCCGCGCCGATCCTGCCCCACGCCGACCTGGGCGCGCTGCGGGCCCTGCTGGGCGCGGCGCTGGCCATCGCCGCGCTCGCGGCCATCGAATCGCTGCTTTCGGCGCGCGTCGCGGCGGCCATGGCACCGACCGGACCGTATGACCCCGACCGTGAACTGGTCGGGCAGGGCCTCGCCTCGGTGGCCTCGGGGATGTTCGGCGGCATGCCGGCCACCGGCGCGATCGCCCGCACCGCGGTCAATGTGCGCTCCGGGGCCCGCACCCGCGTCGCGGCCATCGTGCACTCGTTGTTGTTGCTCGGGGTGGTGTACCTGGCCACCGGGCCGGTCTCGACCATCCCGTTGGCGGCGCTGTCGGCGGTCCTGATGGTCACGGCGTTCCGGATGATCTCGCGCGCCACGATCCTCACCATCCTGCGCTCGACACGCTCGGATGCCCTGACCTTCGTGCTGACGGCGGCGATCACGGTGTGCTTCGACCTCATCGAAGCCGTGCAGATCGGCATCCTGGTCGCCGCGTTCTTCGCGCTGCGCTCGGTGGCCCGGCGCAGCAGCGTGACCCGCGAGAGGCTACCCGGCCCCGCACAGCCCGGGGACGAGCGCATCGCGTTGCTGCGACTCGACGGCGCGATGTTCTTCGGTGCGGCCGAACGCATTTCGACCAGCATCACCGGTGCCGACCAACCCGAGGTCACGGTGGTCATCATCCGGATGTCGCAACTGGGCATGCTCGATGCCACCGGAGCGCACACCCTGGGCCGCATCGCCGAGGAACTGGAGTCGCGCGGCATCACCGTCATCATCAAGGGTGTGCAAGCCGAGCACCTGAAGCTGCTGACCAACGTCGGGGTCATCGATTCGCTGCGCCACGAGAACCACCTCATCGACTCCCTCGACGACGCGATCGCACACGCCCGCAGTCACGCCGCGTCGTCGGATTGACGTCGCGCTCCTCGTCGGTGAAACCCAGTACGAGCAAAGGGTTTCGGGCCGGGGCCTACTTGCTCAGTGGACCCCGGCCCGACCGCACCGATGGCAAGCACTTCGCCCACCATCGACCAAAGCCTGAGCGGCGCTCAACCGTCAATGGATACCGACGCGCGGATGGCCGGGGTGCGCCGACAGCCACCGCGCTTCGATGCGGCGAACCCGGCGCCGTTCGTAACCGATCCACAGCGCGCCAACGATCGTCGCCCCGACCGCGGTCGGGGCCATCAGGGCGACACCAGTCGAATGGCCATAGGCCGCTGACGCGACCGCTCCGATCACCGCGGCCGCCCCCATAACCAGCAGGAACAACCCCGGCCAGAAGTACACGTCGATCATGTGCTCGCCCGCATGCTGATTCGTCGTGCGGAAGTGATCGGTCGGATCGTGATGTGTGTCGCCCATCATGCCTCCTCGAGGGTCAGTACGTGCCTGTCACAATGGCTCGATCCGCTCCGATTCCCATCCCCCATCAGGGGGATGGGAGGAGGCGAATCGCGGGCCGCGGACACCGCCGCGGCCAGCGCGAACGGATCAATCGGCCGCGAGAGCACCGCGTCGGCGCCCGACCAGCGGGCCAGCCAACCGTCACCGGGCCTGCCGGTGAGCACAATGAGCCACGGCAGCGTCGAGAACTCGTCCCGCAGCTGTTTCGCGAGACCGATCCCGCCCGCTGGGGTGGACTCCCCGTCCAGGATCGCCACCTCGAACACAGCGGCTTCGATGTGCGCCAGCAGCACGGCCTGCGTGCCGACTTCGAGACAATCGGTGTCGGCACGCAGCCCCTGCCGGATCTCGCGGCGGGTCGCAGCATCGCTGCTGTAGATGAGGACTCGCATGCCCGAGGATGCTAGGCCGGTCCGCTCGCACCGCACCAGCCATTGCGGGCACTATCCCCTGCCGAGCCACCCGCCGGGGTGATGGTCCATCGGATGCGGTGCCCCAGGCTGGAAACCATGCTCGCTAATCACACGACCCTGGTGCAGTTTCTCATCGAGGAACGTCGCCGACATCCCGGCGCCAGCGGTGACCTCAACGGGTTGATTCTCGATGTCGCGTTGGCGTGCAAGGCCATCGCCTACCGGCTCGGCCAGGGCGCCGTCGGCGGCGTACTGGGCAGCGCGAACGCGATCAACGTGCAAGGTGAAGTGCAGCACAAGCTCGACGTACTGGCCAACGACTACTTCCTGCGGGCCACCGAGTGGACCGGCCAGGTCGCCGGCATGGTGTCCGAGGAGCTCGATGAGCCCTACCTGCTGCCGACGCAGTATCCGCGCGGGAAGTACCTGTTGGTCTTCGACCCGCTGGACGGCTCCTCCAACATCGATGTCAACGTCTCTGTCGGAAGCATCTTCTCGATCCTGCGCGCACCATCACCCGGCGAGGATCCCACCGTCGAGGAGTTCCTCCAACCGGGTTGCGAGCAGGTCTGCGCCGGTTACGCAATCTACGGTCCGGCAACCGTGCTGGTGCTGACAGTGGGCACCGGTGTGCATGCCTTCACGTTGGACCGCGGCATGGGTGAGTTCGTGCTCACCAGTCCGTCCATCCAGATCCCGCGCACCACAACCGAATTCGCGATCAACACCTCAAATCGACGGTTCTGGGAGCCCGCGGTCCACCGCTACATCGACGAATGTCTGGCTGGGCGTACCGGTCCGCGGCACAAGGATTTCAACATGCGTTGGGTTGCTTCGCTGGTGGCCGAAACACACCGGATCATGACCCGCGGCGGGGTCTTCCTGTATCCGCGGGACTCCAAGGACCCCAGCAAGCCCGGCCGCCTGCGACTGCTCTACGAGGCGAACCCCATCTCGTTGCTCATCGAGCAGGCCGGCGGCATCGCCAGCACCGGGCGTTCCCGACTGCTCGACGTTGTACCCACGCAGATCCACCAGCGGGTGCCGCTGGTCTTCGGTGCCGCCGAAGAAGTGCTCAAGATCGAGGAGTACCACAGAGAGAAGAACGACCTTCCACCCTCGTCGCCGCTGTACGGCGAGCGAGGACTGTTCCGCGCTGCCCTGCAATGACTTTTGGATCCGAGTCGAGGTAAACCATGTCACGTCTGCACCCCATCATCTCCATCACCGGATCCTCGGGAGCCGGAACCACCTCGGTGATGCGAACCTTCGAACAGATCTTCCGGCGCGAAGAAATCAACGTGGTGTACGTCGAGGGTGACAGCTTCCACCGCTACGATCGCGCCGGGATGAAGGCCGCGATTGCCCAAGCGGCCGAGCAAGGTAACAACGCGTTCAGTCATTTCGGCCCCGACGGTAACCTCTTCGAGGAACTGCAGGGACTGTTCCAGTCCTACGGTGACACCGGCAGCGGGAAGGTGCGCAAGTATCTGCACGACGAGGACGAGGCCGCAGCCTACGACCAGCCGCCCGGAACGTTCACCCCGTGGGAGGCCATCCCGGACGGCTCCGACATGCTGTTCTACGAGGGTTTGCACGGCGCGATCGTCACCGACGAGGTCGACGTGGCCCGCTACGCCGATCTGCGTATCGGGGTGGTTCCGGTGATCAACCTGGAGTGGATTCAGAAACTGCACCGCGACAGGGCTTCCCGCGGATACACCTCCGAGGCGGTCGCCGATACGATATTGCGCAGGATGCCCGATTACGTGAACTACATGTGCACCCAGTTCTCGCATACCGACGTCAACTTTCAGCGGGTTCCGGTAGTGGACACCTCAAACCCGTTCATCGCCAGGGCGATCCCCACCGCGGACGAGTCGATGCTGATCATCCGATTCCGCGATCCGCACGGCATCGACTTTCCCTATCTGCTGTCGATGCTGCACGGCTCGTTGATGTCTCGGCCCAATACCATTGTGTGCCCGGGCGGCAAGATGGATCTGGCCATGCAGCTGATCTTCACGCCGATGGTCCTCAGGCTGCTCGAGCGGCGTAAAGCTGCGCTGGCCGAGGGATAGATTCGAGGCCGGGGCTCAGCCGGCGAAAGCACCGGCTGAGCCCACCAGGCCCAGCAGCGGCTGCGGCAGTACACCCATCAGCACGGTCAGCGCCACCGCCGCCCCGACCGCGATCGACACCGGCGGGCTGCCCACGATGAACACCCGCGCGTCGGCCGGCGGTTCAGCGAAGAACATCACCCGGATCACCCGCAGGTAGACGAATGCCGCGATAGCACTCGCCAGCACTCCAACCACGACCAGTGCCATTGCGCCACTTTCCGCCGCCGCACTGAACACCGCCACCTTGCTGATGAATCCACTCGTCAGCGGAATCCCGGTGAAGGCCAGCAGGCACACCGTGAATGCCCACGCCAGCGCGGGGGATCGGCGTGCCAGCCCACTCCATCTCCGGATGTCGTTGTCCTCGACTCCGTCGAGATTGCGGACCAGTTCGACGAGCGCGAATGCGGCTATCGCGGCGATCCCGTAGACCAACAGGTAGAACATGACGGCTGCCACCCCCCTGTCGTTGGCCGCCACAATGCCCATCAACAAGAACCCGGCCTGCGCCACCGCCGAATAGCCCAGCAATCGCTTGACATCATTCTGTCCGATCGCCATCAACGCGCCACCCACCATGGTCAGCACCACGATCACCGACAATGCGGCCCGCCATTCGGCAAGCAGATCGGGTAACGCCACGTAGAACAACCGCAGCATTGCACCGAAGGCCGCCACCTTGGTGGCCGCGGCCATGAACCCGGTGATGGGCGTGGGCGCGCCCTGGTAGACGTCGGGGACCCAGGAGTGGAACGGCACGGCACCTACCTTGAACAGCAGGCCGACCGACACCAGCCCCATCCCGATCACCGCCAGCGTGCCGTCACCGTTGTCCGCGATGGCTGTCGCGATCCCACGGAGTGTCAGGGTGCCGCTGTACCCGTACAGCAGCGCCACCCCGTAGAGGAACAGCGCCGACGAAAAGGCGCCCAACAGAAAATATTTCAACGCCGCCTCCTGCGACAGCACCCGGCGGTGACGGGCGAGGCCGCACAACACATACAGCGGGAGGGACAGTACCTCCAGGGCGATGAACATGGTCAGCAGGTCGGCTGCCGCGGGCATCAGCAACATGCCGCCGACAGCGAACATCAGCAGTGGGAACACCTCGGTCTGGATCGCGCCGACCCGGATCGCCGTTCGTTCCTCGGCACCGCCGGGCACCGAGGAAGCCTGGGCGGTGATCGTCATCGAACTCCGACTGCCCAGCACCACCATGGTGAACAGCGCCATGATCAAGATGGCGGCCTGCAGGAAGAGCGTGGGCCCGTCGATCGCGACGGCACCCATGACGGCAAGCTGGCTGGTGCCCGCCAGCGTGACGACGGCCAGCAATGCTGCGAGCAGCGCCGTGTACGCCAGTGCCAGCTGAGCACGGACCCGCCGAGCACGCGGTACGAACCCTTCTATCAGCACGCCCGCGACGGCTGCACCGAACACCACCAAAAGCGGTAGCACAGACCGGTATTCGACCGAAGGCGTGGTAAGTGCGGCGAGTGTGGTCATGGCGCGGGTCCTCTCGCTGTGGCGGGCGCGGGGTCGCTGACCCCGATGGTGGTCAGGGTGTGTGCAACCGCCGGGTTGATCACGTCGAGCGCGGGTTTGGGATGCACCCCGAGCACCAACAGCAGGGCGATCAGCGGTGCCACCACCGCGAGTTCCCTGGGCAATAGATCGCGTAGCCGGTGGTTGCCGTCGGTGACCGGTCCGGTCATCATCCGCTGGTACAGCCATAGGATGTAGATCGCGGACAGCACCAGTGCCGCCGAGGCGATGACGGCGGCTACCGGGTACCGGGTAAAGCTGCCGATGAGCACCAGGATTTCGCTGATGAACGGAGCGAGGCCCGGTAGCGCGAGGGCGCTGAGGCCCGCGACCAGGAAGGTACCGGCCAGTAGCGGGGCGACCTGTTGTACGCCGCCGTAGTCGGCGATGAGCCGAGAACCCCTGCGCGATACCAGGAATCCGGCGATCAGGAACAGTGCTGCGGTCGATATGCCGTGGTTGACCATGTACAGTGTCGCGCCGGATTGGCCCTGGCTGGTCATCACGAAGATGCCCAGGATGATGAAGCCGAAGTGCGAGATGGAGGCATAGGCAATGAGTCTCATGACGTCGGTCTGCCCGGCGGCCAGTATCGCCCCGTACACGATTCCGATCACCGCCAGCGTGATCACCGCCGGACTCAGCAGGACGGCCGAGTCGGGGAACAGTTGCAGGCAGTAGCGCAGCATGCCGAAGGTGCCGACCTTGTCGACGACCGCCATCATCAGCACAGCGGTAACCGGGGTGGCCTCGGTGGCTACACCGGGCAGCCAGGTGTGGAAGGGCCACAGCGGGGCTTTGACCGCGAAGGCGAACAGAAAGCCCAGGAACATCGCGTGCATGACGGCGGGGTTGAGGTTCAACTGGCCGGACGATACCGCGCCGACAATGGTGCGGAAATCGAAGGTCCCGGCTGTTACGTACACTCCGATCACGGCGACCAACATGACCACTCCGCCAAACAGGCTGTACAACAAGAACTTCAGTGCCGCCCGTCCCGCATCGGGTCCCCCGTAGCGACCGATGAGGAAGTACATCGGGATCAGCATCGCCTCGAATATCACGTAGAACAGCAGCACATCCAACGCGATGAAACTCAGCAACACCATCGATTCGACCACCAGCAGCAGTGCGAAGTAGGTTTTGGGGCGACGGGTGTCGTGCCACCCCGCCAGCAGGAGAAGCGGCGTCAGCACTGCGGTCAGCACAACGAGTACCATCGCGATGCCGTCCACGCCCAGTGTGTAACCGGCCCCGAAGAACGGAATCCACGGCAACTCCTCGACCAATTGGTACTGCCCGCCTGCGCGATCGAACCGAACCGCAACCGCGACTGCGAGCCCCAGCACCAGAAGTGCCGTCAGCACGGCGGTGCCCTTGATCCAGTCGGGCCTCTTCGACGGGAGGGCTACCACCACCAACGCCCCGACCAGGGGTGCCAACCACAGCACGCTCAACACGGGTAGCTGATTCATGACAGACCCATCGTCGCGAGGATCCCGAGTAGCAGCACGGCGCCGCCCAGCATCGACAATGCGTAGGACCGGGCGAAGCCCGTCTGGCTCCGGCGGATCGTGGACGATATCGCGCTGATCCCTCGAGCGAGGCCCTCGACCGCACCGTCGATCCCGCGCCGTTCCACCCCGACCAAGGTCTCGGATAGCCGCGCACCCGGTCGCATGAAGACGGCTTCGTTGAACGCATCACCATAGAGATCACTTCGGGCAGCTTCAGTTGTGCCGGTGACCCATTCGGAGGAGACGGGTGACACCGCCCGGGTGGAGTAGGCCCGGTGGGCGATGGCGACGCCGATGAGCACCACCGACAGCGTGATCGCCGACATCACCCACACCGGCACCGTGTGGTGGGCGTGCGCGCCGTCGGGGTTGACGACGGGGGCGAGCCAATCGACCAGTCGGCCGCCGAGGGCCAGCAGCGCGCCGGCGCCGACGGATCCGACGGCCAGCACCACCATCGGCAGCGTCATGCTCGGTGGGGATTCGTGGGGGTGGGTCTGCGGGGCCCAGCGTCGTGGGCCGAAGAACGCCAAGATCATCACGCGGGTCATGTAGAACGCGGTGATGCCGGCGCCCAGCAGCGCGGCTCCGCCCAGCAGCCAGCCGCGTAAACCGCCTGCCGCGAACGCGGTTTCGATGATGGCGTCCTTGGAGAAGAAACCCGCGAACGGCGGCACACCGATGATGGCGAGATAACCCAGCCCGAAGGTGACGAAGGTGACCGGCATCAGGGCGCGCAGTCCGCCGTAGCGACGGATGTCGGTCTCGTCGTTCATGCCGTGCATCACCGATCCGGCCCCGAGGAACAGCCCCGCCTTGAAGAAGCCGTGGGTCAGCAGGTGCATGATCGCGATGGCATAGCCGACCGGTCCCAGGCCGGCGGCCAGCACCATGTACCCGATCTGGCTCATCGTCGAGGCGGCCAGCGCCTTCTTGATGTCGTCCTTGGCGCACCCGATGACGGCGCCGAACAGCAGCGTGACCGCGCCGACCGTCACCACCGCGGTCTGCGCGTCCGGCGCCAGGTTGAACACCGGGCCCGAGCGCACGATCAGGTACACCCCGGCGGTCACCATGGTGGCGGCGTGGATGAGCGCCGAAACGGGGGTGGGGCCCTCCATCGCGTCGCCGAGCCAGGACTGCAGCGGCACCTGGGCGCTCTTGCCGCACGCCGCGAGCAGCAGCAGCAGGCCGATCGCGGTCAGCGCCCCGGTCGACGCGCCGGTGGTACCGGCGAAAACCCCGGCGTACGACAGGGTTCCGAACTGGGCGAACATCACCATCATGGCGATCGCCAAGCCGATGTCGCCGACCCGGTTGACGACGAACGCCTTCTTCGCCGCCGTCGCCGCGCTCGGCTTGTGCGCCCAGAACCCGATCAGCAGATACGACGCCAGGCCCACACCCTCCCAGCCGACGTAAAGACCGAGATAGTTGTCGGCCAGCACCAGCAGCAGCATCGCGGCGACGAACAGGTTCAGGTAGGCAAAAAAACGCCTGCGACCGGCGTCCTGTTTCATGTAGCCGATCGAATAGATGTGGATGAGCGCGCCCACCCCGGTGATCAGCAACACGAAACACACACTCAGGGCATCGAGTTGCAGCCCGAAGTCCACCCGCAGCCCGGCCACCGGCACCCAGGCGAACAACCGCTCACCGATCACCCGGCCCGCGGCCTCGCGCCCCAGCAGATCCGCGAAAAGCACCGCCGCCCAGCCGAACGACGCCACCACGGTGGCACACCCCAACAGGTGCCCCCAGCCGTTGGTGCGTCGGCCACCGAGCAGCAACACCGCGGCCCCGGCCAGCGGCAGCGCGATCAACGGCCACAACATGGTCACTCCCGTAGCCACCTGATCAATGCCTCAGCAGGTGGGCGTCGTCGACGTTGGCGGACTTCCTGGTGCGGTAGATGGCCATGATGATCGCAAGGCCCACCACCACCTCACAGGCGGCGACCACCATGGTGAAAAATGCCACCACCTGACCGTCGAGTTGGCCGTGCATGCGGGAAAAGCTGACGAAGGCGAGATTGCAGGCGTTCAACATCAACTCCACACACATGAACATAATGATCGCGTTGCGGCGCAACAACACTCCCGCAGCGCCGATGGTGAACAACAACGCCGACAGATACAGATACTGGTCCGGATTCACCGGGCACCTCCCGCCCGCTTGGACGGCGATGCGTCACCGTCACCGGCAACTAGAAGCGTCAGGACAAGTCCTCGCCGCTCGAGCGTGCGACTTACCGACAGCTCGCAGATACTGCCGTCCGGCAGCAGTGCGGGTGTGTCGACCGAGTTCTGTCGGGCGTACACGCCCGAGCACGGCAACGTCGACGGGTAGGACGATGCGGCACCGATGTTCGCGAACCGTTCCTGGGCGAGTTCGCGCTGACTCTTGCGGTGTTCGAAGCGTTCCCGGTACGCCAGCACCATGGCGCCCAGCGCGGCGGTGATCAACAAGGCGCTGGTCAGTTCGAAGACCCACAGGTACTTGGTGAAAATCAGCGCGGCCAGCCCTTGCACGTTACCTTCGGGAGCGAGGCTTGCCGAGCGACCACCGGAGACAGCATCGACTCCGCCGATCGTGAACCCGGAGATCGACGCCGAACCGATGGCGGCGGTCAGCAGCAGCCCGAACCCCACTCCGGCCACGATCGCGGCAACCCGTTGCCCCCGAATGGTTTCGGTGAGCGACTGCGAGGAATCCACACCGACCAGCATCAGCACGAACAGGAACAGCATCATCACCGCGCCGGTGTACACCACTACCTGCACCACACTCAGGAACAGCGCATCCTGACTCGCATAGACAATCGCCAGGCCGACCATGGTGCCGGCCAAGCAAAGTGCCGAGTACACCGCCTTCGGCGCGGCCACCACACCGAGGGCAAATACCACGATCAGCGGTGCAATCGCCCAGAAGACAATCGATTCGGTGCTCATCGGTGGGCTCCTCCTTCCGAGGAAATGTGTCCCAGGTAGTAGTCGTCGTCGGTGGCACCGTCGGCCATGGCGTGCGGTGGGGGCTGCATGCCGGGTTGCAGTGGTGCCAGGAGTTTGTCCTTGCCGTAGATCAGGTCCGACCGGTTGTCGTCGGCCATCTCGTAGTCGTTGGTCATGGTCAGTGCCCGGGTGGGGCACGCCTCGATGCACAGTCCGCAGCCGATGCAGCGCAGGTAGTTGATCTGGTAGACCCGGCCGTAGCGTTCACCCGGTGAAAACCGCTCCGCGTCGGTGTTATCGGCGCCCTCGACGTAGATGGCATCGGCGGGGCAGGCCCACGCGCACAGTTCGCAGCCGATGCACTTCTCCAAACCGTCGTCGTACCGGCTCAACTGGTGACGGCCGTGATAGCGGGCCTGGGTGGGCTGCTTACCCTCCGGATACTGCTCGGTGATGGGCTTCTTGAACATCGTCGAGAAGGTCACACCGAAACCGGCCAGCGCGTCTCCGAATCTAGTCATCGCTGCTCCCCCGTTGGCTCAATACGTTGCTGTGAATCGATTTCCCATTCCGGGAAGGTGGAGCGAAATCGGTTCTGACACCGGGCTGTTCACCAGGTCCCGTCAGCGGCGGTACCGGATAACCACCCGCAAGCTGGATGACCGGTTCGGAACCGGTGCCCAGCCGATGCGTGCCGCGTGCACGCGCACGGCGGTATACCCCGGCGACCAGCAGCAAGAAGAGCACTCCGACCCCGAGCGCAGGAAGCACATCATCTTGACCCAGCTCGCGCATGACGGCGACGGTGATGATCCAGGCCAGTGAGGTGGGGATGAGGACTTTCCAGCCCAGGGCCATGAACTGGTCGTAGCGGAGCCGCGGCAGGGTGGCGCGTAGCCACATGTAGAAGAACAGGAAGGCCCAGACTTTGCCGGTGAACCAGATCAGGGGCCACCAGCCGGTGTTGGCGCCCTCGAAGAACAGGCTGATCGGCAGTGGCGCGTGCCAGCCGCCGAGGAACATGGTGGTGGCCAGGGCGGACACGGTGGTCATGTTGATGTATTCGGCGAGCATGAACATCGCGAATTTCAGCGACGAGTATTCGGTGTGGAAGCCGCCGACCAGTTCGCCTTCGGCTTCGGGCAGGTCGAAGGGGGCGCGGTTGGTTTCGCCGACCATGGCCACCAGGTAGACCGCGAACGACGGCAGCAGCAGAAAGATGAACCAGGTGTGCTGTTGGGCGGCAACGATCCCGGAGGTGGCCATGGTGCCCGCGTACAGGAACACCGCCACGAACGACAGGGCCATCGCGATTTCGTAGGACACCACCTGTGCGCTCGAGCGCAGCCCGCCCAGCAGCGGGTAGGTCGATCCGGAGGACCAGCCGGCCAGCACGATGCCGTACACGCCGATGGAGGTGACGGCCAGCACGTAGAGCACCGCGACGGGCAGGTCGGTCAGCTGCAGTGGGGTGTGGTGGCCGAAGATCGACACCACCGGACCCAGCGGGATCACGGCGAACGCCAGGATGGCCGGGATGACCGCGATCACCGGGGCCATCAGGTAGATCGGCTTGTCGGCCCCGGCCGGCGTCAGGCCTTCCTTGAGGGCGAGTTTGACGCCGTCGGCCAGCGATTGCAGCAGCCCGAATGGGCCGACCCGGTTGGGGCCGAATCGCATCTGCATGCGGCCCAGGATCTTGCGTTCCACCAGGATCGCCACCAGGACGGTCAACAACAGGAAGGCGAAGACCGCGACGGCCTTGACGATGATGAGCCAGAGCGGGTCGTGGCCGAACGCTTCCAAACCGGGATAGCTCATGACGGGCTCCCCGCTGCGATATCGACGATGTCTCCGGAACTCGCGCCCAGTTGGGTGTGTACGTGGCTGCCGGGTGAGTTCGTCGGTAGCCACACCACCCGGTCGGGCATCTCGGTGATCAGCAGCGGCAGCGTGATCGACCCCCGGGTCGTGCGTACCGTGAGCGTGTCGTGGGCACCGATCTCGGCTGCGGTGGCCGCCGACAGCCGCGCCACCGGCGGGCGTGCCGTACCGGCCAGATGCGGCTCGCCGTCCTGTAACCGACCCGCATCCAACAACATTTGCCAGCACGCCAGCACCGCCTCGCCGGCAGCCGGGTTCGGCGGCGCGGGTTCGGTGCTGGGCGCCGGTATCGGGGCGCCGTTCCAGGGGCCAAGCGCCGGCGAGGCCGGATCCAATGATCGACCGGAGATGGCCCGGGTAAGCTCGTTCAACACCCGCGCATCGGAATCGGAAGTGGTGGCAATGGCCCGATCGAACGGCCGCAGTCGTCCTTCCCAGTTCAGGTAGGAGCCGGCCTTTTCCGCCACCGGCGCCACCGGGAACACCACATCGGCCAGCGCGGTGACCGCGCTTTCCCGCAGTTCCAAACTCACCACGAACGGTGCGGCCTCGACGGCCGCCCGTGCCGCCACGGGGTCGGGCAGATCATCAAGTTCCACACCACCCACCACCAATGCCTCCAGGTCTCCGCTGCGGGCGGCGGCGAGGATCGCGTCGGTGTCGCGCCCGGGCAGGGCGGGCAACTCCGCAATATTCCAGGCATTCATAACTTGCTCGCGGGCCCGCGGATGGTCAACGGGTCGGCCTCCGGGCAGCAGGTTGGGTAGGCAGCCGGCGTCCAGGGCGCCGCGTTCACCCGCTCGCCGCGGGATCCAGGCCAGCCGCGCCCCCGTCGCATCGGCCAACCGCGCCGCGGCCGACAATGCGCCGGGACTACCGGCCAGGCGTTCACCGACCAGAATCACCGAGCCTTCGGGCACGTCGCCGGCCACGGCGTCGAGTGCGGCCGCTTCACTGCCGGGCGCCGTCATCACCAACCGGCCCTCGAGTTTGGACAGCCCACGAGAGGCATACGGGGCGATACCGATCACCTGCAGGCCGGTGCGGCGCACGGCCTTGCGCAGCCGCAGGAACACGATCGGGGATTCCTCCTCGGGCTCGAAGCCGACCAGCAGTACCGCCGGCGCGGATTCGAGGTCGGCGTAGCTGACCGCCACGACACGGCCGGCGACCCGGGCCGCCAGGAACTCGGCTTCCTCGGCCGAATGTGCTCGCGCCCGCATATCAATATCGTTGGTGTTCAGCACCATTCGTGCGAACTTGCTATACGCCATGGCATCTTCGACCGTGACCCGACCACCCACCAGAACACCGGCCCGGCCGGCCGCGGCAGACAGGCCCATCGCGGCTACTCCGATCGCCTCCGACCACGACGCCGGCCGCAACCCGCGGTCGGTATCGCGCAGCAGCGGGGTGCGGATCCGATCGCCCTGGGTGGGATAGGTGAACGCCCAGCGGCCCTTATCGCAGTTCCATTCCTCATTGACCTCCGGGTCATCACCGGACAACCGGCGCAGCACCTTGCCGCGTCGGTGGTCGGTGCGCTGCGCGCAACCGGAGGCGCAGTGCTCGCACACACTCGGCGAGGACACCAGGTCGAACGGCCGGGCCCGAAACCGGTACGCCGTGCCGGTCAGCGCACCCACCGGGCAGATCTGGACGGTGTTGCCGGAAAAATATGAATCGAAGGACTCCCCCGAGGCAATGCCGACCTGCTGCAGCGCACCGCGTTCCAGCAGTTCGATGAACGGGTCACCCGCGATCTGGTTGGCGAACCGGGTGCAGCGCGCGCACAGCACACAGCGCTCCCGATCCAACAACACCTCGGCAGACAACGGAATTGGCTTTGGATACGTTCTCTTCACCTTGTCGAAGCGCGATTCCGGGCGCCCGTTGGACATTGCCTGGTTCTGTAGTGGGCATTCGCCGCCCTTGTCGCAGACCGGGCAGTCCAGCGGGTGATTGATCAGCAGCAGTTCCATCACACCGTGCTGCGCCTTGTCGGCGGCCTCGCTGGTGTGCTGGGTGCGCACCACCATGTCCGGGGCGACCGCAATGGTGCACGACGCCATCGGCTTGCGCTGGCCCTCGACCTGGACCAGACATTGCCGGCACGCCCCGACGGGATCGAGCAGTGGGTGGTCACAGAACCGGGGAATCTGCACCCCGATCAGCTCCGCCGCCCGAATCACCAACGTGCCCTTGGGGACCGAGATCTGTTGATCATCGATGGTCAGCGTGACCAACTCGACCGGAGGCGCCTGTTGGTTGTGTTCGGCCAGTGTCATGCGCCCACCCCCTCCGGTGCGGCCAGCATGGCCGCATACGGGTCGAACGGACACCCGCGGCCCAGGTGAGCCTCGTACTCGGCGCGGAAATACTTCAGCGAGCTGATGATCGGGCTGGCCGCGCCATCACCGAGCGCGCAGAATGACTTACCGAGAAGCGCATCGGAAATATCCGATAACTTCTGTAGATCGTCACCGGACGCGGTCCCCTCCTCCAGCCCCTCGTAGATCTGGGCCAGCCAGTAGGTGCCTTCCCGGCACGGTGTGCATTTACCGCAGGATTCGTGCGCGTAAAACTGTGTCCAGCGGCGCACCGCCCGGACCACGCAGGTGGTTTCGTCGAAGATCTGCAACGCCTTGGTCCCCAGCATCGAGCCCACCGACACCATGCCCTCGTAATCCAAGGGCACATCGAGATGCTCGGCAGTCAGCAGCGGCGTGGACGAGCCGCCGGGCGTCCAGAACTTGAGCTCATGCCCGGACCGGACGCCACCGGCGTAGGACAGCAACTCGCGCAGAGTGATTCCCAGCGGGGCCTCGTACTGGCCCGGCGCGCTGACATGCCCGGACAACGAGTACAGGGTGAAACCCGGTGACTTCTCCGTGCCCATCGAACGGAACCAATCCGACCCGTTCACCACGATGGGCGGCACCGAGGCGATGGACTCGACATTGTTCACCACCGTCGGGCAGGCATACAGACCCTCCTCCGCAGGGAAGGGTGGCCGCAGCCGGGGTTGGCCGCGGCGGCCCTCCAGCGAATCCAGCAGCGCGGTCTCCTCACCGCAGATATAGGCACCCGCACCCGCATGCACAATCAGATCCAGGTCGAACCCCGACCCACAGATATCGGTACCCAGATAGCCCGCGTCATAGGCTTCGTTCACGGCATCTCGCAGCCGGCGCAATACGGGCACCACCTCACCGCGCAGGTAGATGAATGCATGCCGAGCACCAATCGCATAGGCCGCAATAATCGCTCCCTCCACCAACGCATGCGGGGTGGCATACATCAGTGGAATGTCCTTGCAGGTACCGGGTTCCGACTCGTCAGCATTGATCACCAGATAGTGCGGCTTGGACCGATCCTGCGGTATGAACGACCACTTGTTCCCGGTGGCGAACCCGGCGCCGCCGCGGCCCCGTAGCCCGGACTCCTTCACCAGGTCAATGACCTCGCCAGGCGTCATGGTCAGCGTCTTGTCCAGCGCCTGATAACCCTCATGGCGCAAATAATTGGTGAGCGACCAGGATTCCGGTTCGCCCCAGGACCGTGTCAGAACGGAAACCAACGGCACGTCAGATCCCTCCAGACTCATCGGGGTGGGGTAGGCCGGCGAGGGTGCGTGAGGTGTGGGTGAAAGGGCAGATGACTCCGCCGCGGCTGGCGGTGACTTGTTCTCCGGCACGTAGTCGGTCCACCAGATCAACGGCAGTGCTGGGGGTTTGGTTGTCGAAGAATTCCCAGTTGACCATCATGACCGGCGCGTAATCGCAGGCGGCGTTGCATTCGAGGTGTTCGAGGGTGATCAGGTCGTCATCGGTGGTGTCACCGGAGGTGACGCCGAGGTGGTGTTGGAGGGTGTCGAGAATCGCGTCGCCGCCCATGATCGCGCACAGCGTGTTGGTGCACACCCCGACGAGGTAGCGGCCGGTGGGGGCGCGGCGGTACATGGAGTAGAACGTGGCCACGGCGGTCACTTCGGCGTCGGTCAGTTCGAGTGTGCGGGCGCAGAACCCGATACCCGCGGCCGTGAGGTAGCCGTCTTCGGCTTGTACGAGATGCAGCAGCGGCAGCAGCGCCGAACGCGGCTGCGGGTAGCGGGCCATGATGGTCGCGGCATCGATCGCGAGCCGGTCTTCGATCTCGCGTGGGTAGGTCAGTGGGCCACCGATCGGTGGTCCGAGTTCGTCGGGGCGCGGCCCCAACGTCAGATCGATACTGGTCATAGCCATCCGTTCTTCGCGCGAGCGCTCATCATCGGTCGACTCCTCCCATTACCGGGTCGATCGAGGCGACCGCGGAGATGACGTCAGCCACCATGCCGCCTTCACACATCGCCGCCACGGCTTGCAGATTGGTGAACGACGGGTCGCGGTAATGCACCCGGTACGGCCGGGTGCCGCCATCGGAGACCATGTGCACACCGAGTTCACCGCGCGGCGACTCGACGGCGACATAGCATTGCCCGGCCGGCACCCGGATACCCTCGGTGACCAATTTGAAGTGATGGATCAGGCCTTCCATCGAGGTGCCCATGATCTTGGCGATATGCGCCGGGGAGTTCCCCAAACCGTCGGGGCCGAGCGCCAGGTCGGCGGGCCAGGCCAGCTTGCGGTCTTCGATCATCACCGGCCCGGGCTCCAAACGGTCCAGGCATTGGCGCACGATGCGCAAGGATTCGTTCATCTCTTCGACGCGGATGACGTAGCGGTCGTAGCAGTCACTGTGGGTGCCCGTGATCACGTCGAAGTCGTACGTCTCATACCCGCAGTACGGTTGGGCCTTGCGCAGGTCGTGCGACAGTCCGGTGGAGCGCAGCACCGGGCCGGTGATCCCGAGCGCCATGCACCCGGTCAGATCGAGGTAGCCGATATCGACGGTACGGGCTTTCCAGATCGCGTTACCACGCAGCAGCGCTTCCAGTTCGGCCAGCCGGCCGGGCAACAACTCACACAGCGCGGCGATCTGGGCGGGGACGTCCTCGGGGAGGTCGGCGGCCAGGCCACCGGGCCGGATGTAAGCGTGGTTCATCCGCACACCGGTGATGGCCTCGAAAACCTTCAGGATTTCTTCGCGTTCACGGAACCCGAAGAACATCGCGCTCATCGCCCCCAACTCCATACCCCCGGTCGCCAACGCGACCAGATGCGACGAGATCCGGTTGAGTTCCATCAACAACACCCGGATCACGCTCGCCCGGGCGGGGATGTCGTCGGTGATCCCGAGCAGATTCTCGACGGCCAGGCAGTACGCGGTCTCGTTGAAGAACGGGGATAGATAGTCCATCCGGGTCACGAACGTGACACCCTGGATCCAGTTGCGGTACTCCAGATTCTTCTCGATGCCGGTGTGCAAATACCCGATACCGCAGCGCGCCTCGGTGACCGTTTCCCCCTCGATCTCCAAGATCAGCCGCAACACCCCATGCGTCGACGGATGCTGCGGACCCATGTTCACCACGATCCGATCACGAGCATCGACGTGCGCGGATTGCTGGGCCAGCGCGACGATGTCGTCCCAATCCTGCCCACCCAGGGTGATGGTGGACTCTGCTGCGTCCCGGATATCGGTCATCAGTGATACGTCCTACGCTCATCCGGTGGCGGGATCTGCGCGCCGTGATATTCCACCGGCACCCCGCCCAACGGGTAGTCCTTGCGCTGCGGATGCCCGACCCAATCGTCGGGCATCTCGATGCGGGTGAGCGCGGGATGGCCCTCGAAGATGACCCCGAAGAAGTCGTAGGTCTCCCGTTCGTGCCAGTCCACCGTCGGGTAGACCGAAAACAACGACGGCACACGCGGATCGGCCTCCGGGCAGGCCACCTCCACCTGGATCCGCCGGTCATGGGTGATCGACATCAACGGATAGAACACATGCAACTCCCGCCCGGCCTCGTCCGGATAGTGCACCCCCGAGGCCCCGGCGCAGAACTCGAACCGCAACCCCGGGTCATCACGCAACACCGTGGCCACCGACCGCAGGTGCGCACGGGCAACATCGACGGTGAGCTGCCCGGCATACACCACCACCTGCTCGATAGCGGCCTCGAAACCCTCTCCGAGCGCGGCCGCGAGCCGGTCTATCACCTCGTCGAAATACCCCCCATACGGGCGCGGACCACCACCGGGCAGGCTGATCTCGGAGACCAGCCGCCCATAACCGGACGTATCACCGCTGCCCGCGGTGCCGAACATGCCCCGGCGCACCCCGATGACCTCACGACCACCGATCACCGCAGCAACCCCCGAAACTCCAGCGTTGTCGGCGCCGACAACGCAGCCTCCTCCGCCGCCGCCACCACCTCATCGCGGTGCACACCCAACGGCATCTCGGCGATCTTGGCGTGCAACATCACAATCGCGTTCAACAACATCTCCGGTCGCGGCGGACAACCCGGCAGATAAATATCCACCGGCACCACATGATCGACACCCTGCACAATCGCGTAGTTGTTGAACATGCCGCCCGAGGAGGCACATACCCCCATCGCCAACACCCACTTCGGCTCGACCATCTGGTCATAGACCTGCCGCAACACTGGGGCCATCTTCTGGCTCACCCGGCCCGCCACGATCATCAGATCCGCCTGCCGCGGCGTCGCCGAAAATCGCTCCATCCCAAACCGGGCGATATCGAACCGCGGACCCGCCGTCGCCATCATCTCGATCGCACAACACGCCAACCCGAACGTCGCCGGCCACAACGAACCCTTGCGGACAAACCCGGCGACCTTCTCCACTGTGGACAGCAGGATGCCGCCGGGCAACTGCTCCTCTAAACCCATGGCACTAATCCCAAGCCAGCCCGCCGCGACGCCACACATACGCATACGCCGCGAACACCGCCCCCATGAACAACACCATCTCCACCAGTGCAAACACACCCAACTGGCCGAACGACACCGCCCATGGATACAAAAACACAATCTCGATGTCGAACACGATGAACAACATCGCCGTCAGATAGAACTTGATCGGAAACCGTCCGCCCGACACCGACTGCACCGCGGGTTCAATGCCGCACTCGTAGGCCTGCAACTTCGCCCGGTTGTACCGACGCGGACCCAGAACCAACGCCATGCCGACCGAGCCAAAAGCAAACGCGGCCGCAATCACACCCAGAACCGCGATGGGCAGGTACAAATCCATATCGCTTCCAATCGATGGGGTGACGGGATACGAATGCGTTGATCCCTGTTTATCGATTGGCCGAATCGGCCTGTACCCCACTACGGGGGATTCGCCAGGTGAAAGTCCGGGGTATGGCTAGCGGTACACCGATCCAAGCCCGACCAGGCCCGGATCAAATGTTGCGCGGGCCGAAACCGACGCCGCCGCCGCGGCAACCACCACGCCGGCGTCGGTTTCATGCCCTTTGGGAAAGACAATCTCGGCACTGTCCGGCCCGTCCCGGTGCGCCATCAGCCAGTCATACAGCAGCCAGTCGATCGCACAGCTGACCGCCAACGGATCGGCGTCGGGCATCCCGGCAGAGTCGATCACCGCGTTGAGGGCATCCAGATGCTCTTTGCGTGCGGACTCCTTCTCCACCCCGGAGCTGTCGAACATCAACATCGACAGAGTGAGTGGAAGCCGTTGCCCTGATTCAGTTCTGACTATCCACCGGCCACCCATCCAGGGGCGATCGGGGTCGACTTGGCACATCTGTCCGTAGCCGCCGACCACACCGATCGAGGGTTCGTCGAGTTCACCGTCGAACGGCACCGGCCCCAGCAGATCCAGCGGACCGCGGGCCCGAATCGAGAAGAGGGCCGCGGTCCCGATGATCTTGCCGGCCCGCAGATCTGCTATCTGCCCGCGACGCTGCAGCGCGGCGGCGAATTCGAAACACAACCGGTCCAGGGTGCGATGCAGATCCAGCAGTGCAGCGCGCTCTTGGGCGTCGGCCGGGCGCCGCCCCCCACCCAGGATCTCAGCGAAGCGTTCGGCGGCAATGATGAGTGCATCGTCGAGCGCCGCCAGGTGTGTGGCGATCAACCGGTCGGGCTCGTCATCGGTCTCCACCAACGCCTGCAACGAAGTTGGCCCACCGGTCACGGTGGTCCAGTAGAACCCGATCTGCTCGTCGTCCTGGACGATTCGGGGTCTCATCCGGCGACCACCGCAAGCCGGCGGTTGGTGACCGAGAGCTGTCGGTCCGTACTGTCGTCGAGATCGCGCACGTGGGTTGCGTCCAGTCGGCCGCACACTCGGCCCCAGTGCACCGCCACCGATTCTCCCGGTTGCACATCGGGTACCGCGCTGTACCCCTCGATGCGCACCTCAACGGTTTGCGTTGTCGGCACGGACAATTGCAGTGACGTGCCATCCCATTCCAGCCGCTGACAACGCACCTCCGCGTGATCACCGTGCCGGGCCAGCACCGTGGCGGGGGTGATTCGGCAACTATCGAGCACGTGCAACGGGTGTTCGTCCATGCCGCGGCCCAGGAATCGGGTCCACGGATACACCCCGAATACGTGGAAGCAGTGATTTCCGGCGGCCTCGCCGGCCAACTCGTCGTCGAGGTGCGACCAGTAATGACCGGCCTGTGGACCGATGACGGCCAGCAGCGCCGCGTAGAACTCATCGGCATCGAGTGCCGCGCCGACACCGCCGCCCAGCCAGTACGACTCCACCAGCCGGTAGTCCAGCGGATCGGAAATCCCGGTCAGAGCCGACAGCACCCGAAGATAGGGCCATGCGCCGGAGAACCGCCGGGCGGCGGTCCGGATGCGTTCGACCGAGCCGCCGGTCAACGCGTCGAGGTCCGGCGGCCCGCAATAGCCAAGCTGGTTGGGCGCATAGGCGTAACGGGCGAACATCTCCGGTCCCCGAATGTCGACGTCGCCCACCGATGTCATCCCTGGCTGGCCGACCCGACCAGTTGCGCGGCATCCCGATGCATACGACCAAAGTTGTAGTAGGCCGCGCACGCCCCCTCCGGGGACACCATGCAGGTGCCGATTGGCGTCTCGGGCGTGCAAGCGGTGCCGAATACCTTGCACTCCCACGGCTTGAGCACACCCTTGAGCACCTCACCGCATTGACATGCCTTCGGGTCCGCGACCCGGACGCCGGGCATGTCGTAGCGCAGTTCGGCGTCGTAATCGGCGAAGTCGTCGTTGACCTTGAGCGCGCTCTGCGAGATGAAGCCGAGTCCACGCCACTCGAAGTGCGGCCGCAATGCGAACACCCGTCCCATCAGGGCCAGTGCCGCGGGATTACCTTCGGGGTGCACGATGCGGGAATACTGGTTCTCCACCTCGCATCGGCCCTCGCGGATCTGCCGCAACAGCATCGCCACCGACGCCAGGATGTCCAGCGGCTCGAATCCGGCGACCACCAACGGTTTCCCGTAGACATCGGGAACAAACCGGTACGGCCGGTTGCCGACCACGGTCGACACATGCCCGGGGCCAAGGAACCCCGACAGCCGCAGATCGGGCGACTCCAGGATCGCCTTGATCGGCGGGACGATGGTGACGTGGTTGCAGAACACGCTGAAGTTGGTCACGCCGAGTTCGCGCGCCCTGACCAGGGTTACGGCGGTGGAAGGCACCGTGGTCTCGAACCCGATCGCAAAGAACACCACTTGCTTGTCGGGGTTGTCCACCGCGATCTTCAGCGCGTCCAGCGGGGAGTACACGAATCGAACATCCGCGCCGCGGGCCTTGGCATCGAGGAGGCTGCCGTTGGAGCCGGGCACCCGCATCATGTCGCCGAAGCAGGTGAAGATCACGTCGGGCTGACCGGCCAGCCACATCGCATCGTCGATTCGGCCCATCGGGATGACGCATACCGGGCAACCCGGTCCGTGCACCAACTCCACGGTCGACGGCAACAAATGCTCAATGCCATGTCGGTAAATGGTGTGGGTATGCCCCCCACAGACTTCCATGAACTTGAAGGGTTCGCCGTCGTTGCCGCCGTCCGCAAGCACCTCGATGGCGCCCAGGAGTTTGCGCGCCGCTGCCGGATCACGAAATTCATCGATGAATCGCATGATGTTTCCTTTCAGATGATCGACGACGAGTCGAATGCTTCGAGTTCGGTGTCATAGGCATCGCCGAGTTTCTTGACCGCGGCCAGCGTGAGCAAGGCCTCGCGCTCATCGATCTTCGCCATCGCGAATCCGACGTGGACCAACACCCAATCGTCGGGTTCGGGCATGTCCTTCTCGAGCAGGCGCACACTGATGGTGCGCTTCACACCGCTCACGTCGACCTTCGCCATGAAGTTCGCGGGATCGGTGATCTCGACGATTCGGCCTGGAATTCCGAGACACATGAGCGTCGCCTCCCTTCCTCTCTACGCACCGGCGGGCTGCGCCGGGGTGTGCTCGCAGGGCTGTCTCAACAAATTCGGGGTAATGGATCTCCTACCAGCATGTCGACGATCCGGGTACCCCCAAACGGGGTACGCAGTACCACGGTTGCCGCGGGCTGTTCGGTCACCTCGCCGACCTCGGCGGCCTCTGCGCCCAGCGGATGCGCATGCAGGGCAGCCAGCGCGGCCCCGGCCTCGTCAGGCGCCACCACCGCGAGAAACTTGCCCTCGTTGGCCACGTACAGCGGGTCGATGCCCAACATTTCGCACGCCCCGGCCACCATCGGTTGCACCACCAGGCGCTCCTCATCGAGCACGATGCCGACGTTGGCCGACCGGGCCAATTCGTTACACACCGTGCCGACGCCACCACGGGTCGGGTCGCGCAGCCACCTGGTCGCTGGCGCCGCCGCGAGTAGCACCTCGACCAACTCGCTGACCGCGGCGGTATCGGAGTGGATGTCGGCCTCGAGCTCGAGGTCACCGCGCGCGAGCATCACCGCCATACCGTGATCGCCGATCGATCCCGACAGCAGCACCTTGTCGCCGGGGCGAACCGACGCCGCAGAGAGCTCGCGGCCGACCGGAATGGCGCCAACCCCGGCCGTGGTGATGAACAGTCCGTCCGCGGCGCCCTTGGGCACCACTTTGGTGTCACCCGTGACGATCGCGACGCCGGCCCCGGCGGCCGCGTCCGCCATATCCGCCACGATCTCCTTGAGTTCATCGATCGGGAAGCCCTCTTCGAGCACGAAGGCGGCGCTGATCCAGGATGGGATGGCGCCTGTCATCGCGAGGTCATTGACCGTGCCATGGATCGCAAGGTGTCCGATGGAACCACCCGGAAACCGTAAGGGCTGCACCACAAATGAATCGGTGGACAGCGCCAACCGCTCACCACTCGGCAGTGCGACGACGGCACCGTCACCCAGCGATTCCAGCTGTGGGTTGCGAAACGCCTCCACGAACACCGCGTCCACCAGGGCGGCCGACGCCTTGCCACCCGCGCCGTGCGCCAACGTGACAATATCGTCGCGTAGCCGGGGCCTGCGCCGCCGGAACGCCTCGATACGTTCGATGACCTCACCTTCGGCAAAGCCGGGTCCAGCGTCCAAATAGTCGCCCACGGATCTGTTCATGCGACCACCGCCCCCTTCTCGTGTACCGACGACCACAGTTGATAGCCGAGCAGCGCCTGGGCCTCCTGGATACGGTGCACACTTTGCGATCTAACGATGAAGCAGGTGTCCACATCCGGGCTGGTGGCAAAAGCGCCGCCGTCGTATCCGGCGAACCCGATGGTGTACATGCCCCGACGTTTGGCTTCCCGCAACGCCACCGTCAGATCCGCCGAGCTGCCACTGGTCGACAAGGCGACGGCGATATCGCCCGCCTTGGCCCGGGCGATCAGCTGACGGGCGAACACCAACTCGAATCCGACGTCGTTGCCCAGCGCCGTCAGAATCGCCTGATCGGCGGTCAGGCACCAGGCCGGCAGTGGATCCCCGACCGGCGGCCTGGCGAACAGCGCAGCCAGCGTCGCGGAATCCGTTGAGCTACCGCCGTTGCCGAAGGTGAACAGCCGTCCCCCGGCCGCGAAGCGCCGCGCCAACTCCGCGCCCGCCGATTCCACGAGCTCGCCGCTCGCCGCCAGCGTGGATCGCCGCAAGGCGGTACTTTCGGCGGCCTTGGCCTGTGCCGATTGGGCAAGATCTACCAGCAGGGCCTGCGGGTCGTGTTCCTCGGAATCGATGAACGGATAGAGGAAGTTGGTGGCTTCCTCGGGCGTCTTGGCACCGGAATCCTGTGCGGTCATGACGAACTCACCTCTTCCTCGACCCGGCTGATTGCCATACCGGCATGCACCAGCAGCAGATCCCCCGCGTCGACGGGCCCCACCAACGAGGTCTCGATCGACTCCGAGCCCTCGGCTGTGCGGACCCGGGCCGAATGCTCACTGGACGCGGCAACCACTTCGGCGAGCCGCCCCTCGTCGCTGCACACCACACAGGTTTCCCCGGCACAGTCGTCGATATTGAGCAGACCCGGGTGCTCGAAGCAGACGTGGGTCAGCTCCCACAGCACGTGATACAGCAGTACGAAGCCGCCGGTCGCGGGTATCCGCGGGTCCGGATCGTCGAGCCACAGCACGTGATCGGCGGCGCCGGCAGCCGGGCGCACCCCGTTGCCAATCCAGATCGCGGTGGCACCCCAGGCCGAGGCGCGGCGCATGATCGACCGCACGTCGGCGTCGGCGGAGTCGGCCACCGCGATCACGATGTCACCCGGACGCACCGAAACCCGGACCACGTCAATCAAATCTGGACCGGTCAGTGCGACGGCGGGCAGCGCCCGCTTACCGACGATCACCGGATGCACGAACTCGACGGCGATGTGCTGCGCATGCGGCTGCCAGGCCGGCGATACACACCACATGGTGCCACCCGCGGAGAACCTTCTGGCCAGAGTCAACGCGGCAGCGGCAAGATCTGCCGCCAGATCGGCATCCACGGCATTCTCGACCACCGTGTCCATCACGACACCTCCTCACCGAAGACGCCGTATTCGGTCATCGTCGCGATGGTGACTCTCGCGGTGTCCTCATCGATCTTGGTCAGTGCAAAGCCGGCATGCAGGATGGTGTAGTCACCAACCTGCAGATCGGGAAGGTAGGCCAGACACGCCAGCTTCTCCTCCCCGGGAAAAGCCACCCGTGCCATCCGTGCCCCGGTGGCCTCGTCCCAGATTTCGGTGATCCGGCCGGGAATCCCCAAACACATTCGATCAGCCCTCCTCGATCATGGCCTGCTGCTCATCGCGAGCGGTGAGCACCGAGACCGCCGCCTGCCCCAGCGCCAGCCCGCCGTCGTTGGGCGGGACGGTCCGGTGTACCAGTACTTCGAACCCCGACCCTTCCAACAGACTCCGGCAAGCGCGCAGCAGCAACACATTCTGGAACACTCCGCCAGTAAGTCCGACCAGCTGTCCTGAAACACTGACCTGGGCAACAATATCCGCGACAGCGACAGCGACGGCTCGGTGGAACGCGGCTGCCAGTTCGGCCGTACCGGCCCCAGCGCGCAACTGCGCCACGATATCCCGGATCAGCGGGGCCGGATCGAGAATACCGTCGGCGGTCACCGGCAGTGCCAACGTCGGCACGGCGCCTGAAGCCGAAGCCGGTGCCGCAGTTTCCGCCAGATACTCGAGTTCGATCGCGGCCTGCCCCTCGTACTCGATCGTGTGCCGCACGCCGAGCAATGATGCGACGGCGTCGAACAGCCGCCCCATGCTGGTGCAGGACACGCATCCCACTCCGCTGCCGAACTGCGAGTTCAGCAGACGTAGTTCGGAGCTGGACAGCGCGCGCACCGACGCCAGGTCCGGAGTCCACTCGATCCCGGCCGACCACAGGTGCGACAACGCCATCCGGCACGGGTTGCGCACCGCCGCGTCCCCGCCGGGCATCGGTACCGCGGCCAGATGACCGACCCGAGTGAAACGCCGGCTGTCGGTGCCCAGCGCCAGAATCTCGCCACCCCATACCGCGCCATCGGTGCCAAACCCGGTGCCGTCGAAGGCAACTCCGACAATCGGCTCGCCCAGCCGCCCATGCTCGGCCAACAACGACACGACATGGGCGTGGTGATGCTGCACCAGATCCAGGGGCCGCGCCCCGGCATTACGTTCGGCCCAGCCGCGAGTCAGGTAGCTCGGGTGCAGGTCGGCGGCCAGCCGAGTCGGCGACCGACGCATGGTGGACATCTGACCGACCGAGTGCTCGAACGCGCGCAGCGTCTCCAATGTGCCCATATCGCCGATATGCGCCGAACAATAGGCGCGCCGGCCGTCGGTCAGGCAGAAGGTGTTCTTCAGTTCCCCGCCCACGGCGAGCACGGCCGGCCCGTCGCGGCCGAGATCTACCGGCAGCGGGGCAAAGCCCCGGGACCGGCGGATCGGCAGTTCGCGCCCATCGACCACCCGAACCACCGAGTCGTCGCACGGCACATGGATCGGCCGGTCGTGGTCGAGCACCGCGTCGGACAGCTCCGGAAGTCGTTGTGCCGCATCTTGGGCGGAGTAGCAAATCGGCTCGTCGGAGCGGTTCGCGCTGGTCAGGACGATCGCCTCGAGAACCCGGTGCGCTGTCCCCGGGGCGGGTGCCAGCAGCAGATGGTGCACCGGCGTGTAGGGCAGCAGCACGCCGATCCACGGGTTACCCGGCGCCACCGCATCCGCTATGGGCGCATCCCGGCGGCGGCGCAACAGCACGATCGGTCGCTGCCGACTGGACAGAATTGCGGCCTCATGGTCGTCGATCTCCGCGTATCGTCGCGCAACGTCGAGATCTCGCACCAGGATGGCGAAAGGTTTGCCTCCACGGGCCTTCCGGCGGCGCAACGCAGTCACCGCTGCGTCGTCTCCGGCGGCGCAGCTCACGTGGTAGCCGCCGATCCCTTTGATTGCGACAATTCTACTCTCGGCGAGCGCCCGCTGCGCCGCCGTTACGGCCGCATCCGAGCCGTCCGTACGGTTGGGGCCGTCCTGGAACCACAGCGTCGGACCACAGTCCGGACAGGCGACCGGTTGCGCATGGAACCGCCGGTCGGTGACATCGTGGTACTCGGCGTCGCATCGTGCGCACATGCGGAACCCGGCCATCGTGGTGGCCGGGCGATCGTACGGTAGCTCCCGGATGATGGTGAACCGCGGACCGCAGTCCGTACAGGTGATGAACGGATGCCGGTACCGACGATCGGCCGGCTCGAACAGCTCCCGGACACAGGCGTCACACGTCGCGATATCCGGTGGAATCGCGGTCAGGGCGCCGGCCGCGGACTGGCTGGCGACGATGTAGAAGCAGCCGGACCCGTCACCGTCCTGCGCCGACAACTCGGCCGCGGACAGTTCGCTGATCGTGGCCAGCGGCGGGGCGTCGGCAACGAGGCGCTGCGCGAACTCGTCGACCGCGGCCACCGGACCCTGCACCTCGATGAATACCGCGGCCGAATCGTTGCCGACAAATCCGGTCAGGCCCAGCCCGGTGGCCACCCGATGCACGAACGGGCGAAACCCGACACCCTGCACCACACCGACGACGGTGAAACGGCGCCGGCAGATCCGGGCAGACGGCCCCGACACGATGGAGGTCCTCACGTCCGCCGCCAGACGGTGACGCGATTGTTTCCGGAGTCCGCGATGGCCAACCGGTCCCCCCGCAGCGACATGCCGTACGGCCAGCACAGCGTGTCACGCTGCACCGAGGTCCAGCGATTCTCGCCATTGGAGGCGAAGTCCGGCTGCGCCAGCACATGATCGGCAGCTCGCCCATCGCGGGGCACACCGTCCCACAACAGTATTCGGTTGTTCGCCGTATCGGCGACGGCGAAGCATTCGTCGCCGGCGCCGCTGTCCAGACAAACCGCGTACGGGAAACGGAACCGATCACCAGTGTGCGGGCCGTAGGGCCATTCCGCGGCCGAGGCGAAATCGGGTTGCCCGATGAGGAGGTCCGCGGGTTTGTCGGATTCGGGGTGCGGGGTCCAGCCCAGCACCCGGTGATTGCCCGCATCGGCGATCAACAGCAGGTCATCTCGCCCGGCAATGGCGTGTGGCCAGCGGAAGCTGGCCGGCCCGGCCACGCCGCCGCGGTTCTCCTGGCGATCCGCGGCACTCGGTTGACCGAGAATGACATCGGCGGGTTGCCCCGGTTCGGGAACGCCGCGGCGCCACCCCAGCACCCGACGGTTACCGGTGTCGGCGACCCAGAACGACCCGCCGACGATCGCGATGCCAAACGGCCAGTACATCGACGACGCCGAGCACTCACCATCGGCGTTGGGCTGCACCGCGGATGAATCCGGCTGTCCCAGAATGTGATCCGGTGCGACGTCACTACGGTGTGGAACCTCATCCCATACCAGGATCCGGTGGTGCCACGCATCGGCGACGATCAATCGTCCGTCGTGCACCAATACGCCGGTCGGCAGGTGCATCCCCCGTTCGGGACCGCGCCCTCCCGCCGCCGGGCCCTCGGTCGATCCATCCGGTTGTCCCAGCACAACATCCGCCGGCTGCTCATCGGTGACCGGGATGCCCTGCCATACCAGGACGCGATGGTTGCCCGAGTCCGCGACCACCAGGTGGTCGGCCCCGAGGAACACACCGCGCGGCGAATACATCCAGGCCATGCTCGGGCTGGCCGGCGGCAGCGCAAGCCCGCCGGGTGCGGGCGCTCCCAGCCACACCTCGGCGGACCAGCCGCCGGCCAGTGTGCGGTCTACTACCTCCGCCGGTCGCGTCCGCAATCCGGTGATGTTGTGTCGGACGACCAGCCGACTCATTCCCGCACCCGGATCCAGACGGTTCCGTTGTCGATCCGCAGCGGCAACGGCTCGAGTTGCGCCTCGGGGGCACTCAGGCACTCCCCCGACGATGCGTCGTAGCAGAATCCATGCCACGGGCAGGTCAACGTTCCGTTGTTGACGTCCACGAGTGCGTTGTCCAACGGCAACCCTTCGTGCGCGCATTCGTTGCGGTAGGCCGAAAGTCGCCGTCCCAGGCTGACGATGACGACCTCGGCCTGTTCACCGGACTCGGCCACCAGGCTGCGGCCTATCAGGCCGCCGTCGGGCACATCGGTCACCGGACCCGCATCGGCCCAACCCTCGAGCGACGGGTTCGGCCCGATCCGTAGTGATTCGAGCGGAATCAGCGTGGGCGAGGGCTCATTGGGCAACACCTCGACCCCGGATACCGCCGGGACGCCCTCGACGAGCGCCTGCTCGACCAGGTTGCGCAGGGTTACCGACGACATCGAGCAGCCGTTGCAGGCACCCTCCAGTCGGACGAACGCGGTACCGTTTTCGATGCGCACCAACGTGACGTCACCGCCATGGCTTTGTAATTGTGGCCGCACCGCGACCAACACCCGATTCGCGTGCGTGACAGGGTCGGGGCGGACGATCTCGTGCAGCGATAGCAGCAGGTGCACCACCGGGTCATCGACCAGGTCGAAGAGCACGGCCCGCGCGGCATCGTCGGCGCGCATCCGTCGGACCATGGTCACCAGGCCCGCGCGGTGTACGGCCTCGAGGGCTGCCTTGAGTTCCTCGGCGACGGCACGCGCCGCGGGGTCGAGGTCGGCCAGCGCCGTGATCGCGTCGTCGACGCGTTTGGCCAGCTCCTCCAGAGTGGGTTCGAGGATCGTGGTCATCGTTCGGCCACTCCGTCGGCCTCGGCCGCGGTCCGCAACAACGCGACCTGGCGGGCCACCTCGTCGAGCACTCCGCGCACCGTCCGCACCGATTCGTGGTCCTGCTGCTCTTCGAACAGAAACCGCGCCTCGTAGAGCTTGGCCTTGGCCTGATCGAACGCACCGAGGTGCGCCAGCGCGTTGCCCTGATTGGTGAGCACCCGTGCGCGGCCCAGCGGGTCGCTGTCCCGATCACGCGCGGCCAGCACCGCCTCGTACAGTTCCACGGCCTCCACCAGGTTGTCGGCCTGATGTTTCGACGGCGTGTACACCAGCGAGTTCGCCAGATTGAGCTGAACGCTGGCCCACTGCTCCGGATAGTCCTGGGGCGTATAGACCTTGAGCGCCGAACGCAACGAGTTCGCGGCGACGCCGAGACGCAATTGATCCGAGGCCTCCACCATCGGCATGGTCAGATAGGCGGTGGCCAGGTTGGCATGTGCGGACGCCCATACCAGCGGGGCCTCGTCGCGCAACACCAACTGCAGAGCCGAGTGGTAGTGCGGTATCGCCTGGGCCAGCAGGCCCGGATTCTGCACTGCCCGGTGATGAAACAGTCCGGCCAAACTCAGATGTATTTCGGCGCGGCCGATGCGCAGGCCATCCGCCCCGTCCAGCAACCGCAACGCCCGCTCCAGGCGAGCCTGTGCGACCGTGTCGGCGGTGTCGGCGCCGATCGCACCCGCGGATCCGATCAGCACACCCGCCAGGCGTGGCGAGTCCGCAGTCACGGCCTGCGCCGCGCGTTCCAGCACATTGGCCGCGCCGTCCGAATCACCCTGCGTCAAAAGATGACTGGCCTGCGCGGCCAGCACAACCGCGGTCAGCTCACCGTCGGTCCCCTCGTCCCGAGGCGGGTCATCGATGCGACCCAGCGTGAACAGCACCACATCCACCAGCACACCGAAGCGCCCAAGGTCACCGCGAAGCTGGTCGGTGTCAACACCTTCGGGATCCAGTACGAATCGGTTGTAGCGGGTGACGGGATCGTCGTCGACCAGCAGCGCAACGGCCTGATCGACCTCACCGCGGTGCGCCAGTTCGTGCGCCCGCAACGAATCCGGCCAGGTCGCGGGCTCGTGGCCATCGAGCAATGCGGTGCGCGCCTCGTCGGCTCCCGGGCCGTTGGGAATGAGGAGGTAGCCCAGCGGCAGCGGGAACGTGCCGATGGGCTGCGGTCGGGGCAGCGTGGTGACCAACTCGGTGAAATCGGGGGCAGTGGTCATCAGCTCGAACCATTCAGTGGGCCACAGATATTACGTTCGGCGGTACGCCGAATGAGGTCGGCGGAGATCTCGGCGAGTCGTCGACTGGGATGGACACTGATCCGGTGCCGGACCACCCCGTCGGCGAACACCACCACGATGTCGACGGCCCACCGACGATGTTCCTCGACAATCACGGCGTCGACGCTGAGGGCATCGTCGGTCGAACGCTTCGACCGGGCCTCGGCGCGGGGGCGTTCCGGGGAATCTTCATCCGGCGATTGCCCTACCATCAGGATCACCTTCGCGACTCCGGCGGCACCCCGAGCGCAATACACAGTGCTTTCTGCTGGTCATCCCAGGATGCCGATCGCGGTCCCGCCACCGAACGGCCCTGCAGAACCTCGCGGACCAGAACCGACCGGTCACCCTTCGGGTTGCGCTGTTTGAGCAGCAGGCCACCGCTGCGTGGTCCTCGCAGCGGGATCAACCAGAGATCGTCGCCGCGCAGCACCGCGGCAACCGCGTCGGACGGGAAGCGACTGGCGGCCAACGCCGAGTCCAGACGCAGATCGCCGTCGGCGCTGAACTCGACGCTGACGTCATCGGCACCCGGAGGTCGCAGCGGCGCAAAGTAATCGGCCTCGATGCGTTCGATCACGGCATCCATTCCGGCCTGTACGGGTTCGGAGAGATCGGCACCGAAGTCGACGCACTGGGCCTCGATCAGGAAGACCGTGATGTCGGTCGGACAATCGTCGCCCAGCGCCCAGCGCGCGAATGCGATGGCGTGGTCCCATCGGAACGAGTGCGTGTGCAACCCCTGTAGTGGTGGCAGCTCGGCCAGTTCGGCACCGGGCACCTGGAAAACGGTGCCCGGTGCAGCGCCGGTGGCCGCCGCATCGACGATGACGACCTGGCCGGCACCGCGCATCTGGAACGCCACGTCCATGCCGGCGGTACCGCCGTCTACGAGACGCGCGCCTTCGGGAGCACCCCGCTCCCATAAGTGACGCACCAGAACGGGACCCACCCCGTCGTCACCTCGCAGCAGGTTCCCGCATCCGACGACGAGCACCGCGCACCCGGGGGCTTCGATGTCGACATGGCTCTGGCTTGACGGTGAATTCAAGGGCAGATCACACCATTCCGTTGATAACGAACTTGGACAGCTCCTTACCGGTCTTCCCATCGTAGGCGTGTACGGTGCACACCAGGCAGGAATCGAAACTTCTTGCCACATGGCCGAGTTCGACAGGGTCTTCGGGATCGACGATGGGCGATCCGACCAGCGCTCGCTCGATTGGCCCGAGGACCTGATCACCGTCACGCGGACCGATGTTCCACGCCGTGGGCGTGATCACCTGGTAGTTCTTGATCTTGCTGTCCTCGATGACAATCCAGTCGCAGAGAGCACCGCGTGCGGCCTCGGTGGCGCCGAACCCCATACCCTCGGCATGCTCGACCGGCTTGGTGTAGAAGCTCTCCCGCAGATCCAGCTGATCGAGCCACTCGCGGGTCCACTTGTAGTACTTGGGGGCCTCGTGCATACGTGCCAACTGACGCACCATCACGCTGGGGCCGATCTTGTTGTACATATCGACGAACAGCGGATCGTAGTCCTGATGCGCCGCGGCGTTGGGTGCGCCCGCGGCCATCCGCCGCGCCAGCGGCCCGGCCTCCAGCGGGATGTTCCCGTGCTCGCCCACCGCATAGCGGGGTGACTTCGCCCAGCTGTACTTGCCGTCCTTGCGGCCCTGTTCCGGATCGATCGGGATGGTCTCCCCCTCGAACGGATGCAGTGGCCGGTCACCGGCATAGAACGAGTGCGTGACGTCCTCGGTGACCTTGGCCTGATCGAACTCGTGCCAGTCACCGTTGACGTACACGCCGGAGCGGCCGATCAACGCATCGTTGCGGCCCTCGATGGTCGGGTTCTCGTAGCGGGATGGTTCGAAGTACGTGCCGGTGGCGATGTAGTTGCCAACGCCGGCGCCGTACTTGTCCAGACCCACGTCCAGGCAGTAGCGGATGAAGAACCCGCAGTCACTGTTGTACTGCGCCTCGTTCTCGTCGACCCAGGCCAGCACGTCTTCCCAGGTCTTGTTCTCCAGCCACCGGTCGATGGTGCAGCCCAGCCATTGCCCCTCGAGCCAGTTGTTGTTCCAGTGTTCGAGGATCGCGATGGACCGGGTGACATCCGACAGGGTCGGGGCACACATCACACCCCCGGGCACCATGAAGCTCGAATGCGGCCACTGGCCACCGTAGATCGCGTACACCTCGACGGGTTTGGCCGACAGCACCACGCCCTTCTGGTAGCTGGTGCCGACATAGGGGGCGAACCTGCGGACGGCCTCGGCGTACAGGCTGGACTTCGCATAGTTCTTGTTGGTGAGGTCGATCGCGAACAGCGCGTAGAAGTACCGCGGAATCGACTGCAACGTCTCACAGGCCTGGCAGATGTTGCGGACCAGCGTGGCGTTGGGCGGCATATGCGTCCGCCACGCGGTGTCCAGCGCGTAGGCGGATTTGTACAGGTGGCTGCCACCGCAGATGCCGCAGATGCGCGGACACACGATCAGGCCGGCCTGGGGATCCTTACCCTGCAGGATGATCTCGAAGCCACGGAACATCGCGGCTTCGGTCCACGCGGAGGTAACCACCCCGGAATCGACGGTGACGCGCACGTCGAGATCGCCCTCCACACGTCCCAGCGGGCTGACCCAAAGATCGAGTTCGGTCATTTGTTCACAGGTCCTTTCGATTGACCACGTTGGCTATGTCGGGTGTGGGCGACGTCGGGAGTGCGCGGCGCGCCGCTACACCACGAACATGTCTTCCTTGGACCACTGCGGCGCAGCGATCCGCGCGGCCGCCGCATGCGCCATGTAGGTGAGGTGGTCGGAACCTTCGGGCACTTCCTTGGGGATCATCCCGCTGACCTTCTGCGTCTTGAACACCGTGCCGGGCGCCAGGTCGAAGTGCGGGAACTCCGGTTCGGTACAGCCCAGGCACGGCATGCCCGCCCTGGTCTTGGAGGACTGCCGATTCCACAGAATGCGGTTGCACGGTGAATGGGTCATCGGCCCGCGGCAGCCGAATTCGTAGAAGAGGCAACCGGTTCGGGTGCCCTCGCCGAACGACAAGGTGGACTGCTTGTACTCGAAGAACTGCACGCGCGTGCATCCGGTCTGTGTGAATGTCTTGAAAAATGTTTCCGGACGGTGCAATTCATCCAGCGCGATGTCACTGGCGCGGCCGGTGGCCAACGCCACGATGATCTGGGTGATCCAGTCCGGGTGCGCGGGACAGCCCGGAATGTTGATGACCGGCAGCCCCATCTTCGAGCGGAAGTCAGGGCCCAGGAAGCCGCCCTTGTTCCGCTTGTGGAACTGCAGTCCGGTGGACGCCGAAGGGTTGGGTTCCATCGCCGGGATACCGCCGAAGCAGGCGCAGTCACCGAGGGCCACCACCACCTGTGCCGCCCCGGCAAGGTCGGTGACCCAATCCTTCATGGCTCGATCGGCGAACATATCCATCCGCCCGGTCCCATCGGGTGCCTCGATGACGGTGCCCTCGAATACGAAGATGTCGAGTGGACGCTCACCGCGGGCGCAGTCCCAGAACACTTTCTGGGCATTCTGGCCGAGTTCCAACCCCAACGAAGGATGCCACAGCAACTCGAGTCCAAAGTCGACGATCAAATCGACGACATTGGGTTCCTCGGCGTTGAGAAAGGACATGGTGTTACCACTGCACGCGCCACCTTGGAACCACAAAACGGATGCCATGATTCTCCTCTCGGAATGCGACCGGGAATCGGCCACATTTCCTGTTGGGCTGAACAGAAACTGTGTCGGCTATTTGGTTACGGTTATCAGTCTGATTGATTCAGTCATGTGGGAGCTGTCGGCCGAATGCGCGGGCCACCTGAACGAGAAATCCCAAACCCCGGGAAATGTCCTTGTCTTTGGACACCCGCCAGAGCCCGAACAGCCCTTTGGGCCCACCCGGGTCGGCCTCAGCCGCGGCCTTCCCCTGGACCAGGGCGGTACCCATCCCGGCGAGCACCTCGGCAGCCTGCGGATCCATCAGCGGGGACTGCAGAATCTTGTTCATCGCCGGCATCGCGGCCACCAGGGCCGCGGCCAGTGAACTCACACTGTCCGCCAAACCCTGCCGGTCCACCGATTTCAGCTCGTCGAACCCGCTGAACCGAGCACTGAGGCTCCCGACCGGGCCGCGCAGTTCATCGACCGCCGACGACAACGACGCGCTGATCTCATCACCGCGGCGGACGAATCCGTCGAGTCCGTCGACCAGGACAGCCAACAGATCGGCATGATCGAGCAGCCTGTTCAACGATTCCGCAACTCTCGGATCCGCCAACCGCTCGCGGAGTTGCTGCTCCGGCGACACCGCAACAATCTGACCGTTTGCCACCACGTGGCCTCCTAAGTCCTGTACGGGCGGGCTGGCCCGTGGGCTGGACGACACTTGGATGAGGGATGTGGTTCCGATCACAATTTAACGAGCCGACGGGCGCTTGCCTATCATTTTCACGCAATACCTGTCAAAATTACGCAAAGTTGAACGCGTTGACGCGCGCCCATCCCCTCCGAGGCTTGCATGATCGGCACCGACACTTTAACGAAATCCTCATCATCGCGGCAGTTGAGCCGCACATTCTGGGTGAGGCGGCGGCCTTGTCCCGGCTGACCCGAATCGGGTTCATCGACGATCGGCGCACCAGCAACCCGGTGCGCCGGAAGGTGCGCTCCCGCGGCGTGCCGCCGGCCCTTGCCGACAAGGAGATCTTCTATACCGAGAGCACCGCCGAGGCCACCCGACTCGTCGGCAAAGCCCTCGCTCCGTTGTCGCTGAACGTGGCCTACGACGCCGCGGCAGAGTTTGCTGCGGTGCTGCACGGCGTGCGCCTGCGCAATGTCAGCATGCTGTACCTCGACCTGCACACGCCGGCCCGCATCGACGTTCCCGCCCTTGGCGAATACTTCGCCGTGCACATGCCGATGAACGGTCGCGCACTGGTGGAATACCGGGACACCGCCTTCGAAGCCAACACCCTACGGGCGCTGGTGACCAGCCCTGGAGCGCCGCTACGAATGGGACTCGACTACGACTCCCCACAATTGCTGATCCGCATCGAACAGCAGCCGATGATCGCCCACCTGACCCGGCTGCTGGGCCGCAGCTTGACCAAGCCGCTCGAGTTCGAGCCCGAATTCGATCTGGCCACCGAGGCTGCCATGCGCTGGCACACCGCGGTCCAATTGATCCACTCCGAGGTGTTCCATCCGGGTTCGCTGATCCAGCGTGGTCAGGGCATCGGAGCGATCGAGGAGCTGGTGATGAGCACGCTGCTGCAGCTGCAGCCATCGACGTATCACCGCGAACTGCTGAAACCCGCGCAGCCGGATCAATCCCGTACCGTCGTACGGGACGCGATGAACTACATCGACGACCACCTGGCCGAGCGCGTCACGATGGACGCCGTCGCCAAGAGCGTGCACATGAGTGTGCGGTCGATCCAGCAGGGTTTTCGAGACGAGCTGGGCATGTCACCGATGGCCTATCTGCGCAGCCGGCGCCTCGACCGGGTGCACGAGGAACTCATCGACGCGGTGCCGTCGGACGGGGTCACCGTCACCGCGGTCGCCGAACGCTGGGGCTTTCACCACCTCGGCAGTTTCGCCATCGAGTACCGGAAGCGCTGGGGCGAGACACCGTCGGAGACGCTGCGGCGGTGACGGGTCAGGACGCCTGCTGCACCGACTTCGCCGGCCGCCAGCCAAGCCCGGGATTGGCCGTCAGGTGGTCGATCAACAGCTCGGTCGACATGGTCGGCGACAACTGACTGACGACGTGCCAGGGCCGGCTGATCGGCGTGCCATGCACGGCGATCTCGACCAGATCGCCGCCGTCGAGTTCGCGCAGCACCGCCTGCCGGGACACCAGCGTGACGCCCAGCCCGGCCACCGCGGCCGCGACCACCGCGCCGTGCGAACCCAACACGAGATGCGGCGGCGTCACCTCCAGATCCTCGAGCAGCGCCATCAGGGTGGACCGGGTACCCGACCCGGTCTCGCGCAACAGCCAGGTTGCGGTGGCCGGGTCGATCCCCTTGGCGAGCGCCGGGGCGCCGACGACGACCAGGGTGTTCGGGCTCACGGCCCGCATTCGCACCTTCCGGCGCAGATCCTCGGGCGGGCGGCCGGCGACTACCAGATCGACTTCGTGTCGCGCCAGCATGGGCCAGACCAGGCTGCGGGAAGCGACCTCGAGGTGCAGTACGACTCCGGGATACCTGGTCCGGAAGGAAGCCAGCGCTGCCGGGATGAGCAGCTCGCCGGCCGACGTGACGGCCGCCAACCGCACCGATCCGTGCTCCGGATCCGCTTCGCCGCGGGCGGCCAGGATCGCCTCGTCGTGCAGGCCGAGAATCCGGCGCGCGTACTCGACGTACCGCTCCCCAGCCGGGGTGAGCCGCACCCCACGGCCGTGCCGGTCCACCAGGGCTATCCCGATGTCGTTGCTCAGCGCGCGCAGCGCCGACGAGATCGAGGATTCGGTCACCACCAGGCGCTCCGCGGCACCGCGAACCGAGCCGGTTTCGGCGAGCTCGACCAGCGCACGCAGCCGCGCGTTGGTGGTCATCGGCGCCCTCCTGCCACGGTGTCGACGGGATCGGTACCGAACACCCGGCTCGCCAGAATATCGGCCGGCTCGATGGTGGAAAGCCCGGCCAAACCGACATCGCCCCCGGTTGCGAGCAGACGTCGGGCGTGCCGAAGCCGGGCCCGCTCCAGTGCATTGCGCACGCTGCGCGCATTCGCAAACCAGGGTTGGTCGATCCGCAACTCGAGATACCGGCGTAAGACCTCGCGGGCCTCATCGGAGAACCGATAGCCCAACTCGTCGGTCATCAACAGCGCGATGTCCTCCAGCTCGCCGACGGCGTAGTCGGGGAAGGTGATGTGGTGGGCGATCCGGCTCTGCATTCCGGGATTGGCCGAGAAGAACTGATCCATCTTGTCCGCATAGCCAGCCAGAATCACCACCAGGTCAGCACGATGGTTCTCCATCACCTGAAGCAGAATCTCGATCGATTCCGACCCGTAGTCGCGGTCATTCTCCACCTTGTGCAAGTAGTAGGCCTCGTCGATGAACAGCACGCCACCCATCGCACGCTTGATGACTTCCTTGGTCTTCGGAGCGGTATGCCCGACGTACTCCCCGACCAGATCATCGCGAGTCACGCTGACCAAGTGGCCACGCCGCAGATACCCCAGCCGGTGCAGCAGATCGGCCATCCGCAGCGCCACGGTGGTCTTGCCCGTCCCGGGGTTCCCGGTGAAGCACATGTGCAGCGTTGGCTGGGGCGCATTGACCCCGAAGCGGGCCCGCATCCGGTCGACGAGCAGCAGCGCGGCGATTTCGGCGATCCGGGTTTTCACCGGCTCCAATCCCACCAGTTCGCGATCGAGTCCGGCCAGTACGTCATCGACGCCCGAATCCTTCCGTGCGGCGGCAATGTCGACGACCGCGCCCGGGGGCAGCAGGTCCTCCGCGGGCACGTCCGGTTCCCCGTCCAGCTGCGGACCGGGGGCCGGACGTGGCCGGTACCCGAATGAGCTGCGCGGGTTCTCGGCGGATTGCGGCTTATTTGGTGTCTGCAATGTCATCGGTCAGTCCGATCGGTACCGGTCCCCCTCGGGACGTTCGGTGGCATACGAATGCGTGGTGTACCCGATCTGGCGGTTGGCCCGCTCGGCGCGGTCGAGCCGGAAGCCGGGCTCCTCGGCGGGCCGGTTGACGATGAACGACAGCGCCGTCGTCTGTCGGCCCAGGCTCGCGTCATACGCGTTCAGCCGGATGTAGCTGTTCGGGTTCGCCGATCGACACGCGTTGACCTCCAGCAGCACGCCGGCCGGATCCTTGAGGTCGAACATCGGCAGACCCCACATCTCCCAGTAGGTGTTGCGTGGATGGGGGTCGTCGGTGAACTCGACCGACAGCGGCCACTCATTGGACAGTGCGTATTTGATCTGTGCGGTGATCTCCTCATCGGTGAAATCGGGCAGGTACGAGAAGGTGCCCTGGGTGATTCGCATGTGTGAGCTCCTTTCGTGTCAGACGGTCGTCGGCGTCGCGACGGCGTCGGGGGTGTCGGTGGATTCGTAGTTGAAGGTGATATCGCCCCAGGTGGCCAGCGCGGTGTCCAGCGCGCGGTTCTTGGCCGCGGCCTTCTTGAGGATGTCTGGGCCTTCCTTGTAGTAGTCCCGGCCCTCGTTGCGGGCCTTGATCATGGCTTCCAGCGCGACCCGGTTGGCCTCGGCACCCGCGGCGATACCCATCGGGTGTCCGATGGTGCCGCCGCCGAACTGCAGGATCACGTCCTCACCCAGGTAGTGGATCAGCTGATGCATCTGGCCGGCGTGGATCCCACCGGAAGCGACCGGCATGACGCCGGGGATCGATGCCCATTCCTGGTCGAAGTACAGACCCTTGACCGGATCGGCCTGGATGCTGTCCAGACGCAATGTGTCGTAGAAGCCGGCCGTGGTGTTCGGGTCACCCTCGAGCTTGCCAACGACGGTGCCCGCGTGGATATGGTCGACACCGGCCAGCCGCATCCATTTGGAGATCACCCGGAAGCTCACACCGTGTGACTTCTGCCGGGTGTAGGTGCCGTGCCCGGCACGGTGCAGATGTAGCAGCACGCTGTTGTCGCGAGCCCATTTGGCCATCGATTGGATGGCGGTATAGCCGATGGTCAGATCGATCATCACCACCACGGAACCCAGTTCGGCGGCGAAATCCGCCCGCTCGTACATCTCTTCCATGGTTCCCGCGGTGATGTTGAGGTAGTGCCCCTTGATCTCACCGGTGGCCGCCTGGGCACGGTTGACCGCTTCCATGCAGAACAGGAACCGGTCGCGCCACCGCATGAACGGCTGCGAGTTGATGTTCTCGTCGTCCTTGGTGAAGTCCAGGCCGCCGCGCAGGGCCTCGTACACCACGCGGCCATAGTTGCGCGCCGACAGGCCCAGCTTGGGTTTGGTGGTCGCGCCCAGCAGCGGTCGGCCGAACTTGCCCAGATACTCGCGCTCCATGACGATGCCGTGCGCGGGCCCCTGAAACGTCTTGACGTAATGCGTGGGAATCCGCATATCCTCCAGTCGCAGCGCCTTGAGCGGCTTGAACCCGAACACGTTGCCGATGATCGAACTGGTGAGGTTGGCGATCGACCCCTCCTCGAACAGGTCGATGTCATAGGCGATCAGCGCGATCCACTGCCCGGGGGCATTGGGCACCGCCTCGACGCTGTAGCACTTCGCCTGGTAGTGCTCGAAGGTGGTGAGCCGGTCGGTCCACACCACGGTCCATGTCGCGGTACTGGATTCACCGGCGACGGCCGCACCGGCTTCCTCGGGCGGCACACCGTCCTGGGGGGTAATCCGGAAGGCACACAGCACATCTGACTCCTTCGGGACGTAATCCGGCTGCCAGTAGCCCATCTCTGCGTAGGGAATGACTCCCGCGTTCCATCTATCTGCCATGCGAACGATCGTGGCAGCCAATATTAAACCTGTCTATCGATAGAAATGGGTTGAAACTGAAGTAAATACTTAACTATTAAACCACCCCCGGGCATTCCTCCGATCGGGTGAGGTCGGCGTGTTTCGACGGACCTACGTTGTGCTCAATCGATCAAGGACAGGAGTTCCGATGAGTACGTGTAACGAGACCGCGGCCGCCATGACCATGCCCGGCAAGGGCATCCTTGCCGCCGACGAGAGCATCAGCACCATGTCGACGCGACTCGAGCAGGTGGGTGTGGTGCCGACCGCCGAGAGCCGCCGCGACTATCGCGAGCTGTTGGTGACCACGGCCGATCTGGCGGCGGGGGTATCGGGCGTCATCCTGTGCGAGGAGACCCTGGGACAGGTGTTCAGCGACGGCCGACCTTTCCCCGAGGCGATCCGGACGCTCGGCATCCTGCCGGGCATCAAGGTCGATACCGGGGCCAAACCGTGCCCGGGCCTGCCGGGAGAAACCATCACCGAGGGGCTGGACGGGCTGCCTGCCCGACTGGCCGGCTACGCCGAGGCGGGAGCGGTATTCGCCAAATGGCGCGCGGTATTCACGATCACCGAGGAAAGACCCAGCTGGGGCGCCATCGCGGCGAACTCCAGTGCGCTGGCCCGGTATGCCGCGGCGTGTCAGGAGGCCGACCTGGTTCCGATTGTCGAACCGGAAGTCCTGATGTCGGGTGAACACAGCCTCGAGCGCTGCGCCGAAGTCACGGCGAGCGTGCATGCCGCGGTACGCCAGCAACTCCGCGCGATGAACGTGGACCTGGCCGGGATTGTGCTCAAGCCCAACATGGTGATCGAGGGCGAGGATCATCCGGTCCGGGCCACCCCGGAACAGGTGGCCGAGGCCACCGTCGCCGTGCTCCGGGCCTGGCCGGCCGAGCTGGCCGGGGTGGCGTTCCTCTCTGGCGGGCAGGAGCCCGAGCGGGCCACCGCCAACCTCGCGGCGATGCAGAGCCACAACACGCCGTGGCCGCTGACGTTCTCGTTCGGCCGAGCGCTGGTGTCGCCGGCCTTGGCGGCCTGGCACGGTGACGAAGGTTTGGTCGAGGCCGGACAGCGGGCGCTGGCCAGTCATGTCGCGGCGAACGCCAACGCGCTCCGGGGCCGCGAGAGGCTTCAACCGGCGTGATCGGCGGCCGCGTCGACCGGCACGGTCACCGTGACCGTGGTGCCCCAACCAGGGCGGGAACGGACCGATAGCTGGCCGCCGACCAGCTCGGCGCGCTCACTCATCGACAGCATGCCGTAGCTGGTCGGAGCGCGGTCCGGGGCTGGATCGAAACCGACGCCGTTATCGCTGACCTCTAGGCGCGCCGTGCCGCCATCGTCGACCTCGAACCACACCTTGGCCGTCATGGCCCGCGCATGCTTGACCACGTTCTGCAGACACTCTTGCGCAATGCGGTACAGCGCCACCTCGACGTGTTCGGGCAATCGCCGGTCGGCCAGCTCGAGGTCCAGATCGATTTCGGGTATCGACGAAGCCAGACTGGCCAGCCCGCCGACCAGACCGAGATCGTCCAGCACCGGCGGGCGCAGCCCACCGATCGCCGCGCGCGCCTCGGCCAGCGTCAGATCCACCAAATCGCGGGCCTTCTCCAACTGTTCGGCGGCCTCGGGTCCGTCGGATGCGCCGACCGCCCGCGCCGCCGCATCGAGTCGGTACGTCAGGCTCACCAGCCGTTGCGAGATCCCGTCATGAATATCGCCTGCCAACCGGCGCCGCTCGGATTCCTGTGCGGCAATCACCTGTTCGGCGAAGTTCTCGTGAGCCCGCTCGCGGGCCGCGACCTGGCGGTGCATCCGGGCCTGGTCGAGCGCACCGGCAAGCAGCCTTCCGATCGCGAGCAACAACTCGATGTCCCGACCTGTGAAGTCATGCCGGGCAACGGTGTGCACGTTCAGCACACCAACCAACCCACCGAGTTCGGTCTGCATCGGTACCGAGGCCATCGAGGTGAAGTCCGAACCACGCAGCGACGCGATCGGCACATAGCGCGAATCCTCGTCCTTGTTGTCGGTGATCACCACGGGCGCACGATGACTGGCCACCCAGCCGGATACGCCCTCGCCCAGCGGCATGGTGATCAGACCGACCTGTTCGTCGAACGGGGGCGTCGCACCCGCAAGGGTGAGCGAGCGTCCGGAATCGTCCAGCACGTGCACGAAGCACACGTCGGAAGCGGTGACCGAAGTGATCAGCTCCGCGACGGCCGCAGCCAGTGACTCGACTCCCGGGCCGCTCGAGGTGGCCGCAACGATGCCAAGCAATAGCTCGACCTCGCGATCCTCATCGACCAACCCATGGACCAGGCCGGTCACTGGTAGATGCCTTCACGTAGCGCGGTGGCGACCGCGGCGGTGCGGTCACCGACGCCCAACTTTCGGTAGATGGAGCGCAGGTGGCTCTTGACCGTCTCGTCACCGATCACGAGTTTGCCTGCGATACCGCGATTCGACAGCCCGGCGACCACGAACGCGAGGATCTCGCTCTCCCGCTGGGTCAACCCGTGCCGCGCGCCCGGCCAGAACTCGTCCCGTTGCAGCCGCGCCGCGGTATCGGCCGCCCGGGCTGCCAGTCCGGCGTCGATGGCGGTCGAACCGGCCTGCACATACTCGAGCTGACGAACCAATTCGTCGCTGCTGATGCCTTTCAGCAGATACCCCGACGCACCCGCTCGCAGTGCCTGGAACAGGTACTGCTCATCTTCGTACACCGAGAGCAGAACCACTTTGCGGTCCGGGTCCCGTTCCCGAATCGTGCGGCACAGATCCAGACCGCTGGCCCCCTGCATGCGTACATCGCAGAGCACGATATCGGGCTGAAGGCTGGCGATGACGCCCAGCGCATTCTCCGCTCCGACGGCCTCACCGACGACACGGACACGATTCTTGAACGACGCCAACATCGCCTTGAGTCCCTCGATGATCATTTCGTGATCATCGACCAGTACCACCCGCACCGGAACTGCCGCCGTTGCCGCCGTCATGTGTTCACCATAAACGCGACAGCAAGGAACCGTACGAAGAATTCCTGGCAGGTCACCGACCGCACAATTGGGGAACAACCTTCGATTCCCCCACTCGGGGGAGTCGCCAACGGGCATACCGTCATAGCGTCGTGAGGCATCCAGCCCTCAGGAGGTTCTGCTCGTGACATCTCCCCCCGCGACCCTGGTCGCATCCGTACTGCCTGCGGATTTCACCGAACTCGGCCGCGACGTCACCGCGATCGCGGATGCCGGAATCGACCGGATCCAATGGGATGTGATGGACGGTGTGTTCGTCCCGAACATGACCTTCGGACCCGATGTCATCGCCGCCTGCAGGGACCGGGTGGACATCGGCTTCGAAGCCCATCTGATGGTCGACGATCCCGATCCCATGTTGGCGCGCTGGGTCGAGGCCGGGTGCGAGATCGTCATTGTGCACGCCGAGACATGTCGGCATCTTCATCGAACCCTTTGCGCCATCGAGGATCTCGGCGCCAAGGCAGGAGTCGCGATCAACCCGGCAACCCCACTGTGCGCCGTGGCCGATGTACTCGACCGCACCGATCTGTTGCTCGTGATGACGGTGAATCCCGGCTTCGGCGGCCAACGGTACCTGGCCAGCATGGAATCCAAGATCGCCGCGGCCAGAACGGAAATCGATCGACGCGGGCTTCCCATCGAACTCGAGGTCGATGGCGGCATCGGCACGGCGACCATCGGTCGTGCGGCGCGGGCCGGCGCCGACACATTCTGTGCCGGGTCGGCCCTGTTCAGCAACTCATCCACCATGTCCGAGCAGGCGGCCGCACTGCGCGCCGCGGCCGGCGAACAGACCGGAAGGCTCGTCGCAGGATGACCACCACCACGACGAACACCGTCACCGCGGCCAACGAACGCAAAACACCTTCCTACTCAGCGGAATTGGACGCGCTGGCGATCAACACCCTGCGCTTCCTGGCGGCCGATATGGTGGAGGCCGCCAACAGCGGCCACCCCGGGCTCCCGCTGGGGACCAGCACCATCGCCTGGACCCTGTGGTCGCGCTACCTGCGCCACGATCCGGCGGACCCGCAGTGGCCGGACCGGGACCGATTCGTGCTGTCCGCGGGCCACGGGTCGGCGCTGCTGTACGCGCTGCTGCACCTGTTCGGCTACGACCTGCCGATGTCCGAACTACGCAAGTTCCGCCAACTGGGCTCACGCACACCCGGACACCCCGAGTTCGGCCACACCCCCGGGGTGGAGACCACGACCGGGCCGCTGGGCCAAGGCATCGCCAACGGGGTCGGGATGGCTCTCGCCGAACGGATGCTGGCCGCGCGGTGCAACACCGCTGAACACACCGTGGTCGACCACCGAACCTGGGTGCTCGCCGGCGACGGCGATCTCATGGAGGGGCTCAGCCATGAGGCCGCGTCGCTGGCCGGTCGCCTCGGCCTGGACAAACTGACCGTCATCTTCGACGACAACGACATCACCATCGATGGCGCCGCGTCGAACTCGTGCGCCGATGACGCTGCTGCGCGATTCACCGCCTACGGCTGGCGAGTGGTCTCGGTGCCGGACGGTAACGATGCCGAAGCCCTGGGCCAGGCATTTCGTTCGGCAATGGAGTCCGATGGTCGGCCCACGTTCATCCAGGTCCAGACCACCATCGGCTTCGGCGCGCCGGGCGTGGAAGGTACCCCGAAAGCGCACGGCAGCCCGCTCGGCGCGGCCACGCTCGCCGCGATGCGCAAGCGATTCGATTGGCCCGACCAGTCGTTCCGGGTACCGGATGCGGTCGGCGCCAGCGCGGCTGCGCTCGCCGCCGCCGGGACCATCACACACGCCGAATGGACCCGCATCCACACCGCCTGGCAGTCGGCCAATCCCGAGCTGGCCGCCGATTTCGCACTGGACCGAATCGCGCTGCCCACCGATGCCGCAGATGCGCTCGGCCGCTGCGCCCGCGACGTGGCGGTCGCCGACAGGATGGCCACCAGAAAGGCATCGGGCAAAGCCCTCAACGCCCTGGCCGAAGTCTACCGGGGGCTCGTCGGAGGATCGGCGGACCTCGCCGGGTCGACCAATACCGCGATTCCCGGCGGCGATGTCAGCGCCGATGACTTCAGCGGCCGCACGATACATTTCGGCATCCGGGAACACGCGATGGCGGCCGTGATGAACGGAATGGCGCTGCATCGCGGCCTGCGTCCGTTCGGGAGCACCTTTCTGGTGTTCTCCGACTATCTGCGGCCGGCGCTGCGCCTGTCGGCGTTGATGAAACTGCCCGTCGTCTACATCTTCACGCACGATTCGGTGCACGTCGGGGAGGACGGGCCCACGCATCAGCCAATCGAGCAGATCGAGGCGTTGCGGCTCATTCCGGGGCTGACGGTGCTGCGCCCTGCGGACGCGGCGGAGACCGCGATGGCCTGGCAGCTGGCCGCGGAAAATACCAGTGGGCCAACGGCACTCATCCTCAGCCGGCAGGATCTGCCGACCCTGGGCGGCGACGGGCTCGACGATATCGGTACCCACGGCGCGCGGATCGTCCGGTCCGGCGGCAAGTCCGCCGACGTGGTTCTGGCCGCCAGTGGGTCCGAGGTTGGACTTGCCCTCGAGGCCGCCGAAATCCTCGGTGAACGCGGCGTGGCGACCACGGTCGCATCGGTGATGTGCCGGGAGCGCCTGGAGTGCACATCGCACGGCACGTGGGCCGGGTTCCCGGACGCGCCGGTCGTCTGGATCGAGGCAGGTGTCACCACCGGTTGGCGGGCGCTGTCGAGCCCCCGCGATCGAGTCGTCGGGATCGAACGCTTCGGAGAGAGCGGACCCGGCGCGGCGGTCGCCGCACACATGGGTTTGACGCCCGCCGTGGTCGCGGATGTCGCCGAGGATGCACTGTCGGGCCGAACCGGCTGAGCCTCGGGCGGATTCGTGGTTCGCGGCAAACTGGTCCGATTCCTCGACAATCACCGGGGATCTCGTCGGCGGCCGGTGATACTCGCGATTGCCGGGGACAGCGCCTCGGGCAAGAGTACGGTCGCCGCGGGATTGGTCAACACGCTGGGGCCGCATCGGTGCCTGTCCATCTCGACCGACGATTACCACCGCTTCGATCGGCTCGAACGCTCGCTCAACGGGATGACTCCCCTGCACCCGGACTGCAATCACCTCGACATCCTCGGCCAGCACCTACAGTTGCTCGCCACCGGGCAGTCCGTCCTCAAACCGGTATACGACCACGCCAGCGGGCGGTTGCTGCGTCCTGTCGTGGTAGATCCCGCCGACTACATCATTGTCGAGGGCCTGCTGCCGTTGCACACCAATCTGTGCCGCGCGTGTTTCGACCTCGCCGTGTATCTCGATCCGGATGACAACGTCCGTCGGGACTGGAAGACCCAGCGCGACTGCGCGTCTCGCGGGTACACCCCCGATCAGGTGCTGACCGAACTTGCCGACCGGGAGTCCGACGCGCAGCAATTCGTATTGCCGCAGCGGGCATTCGCCGACCTGGTGGTGCGGTTCGCACCCATCGAGCAGCGCAACGACCCGCCGGATACGCCGCTGTCGGCGACCCTGCTGCTGCGACCCAACATTCCCCAACCCGATCTCACCTCGGTGCTGCGGCCCGAGATCACCGCCACCATGCACATGGGTCTGGCCAATGATCACGACGGGCGCCCGGTGGACAGCCTGCACGTGCACGGCTACGTCGATCCCGAGGAGTCCGCGCGGACGGAGAAGCTGCTCTGGCGAGCGCTCACCGAGGACCGGCTCGAGATGACCGACGCGCTCGGTGCGATCGCCGGTGGTCACAGCACCCCGTTGGCGGTGACCCAGATGATGCTGCTGTTCCATCTGCTCAAGGCGACGCGATGACCCGAGTCGCGCTGAACTCCGGCATCCTCGACGTCGGCGCGCGTTCAGACGAGCTGGCCGTGCAAGATTCGGCTGTCGGTTTACCAGCGCCACCGCTGCTCGCCGTCCAATGCCGCGCCATCCACCAACATTGCTGGTCGAAAGCTCGGCGACTACGTCCTCCTCAAGGCAACATGGGGTAATGCACGAACTATCGCTGTGTCACGCCATCGCCGGGGTGGTCAAATCGCATACCGCCGGTCGGCAGGTCGATGTCGTGCGGGTCCAAGTCGGCGCCCTGCGCCAGGTGGTGCCCGAATCGCTGGAGTTCTGCTGGACGTTGGTACGAAGCCATGAGGACATGCCCGAAGCCGAACTCGAACTCGAACTGGTCCCCGCCGAAGTGCGCTGCGGCCAATGCGGACACCGCGGGGGGCTCGAATCACGCTGGGCGGTGTGCTGTTCTCGATGTCGGAGCGGCGAAGTCGAGGTACTGCGCGGCAATGAGTTTCTGGTGACATCACTCGACGTCACGTGACGAAAGGTCTCACTATGGGTCGATTCCACCGCCACGATGACGGTACGGTGCACGATCACGAACATCACGGGCACGACGGGCACGACGGGCACGACCACGGCGACCATAGCGGATACGGAACCGGCGCCCAACGCGTGGAGGTGCTCGAATCGATCTTCGCCGAGAACGACATCCGCGCCGGCATCAACCGCGATCTCCTCGAGGCGAACGGGATCCGCGCCCTGAATCTGATGAGCTCCCCGGGTTCCGGGAAGACCACCGTGCTGGCGTCCACGCTGGACACCCTGGCCGCCGAGATGGGTATCGGCGTGATCGAGGGCGATATCGCGACCGACCTCGACGCCGCCAAACTGAGTGGTCGCGGCGCACAGGTATCGTTGCTCAACACCAACAACGGCTTCGGCGGCGAATGCCACCTGGACGCCCCGATGGTAAACCGCGCGCTGGCGGGACTCCGGCTGTCCGAGCTGGACCTGCTGGTCATCGAGAATGTCGGAAACTTGGTCTGCCCCGCCGAGTTCGACGTTGGCGAACACGCCAAGGCCATGGTCTACTCGGTCACCGAGGGTGACGACAAGCCCTTGAAGTACCCGGTGATGTTCCGCGCCGTCGACTTGGTGCTGCTCAACAAGACCGACCTGGTGCCGCACCTCGACATCGATGTCGGCGATTACATCGCGAGTATTCGCGCGGTCAACCCCGCGGCGACCATCCTGCCGGTCAGCGCCCGGACCGGCGATGGAATGTCAGCGTGGTACGACTGGGTGCGCAGTTTTGTCGCCGGATAGCACTCAGGAGAAGCGCAGCTGGCGCCCACCGCGCTCGGCGGCACGTTTGATCAAGCTCGCGGCAATCTCGGCGCGACTCCGAGTACGGTGCGAGGCGATGCGCTTGCGCACCACGCCGTCGGCGAAAATTACGACGATGTCCACCGCCCATTGACCGCACTCCTCGACCACGAAGGTTTCGACTCCATGGGCTTCATCGGCGCAGCTCTCAGGACGCACCGCCGTTGGCCGAGCCTTCCACTCTGCCACCCCTTCGCAGGCGCACTCGCGGATTGACTGGGACATCTGAAATCCACTGCTCATCGGCAAAGCATGTCGAAGGAACCGCCATAAGTGAGGGCTACCTAACCTAACTATTCGAAACTGGCCGCTCCTGACCTCGCCTCGGCCAAACTTGTGATTGACATCACATGCTTGCCGGGTAGACCCTGGACTAACGCCGCGCAAGTGGGCCGACGGTCGACTCCGGCGGCGCAGGGGCTCCAGCCCAGCCCCGGGAAGCTGCAGCATGCCCACGGAAGCAGCAGTCAAAGCAGAAGAAGCACTGATCCATGTTCTGTGGATCAATGCAGGCCTGAGTTGTGACGGCGATTCGGTGGCGCTGACTGCCGCTACCCAGCCCACAATCGAGGAGATCGCGCTCGGGGCGCTGCCCGGTCTGCCCCAGGTCGCCATGCACTGGCCCTTGATCGACTTCGAGTGCGGCCCCGCCGGCGGGGCCGACGACTTCCTCGGTTGGTTCTTCAAGGCCGACCGCGGCGAACTCGATCCGTTCGTGCTCGTCGTCGAGGGCTCGATCCCCAATGAGCAACTCCACGCCGAGGGCTACTGGTGCGGGTTCGGCAACGACCCGGCCACCGGCCAGCCGATGACCACCAGCGAGTGGCTGGACCGGCTCGCGCCGAAGGCCACCGCGATCGTGGCCGCGGGGACGTGCGCCACCTACGGCGGCATCCACGCCATGGCCGGCAACCCGACCGGCGCGATGGGCGTACCCGACTATCTGGGTTGGGACTGGAAGAGCAAGGCCGGCATCCCGATCGTCTGCGTGCCAGGATGTCCCACCCAGCCGGATAACCTGTCGGAAACGCTGACCTATCTGCTGTACATGGCCACTGGTCAGGCGCCCATGATTCCGCTCGACGACGCCCTGCGACCACAGTGGCTGTTCGGCGCCACCGTGCACGAGGGCTGCGACCGGGCGGGTTACTACGAACAGGGCGACTTCGCCAAGGAGTACGGGTCACCCAAGTGCATCGTCAAGCTGGGCTGCTGGGGGCCAGTCGTGAAATGCAATGTGCCGAAGCGAGGTTGGATCAACGGAATCGGTGGCTGTCCCAATGTCGGCGGCATCTGCATCGGCTGCACCATGCCGGGATTCCCCGACAAGTTCATGCCGTTCATGGATGAACCGCCCGGCGGCAAACTTTCGACCGCCGCGTCGGGGATCTACGGATCGGTGGTGCGTAGCCTGCGCCACGTCACCCAGTACACCGTGGACAAGGAACCCAAGTGGCGGCACCGCGGTAAAGAACTCGTCACCGGGGCGCGACGCACCTGGTAGGTGCCGCGTCGACCAACTGCCCGATGGACAACTCGAATAGAAGGCACCAAGATGACAACCATCATCCCCGAGCCGTCACAGATGAAGAACGTGCCGGGCCAACTCGTCGAGATGGCCTGGGATCCGATCACCCGGATCGTCGGCAGCCTCGGCATCTATACCAAGATCGACTTCGAGAGCCGCCAAGTCGTCGAATGCCACAGCACCTCGTCGATCTTCCGCGGCTACTCGATCTTCATGAAGGGCAAGGACCCTCGCGACGCGCATTTCATCACGAGCCGCATCTGCGGTATCTGCGGCGACAATCACGCCACCTGCTCCTGCTACGCGCAGAACATGGCCTACGGCGTCAAGCCGCCGCATCTGGGCGAGTGGCTGATCAACCTTGGCGAGGCCGCCGAGTACATGTTCGACCACAATATCTTCCAGGAGAATCTGGTCGGGGTCGACTACTGCGAGAGGATGGTCTCGGAGACGAACCCCAGCGTGCTCAAGAAGGCCGAGAACACTGCGGCGCCCCACGCAGATGCCCACGGTCACAAGACAATCGCCGATATCATGCGAGCCCTCAACCCGTTCTCCGGCGAGTTCTACCGAGAGGCGCTGCAGGTCAGCCGCTATACCCGGGAAATGTTCTGCCTGATGGAGGGCCGGCACGTCCACCCGTCCACCCTCTATCCCGGCGGCATCGGAACCACCGCCACCATCCAGTTGATGACCGATTACATGACCCGGCTGATGCGCTACGTCGAGTTCATGAAGAAGGTCGTGCCCATGCACGACGATCTGTTCGACTTCTTCTACGACGCGGTTCCCGGCTACGAGCAGGTCGGCCTGCGGCGCACGCTGCTCGGATGCTGGGGCAGCTTCCAGGACCCCGAGGTATGCAACTTCGACTACAAGGACATGGAGCGCTGGGGCAGGGCGATGTTCGTGACACCGGGCGTGGTGGTGGACGACAAGCTGGTGACGACCTCGCTGGTCGACATCAACCTGGGCATCCGGATCCTGTTGGGCAGTTCGTATTACGACGACTGGACCGATCAGGAGATGTTCGTGCAACGCGATCCGTTGGGCAACCCGGTGGACCGCCGGCATCCATGGAACCAACACACCAATCCGCGGCCACAAAAGCGCGATATGGAAGACAAATACAGCTGGGTGATGTCCCCTCGCTGGTTCGACGGCAAGGATCACCTCGCCCTCGACACCGGCGGTGGACCGCTTGCGAGGCTGTGGACAACGGCGCTTGCCGGGCTGGTCGACATCGGCTACGTGCAGTCGACGGGTCACAGCGTGAAGATCAACCTGCCCAAGACCGCGCTGAAGGGACCCGTCGAGCTGGAGTGGAACATTCCCGAGCACGGCAGCAACACGCTCGAGCGCAACCGGGCCCGGACCTACTTCCAGGCCTATGCCGCTGCGGCCGCACTGCATTTCGCGGAGAAGGCGCTCGTGGAGATCCGCGCCGGGCGTACCAAGACCTGGGAGAAGTTCGAGGTGCCCGAGGCGGGCATCGGCTGTGGCTTCACCGAGGCCGTCCGCGGCGTGCTGAGTCACCACATGGTGATCCGGGACGGCAAGATCGCCAACTACCACCCCTATCCACCCACGCCGTGGAACGCCAACCCGCGGGACAGTTACGGAACGGCTGGGCCCTACGAAGATGCCGTCGCCGGCAGTCCCATCTTCGAAGAGAACGACCGCGAGCACTTCAAGGGCATCGACATCATGCGTACCGTGCGCAGTTTCGATCCGTGTCTGCCGTGCGGTGTGCACATGTACCTCGGGGAGGGCAAAACCCTGCAGAGACTGCATTCACCGACGCAGACGGCCACCGGGGAGTAGGACATGACCGGCCGCGCCAGTCCCCCGGGTGATGACGGCCGGTGGCGTACGGCCGGTGACCGCATCGAGACCCTGCTCGATGCCGCCGGCACCGGGACGGGCGGCCCCCGGGGGCGGGAGCGTGCCGAACAACTCGTCCGCGAGGTCGTCGAACTCTACGGTGAAGCGCTGCAGCGCATCGTGGCGATGGCCGAGGATCACCACCTGGAGCAGCTGGCCGAGGACGATCTGGTCGCCAGCCTGCTCCTGGTGCACGGCCTACACCCGCACGACCTGAAGCGTCGGGTCTCGGATGCATTGGACCGGGTCCGCCCGTACCTCGGGTCACACGGCGGGGATGTGGATCTCCTCGAGATCACCTCGGGACCCGAGGGTGCCACCGTGCGGCTCCGCTTCACCGGCAGCTGCAAGAGCTGTCCATCCTCGGCGATCACCCTCGAGTTGGCCGTCGAGGATGCCGTCCGGGCCGCCGCCCCCGAGGTGACCGCCATCGAAGTGGTTGCCGCGCCGGACAGTCCCTCCGAGCCCGCCGCGGCGGTGATTCCCGCCGAATCCCTGCTGGGCCGGGTGCGCGCACATCCGACCCGGACGTCCTGGCACCCCGTTCCCGACATCGCGGATCTGGCCCCCGGCGAGGTCGGCGGATTCGACGTGGGTCCTTACGTCGTGCTGGCCTGCCTTATCGGAGACAACCTCTACGCCTACCGGGACCACTGCCCATCCTGTGATGACTCCATGGCCGGGGCGGTCCTGCACCGCGTCCTGGGATCACGCGACCCGGTGCTGCGCTGTCCGCACTGCGGCGCCCATTACGACGTCGTGCATGCCGGAGCGGGCCTGGCGGAAACAACCGGGCACCTCGAGCCGCTGCCGCTGCTGGTTCGTGACGGGGTGCTATCGCTGGCCATGGACGTCGCGCCCACCGGGGTCTCAGCATGAGTGGACCGTATGACGTGTTGTCGCGCATCACTTCCCGCCGTCCTCAACCGGTAGCCGGCGAGCGTTGCGAGATGTGCGCCGAAGATATCGGCGACCACCATCAACACGTGGTCGATGTCGTTGGCCGCCAACTGATGTGCGTATGCCGCGGATGCTATCTGCTGTTCACCGACAGCCGGGCGGACCTGCGCTACCGGGCCGTACCGGACCGGTTTCTGTCGTTCCCAGAGTTCACCGTGGACCGCCATGCCTGGAGCGCATTGCAAATCCCTGTCGAGGTCGCCTTCTTCTTCCGCAACTCGGCATTGGACCGGGTTGTCGCGTTCTATCCGGGCGCGGCCGGGGCATGTGAATCCGAGTTGGAACTCGACCTGTGGGATGCGGTCACGGCCGGGGACGACCGGAGCGCATTGCTCGCCGACGATGTCGAAGCGCTGCTGATCCGGATGCCCGAAATCGGCACACCGCAATGCTTTCTGCTCCCGATCGACACCTGTTACGAATTCGTCGGCGGGCTGCGTTCGTTATGGCGCGGCTTCGACGGCGGCACCGACGTCCACGCATTCATCGACGGGTTCTTCGGCACGATCGGCGAGCGGGCCAAGGAGGTTCCACCGTGAGCGATCTGACGTTCACCGTGGTCAACGTCGAGCCGGAACCCTATGCGGCGACGCCGGTGCTGACGGCGCACATCGCAGTGTCGGCGCGCACCGAGGACCCCGTCCACGCGATCGCATTGCGCTGCCAGGTGCGTATCGAACCGCTGCGGCGCGGATACTCCGACGCCGAGGCCGCGGGACTGCTCGATCTGTTCGGCCCGCGATCGCGCTGGGCCCAGACCCAGCAGACCTTCCTGTGGCAGCAGGCCGCCACGATGGTGCCCGGATTCACCGGCACGGCCACCGTCGACCTACCGTTGGAGTGCACCTATGACTTCGAGGTCTCTGCGGCGAAATATCTGCACGCGCTGCGCGATGGATCGCTGCCGCTGCAGTTCCTGTTCAGCGGAACTGTTTTTCGCAAGGGTGCCAACGGATTATGGGTGCAGCAGGTGCCCTGGGACCGCGACGCCCGCTACGATCTTCCGGTATCGGTGTGGCGCGAGCTGATCGACACGCACTATCCGAGCCTGGGTTGGGTGCGGCTGAGCCACGACACCATCGCCGCCCTGGCCGCGTACAGGTCGCGACGCGGTCTACTGGGCCTAGACGACGCGCTGGCCAGCTTGTTGCCGGTACCGGAGGACGTGCCGTGAGCGTCGACAGCACCGTGATGGACCGGGCCCGCGCAGTAGCCGACGCGGTGCTCTACGAGGGCTATCTGCTCTATCCATACCGCGCCACGTCGAGCAAGAACCAGGCGCGTTGGCAGTTCGGTGTGCTCGGCCCGCCCGGCGCTGAGCGCGCGGGTCTCGGCGAGAACTCCTCGATGTCGGCGCAATTGCTCGTCCGCGACGCCACCGGGCTCCGACTGGTGGTGCGGTTCCTGCATCTGCAGCACCGCCGTGCCGAACGCGCACTGGAGTCGGGCGGATACCGACTGGTCGACGAACTCAGCACACCGACGGGTTCCTGGATGACCTGGGATGAAGCCGTCGAAACGGAGCTTCACTACGGCCCCTGGGATTTCAGTGATTCCCAACGTTGCTTTCCGGTCTCCGCGCCCGCGGCCACCGATATCGAGGAGCTGACCGGCGGCCGACTGGTGCGGGAGCGGCGCTGCGTCCACGGACTGCTGGACGTCACCGTCGAAGTCGCGGGAGCCGTCGACCGGGTCACCGTGACCGTCCACAACACCGGTGCCCCCGCAGTCGACCGCCACGACGCGATCGCCCGGTCGATGATCGGCACCCATGTCATCCTCGAAACCGTGTCGGGCGGCTTCGTGTCGCTACTCGACCCCTCCGCTGACGCCCTGGTGGCGGCGCGCGGCTGCGAGCGCCACCGCTGTTTCCCGGTGCTGGCCGGACCACCCGGCTGCGATGAGCTGGCGCTGATCTCACCGATCATCCTCTACGACCACCCCGAGATTGCCGAGGCGAGTCGAGGCGAACTCTTCGACGCAACGGAGATCGACGAGATCCTGACGCTGCGGGTGATGACGATGACCGACGAAGAGAAGAACCAAGCTCGGGCCACCGATCCACGTGCCGCTCGCATCATCGATCAGTGTGACGGCATGTCCGCCGAGGCGATGTTGGACCTGCACGGCATCTTGCGCAATCCGCACGCCGACCCACATTGTCGGCCGGCCGGACTGATCCCGGAGATACCCGACGGTGTGCAGTGGTGGGACCCGTTGGCCGACAACGCCGTTGCCCCGGAGACAGACGGCGTCCTGATCAGCGGCGTGCGGGTGGCACGCGGCAGCAGAGTCCGGCTGCGACCGGTCCGACGCGCGGATGCCCAGGACATGTTCGTCGCCGGAAAAACGGCCCGGGTCACCTCGGTGCACGAAGACGTCGACGGCGAGAAGCATGTCGGCGTGGTCGTCGAGGACGATCCGGGCGCGACCCTTCGTGAAAGTTACGGTCGCCACCTGTATTTCTCCCCCGACGAGATCGAACCCTTGCCGGAGACCGAACCCTAGATCCCGAAAGGAGCTTCTCATGGACGTAGTTGGGTGGACCGCCACCGCGGTGGTCGCATTGGTACTACTGGCGGCTGCGGCGGTCGGAGTGCGGTCGATTCCAGATATCCGGCGTTACCTGAAGATGCGACAGATGTAGATCGGTGGCGGTACGCATCCTCGTTGCCGGGATCGGCAACATCTTTCTCGGCGACGACGGCTTCGGCCCCGAGGTGATTCAACACGTCGTCGTCGACAATCCCGATGTGTGCGTCGTCGATTACGGTATCCGCGGCATGCACCTGGCCTACGACCTGCTGTACGGCTGCGGCATCCTGGTGCTCGTCGATGCGCTCCCGGACCGGGGTGCCCCCGGACAGGTGCGGGTCTTCGAGGTCGATCGCGAATCGCCTGAGACGGTGCCGATGCTGGACGCCCACGGGATGGATCCCGCCGCGGTGTTCGCCAGCCTCCGAGCACTCGGCGGCAGCCCGCCACGCACCATCGTGGTCGGCTGCCAGGTACAGGCCGTCGCCGAGGGGATCGGTCTGTCCGATCCGGTCCGCGGCGCGGTTCCCGGTGCGGTGCAGGCAGTCGAGACCACCGTGGCGTCGTTGCTGGTATCCGACGGCGCGCTGTCGGGGAGCGCGGACTGATGTGCCTTGGCATTCCCGGCCAGGTGGTTCGGCTACTCGACGGGTATTCCGGTCAGCTCGCACTCGTCGATGTCGCCGGTGAGCATCGCAAGGTGAACATCGGCATGCTGCCCGACCAATCGTTGGCCCCGGGTGACTGGGTCATCATCCACATGGGCTTCGTCATGGAGCGGACCGACGCCGCCGGTGCCGCCCAAGCGATGGCAGGACTGGAAATCATCGGACGCGGCGAAGCCCCGCCGTAACCGGAGTCAATAGGCCGCGGCGCGGCGCGCAACGACCACCAGGTACTCCCACTCCATCCCCGACTCCTCGGCCAGCGCGTAGTCGCCGAGTTCGGCCAGCGCCGCGTCCAACTCTGCCACCTGGTCGGGGTGATCCGCGATGCCGCGGTAGGCGACGATCGTCGGCCCGTAGTTGGCCTTGAAATTGTCACGGAACGCGGCGCCGTCGGCGAACCGGTCCACGGCCAGCGCGTGCCGCTCGGTGATCAGGTCGTCGACGTCGCCGTTGAGCAGGGCCACGACGTGGCCCTCACTGCCCCACAGCGGCGGCGGCGAGACGCCGGCCGGTGGCGCGGGCACGTACGGCCGCATCGCCGCGAACATCCGGCCGACGAATCCCTCCGGGGTCCAGCTGAGCACCGCGATGGTGCCTCCGGGCCTGCACACCCGGGCCAGTTCGGCGGCCGCCCGCTGGTGGTGCGGTGCGAACATCACCCCGATGCAGGACATCACAATGTCGAACTCACCGTCGGCGAACGGCAACGCCTCGGCGTTGGCGGCCTTCCAGGTCAGCTCCAAACCCTGTGCCGCCGCGCGCTGTTCGCCGCTCTCGAGCAGCTCCGGCACCAGGTCGGTGGCCGTGACGTCGGCGCCGGCCGCCGCAGCGGCGAGCGCCGCGTTGCCGGTGCCGGCGGCCACGTCGAGCACCCGCATGCCCGGTCCGATCCGGGCCGCGGAGACCAACGCCTGGCCCAGCGGCGCCACCACTTCGGCCGCGATGGTCGGGTAGTCCCCCAGCCCCCACAGCCGACGATGCTTGTCTTCCAGTTCGCGGTCCGGGACCGCGGATCTCGGTGCGTTCACACCACCGTTGCCTTTTGGTGAGCGATTGTGAGTGCGCTTGTTCATCAGGCAGCCTCGCCTTGCGGTGAGGCGGTACCCGTCTGATCCACCCGGTGGTGGTGCGGGGTTGACGCTTCATCGCCCACTGCCTCGCCCGCTGGCGCGGGTTCGGTCTCACGCATGGCTCCACGTCCTGCCACCGGGCCACTCCCGGCGAGACTCTGATCACCCAACTGTGTGGGTGCGCCGAGTCGGGCGAGGTTGATCGCAGCCCCCAGATCACGATCGATCCGATGGCCGCAGTCGTCACATTCGAAGACCCGATCGGCCAGGGTGAGGTTTGACTTTCGCCTCCCACAAACCGTGCACATCTTCGACGACGGGAAAACCCGGTCGGCCTCCATCAACCGGCTGCCATACCACCGCGTTTTGTAGCCCAGCAGGCGCCGCACCTCAGCCAGCGCGGCATCAGCCAGCGCCCGGTTGAGGCCCCGTTTGTAAGCCCCTCCCTTGGCGCGCATGCCTGCGGCGTTGAGTGTTTCGACCACCACGACGTCGTGCTGCTGGGCCAACGCGGTGGTCACCTTGTGCAGCACGTCACGGCGCACCGCGGCGGCATGAGCATGGGTACGCCCGATGCGGGCCTGAGTTTTTCGCCACCGCTTCGACGGTGCCTGCTTGGTCTTGGTGCCCGGATCGTAGGGGCCGTGCTGGCGGGCAGCGCGTCGCTGCAGCGCCCGCAACCGGCCCTGCGCGGCTGTCAGCGACTTCGGCGCGCCGATCCGGTCGACTTCCACACCGTCGGGGCTGGCCACCACGAGCAGGGCGTCGGCTTTGACCCCGACGTCGACCCCGACCACCGGATGCGTCGACCGGCCTGCGTGCGCCGGCCGCCCCTTGCCCGCGACGATGGTGTGCAACGAGCAGTGCCACCGTCCGACGCTGTCTTGGCGCACGGTGGCCGACAAGATCCGCGCCGTGCCGGCCTCGATCCGGCGGGCCAACTTACGGGTCGACTCGTGGGTCCGGACCGCGCCCAGTCGCGGCAGCGTGACATGGCGGCGATCAGACTCGATCCGGAGCGAACCGGTGGTGAACCGCACCGAACGCGGGGCGCGGGCCGACTTGAACCGCGGGAAACCGACCGCTCGGCCGGCCCGCTCACCTTTTCGGGATTTCGACCAGGCATCGAGACCGCGGGCCAGCCCGTCCAGGCCGGTGTTGTAGGCCTCCTTGGAGTTCTCCGCCCACCACGGCGCACACGAGTCCTTGCGCTGATTCCACACCTTGCGCAACGCCGGCAACGACCACCCCAACACCGGAGTCAGCTCGGCCCCGTCGATGCCGTAGCTGCACTCGGCAGCCCGCTGATCCATCACCGCTTTCACCAACGCCAACATGTGATTGTGCGCGAACCGCGCCGCACCAGCATGAGACGCCAACGCCCGCAACTGTGTTGGTGTCGGATCCAGTGCGTACCGGTAGGCCTGCGCCGTCCAACCCTCGGGTATCTCGAACCTAACCACCGGCAACAACCTCTACCTGTCTGGTGGCCGTCACCGCCCACGTCGCACGGTTGCGCGCCCCGCGGCGGCCATACAGGCGCGCGGACATCGAGGTCAGCACCTCGATCATGTCGCGCACCAAATAATCGGCGGTCTCGCCCTGACCGGTGACGACAACCTTGCGACCATGGGCAGACAACGCGGCTTCGAGATACTCAACCCCGAAGCGCGCGAGTCGGTCACGGTGTTCCACGACCACCACCGAAGCACACGAGTCCGACAATGCGTTGACACCCGCGCGTACACGACTGTGCCACCAGCCTCACCGTTGGCCGCGGCGTCGACCCAGATCGTCCCCGACTCCCACCGGTGAGCAGGCAGCGGCGTCCGATCCTCACGGAACCACCGATACGCCGTCTGCGGATGCACCACCCGCACGCGCCCACCCAGCCAACATCACACACTCAGCGAAACACACATTTGATCATGTTTGCTCACATATCACCCAACAGTTCGGTACCCCCTGCCTGGCCGGCTACTTGCGGATGGCGCACCCCGCGGCCACGTTGCGGCAATGCGACGAGCCTCTGCACTTCTCGCAGCCGCATCGGCAGCCGTCGTTGGAGAAGGGCCTGGGTCCTTCACGATCGCGATCTCGGCGTGTCATGACCAACTCCTTTGATTGGCTGGTCCTCAGATTAGTCCTCGACGCCGCGTTAGCTAACTCGCAGCCCGCTCATCCCGCTGGCGGCGGTCCGGACCAGAATCCGGGCCGCGCTGCGGGTTTCGGACGCGTTCGATGCTCTTGGCGATCCGGTCGGTGACCCCGGCCCGCACCGGTTTGGAGCCTGAACCGGTCTCGAGTTTGGGTGCGACGACGTCGTCGTCCTGAGTTGGCGACGACGCCTCCGGCTCGGTTCGGTTCGGCGGCACCGGTTTCGGGCGGGTGGGCCGCTCGACGCGATTCCCGAGGCTGCGCAGCCGCACACCGATCCGAGACTCGTTCCCGGTTCGCAGCCGCGCACTCCCCCGCGGCTCGTCGACGCCGTCGTTGGGCCGCGGACGTAGAACAGACTGACGCACCGAGCCGGTCTCGGACTCGACCTCGGGCTCGACCTCCGGCTCGGACTCGACCTCGGACTCGGCCTGAGCCTCCGGTGCGGCCTTCTGAACCGCGTCCGGCACACTGTCCGCGACCGGCACGACCGGCGAATTCCCGACGCGCGGCGCCGCCCGGTTCGGGTTCAGCACGTTTTCGATGAGGTCGCGGATGGTGTCCCAGGATCCCTCCTCGAGCAGTCCGCCGAGCACGTTCTCGATCACGTCCAGCGTCGCGTTTCCGGTGACCTCGTCGTCGGCCGACGGCGGTGGCTTCAGCCCCAACGCGATCTCGGCGCCGTCCTGCAGCGCGTCGCGCAACTTCGGTGCCGCCGCGGCCAGTTGCTCGGCCGACGGGGCAAGCCGCAGCGGGGTCGGCTCCCAGGCCGGGGTGACGCGGTCATAGCCGAGATCGATGAGCACCCGCAACGTCGGCTCCACCGAGTCCAGAATCCGGACCGGGACACCGAAGTCGTAGAGCGGTTGCAGCAGCGCCAGGTGCCTGGCCGCGACGGTGATGTAGCGGTACCCGGTGTTCGGATCCACCTGGTCGTAGATCACCGCCTCCGGATCATTCGGGTCGAGGCCGAAGTAGAAGCTGTGCTGATAGAAGAAGCCGATCACGCCGTTGGCGAAGGACAGCGGATTCAGATAGGCCGGCGCGTCGGAGACCAGGTCGTATTCCCAGCTGACGTCGGTCAGGTTGTAGGCCTTGTCTTCATCCGGGGCGTACTCCGGGTTCGGCGCCCCGGTATCCGGGTTGCTGCCGCCCACCGTGACGCCCAGGATCGGCACCGTCAGCGCGGGGAACCGGGCGAAGATCCCGCCGTTGGGCCGGTTCGGGCTGCCCATCACCAAAAAGCTCACCTGACTGGGGTCGAGCGCCGCGGGGTCACCGGCCGCGCGCTGGGCCTGCAGCACCCGCAACTCCTTGATCACCACGTCACCGCTGGAGGAATAGCCGACCACCATGACGTGGTCACCGGGGTTGTCGGCCAAGGTTTCTCGCAGCTGCGCGTCCAGGCTGGCGACCCCGTCGGCCTGCTGCCGATCGAAGTCCGAGCCGACCGCCCACACCGAGGCGTTCCAGACGGCGCGTTTGAACTCGTAGTCGTCGGCCGCGCAGTAGTTGCAGTTCGGGCTTTTCGGGTTCAGGTAGCCGGCGAGTTGATCGTCCATTCCCAGGGCGCTGGCGTTGCCGTTGCCACCCATCGCCAGAACGGTGTTGGCCAGCAGATTGGCCGGCAGGCTGGCCACCCGGTCGGCGGGCCCGCCGACCGGCATGGTCCACAGTTGCGCTGCCGAGACGACGGTCGCGACTGCCGTCACCGAGGCCGTCCACGCCGTCTTCACCTCGGCCTCCTCCCGACGGCCAACCTGGCGGTGCCCGTCGGCGCAGATGCTACTAAAACCGTCGCCGTGCTCCGACTCAGTGTGCGAGCAGCCGGTTCGCGCACGAGATCAGGGCGCGCAACGCCGATTCACCTGGGTCGGCCGACCAGCCGATTGCCCATTCGTCGTGGACACCGTCGGTGCCCTGGATGAACGTTGCGGTGTGTCCACCCGAGCTGAGCTGGTGAAATCGCAGCATCTCGACCGGCACGCCCTGCTCGTAGAGCATTGCGGTGAGCGCGGCCAGCGGACCCGAACCGGTGGCCGTCGCGGTGATGGTCTGCTCACCCAGACCCAGCGCGGCCTGGTAGGTGTGCGCGGTTCGGGCCCGCGCGGCGGCGCGCTGCCAGCTCTGCAACCGCACCGGGCCGTCGACCGAGCCGAAGCTGGCGGCGACGTCGTCCCAGCTCAGGTCGGCGGCCAGTTCGCGGACGCCGCGCGGCAGCGGCGCATCGAAGAAGTCGGCGAAGCGGTTCGCCAGCGTGGGGGTGGAATTGGTGATCATGTGCCGGTCTTCTCGGATCGAAGGAGATGACCGACGGGTAGTAGCGTCCGACCCACAGCGGGGGGTCGGTCAGATCAGACCCCGCTGCGGGTGCTGGCTACTACGAGAAGGTGTTGCACGTCGCCGACCATACCGGGCCGCGCGCGGTCGGCGCAAACACGTTTTCGCAGGTCCTTCCCGTACTCGGGTCCGGCGGCGGCGGTGGTGTACTAGCGTTGCGAGTCGATGTCGACGCCGCTGGCCTTCCTGGACACCGAAACCACGGGTTTGCACCCGGCGCGCCGGCCGTGGGAAATCGCGATCATCCGCCGCGACGGCGACGAGCAGACCCGGCTGCACCTGTGCATCGACGTCGATGACCTGGACCTCGCGGCCGCCGAACCAGCCGGGCTGACGATCAGCGGCTTCCACAAACGCCATCCGCAAGTGCGGGAACGCCCGGCGACCTTTCCCCGGGTGCATTCCGGCGAGCAGGCCGCGACGTTGGTCGACGAATGGACCGCCGATACCAGGATCGTCGGCGTGATTCCTCAGTTCGACACCGAATGTCTGGCGAATCCGTTTGCCCGGCATGGTCTTTCACCGAGGTGGCAACCGCATCCGGTGGACGTCGTCGACCTCGCCGTCGCCCGGGTGCGCGCGCTCGGCTTGGAACCCGAACGCGACTACGGTGATCTGTCCCGGCAGTGCGGGGTCCGACCACCCAGCGGGGCTGACCGGCACACCGCGCTCGGCGATGCCCGCTGGGCGATGCGCTGGTTCGACGCGTTGATGTCCGCCCACCTGCGTTGAGCACACCCACTTGCGTTGAGCGCACCCACCTGCGTTGAGTCAGAATCCAGGTAGCAAAAGTACGAGAGCAGCCGTACCCCAGCGCTAACTCAACGAGGGTCAGCGGAACGACTGCGTCGAGGCCAGGTAGGTCAGCTTGCGACTGATGCCGGCGACCTCGCGGGCCACGCTGCGCAGCATCGCGCGTTCCTGCGGAGCCACCTCGGACAGCGACAGCACGTCGCTGAACTCCTCACCCCGCAGCCACGGCCCCACCCGGTGCCGCCACCGGAAGCGCACCAGCCAGCTGGTGCAGTCCCGCAGACTCGAGGCGTCGTCGGCGTCGAGCACGTTGGCCGCGGCGGCCACGTCCAGGCGCTCCACCGTGGACAGTTCGGCCGAACCGGCCGACAGCGCAGCCCAGCGCGCGATCTTGACCACCGGGTCCACCGCGGCGCGTTTGACGTCGACGGTGTCGCCGACCGGGGTGAGCATCCGCAGTCGGGACGGGATGCTCGCGCGCAGCGACGTGGCGTCCTGCAGCATGGCGCGGCGCACCGGGTAGCTCTCCCCCGCTGCGTCAACCGCCAAGCGCCGCAACTCATCTGCGTCCAGGGTCCGGGCACCCGGTACCGCGAGCGTGTCGGCCACCAGGGCGGTCATCACCACGCCGCGGTCCTCCCGCGGTTCGCTGGTCCATGCCGCCACCCCGCGCGCCCACTCCGACAGCGTGCGGGAGAACCGGGCGCGGCTGCCCAAAACGCCGTTGCGGTCGCCGTGCACCCCGCAGCGTTCCAGGACCGCGTGCACCTCGGCGGCCCGGGTCAGCAGCGCGGCGCGCGCGGGTTCGTCGACGTCGTCGTCGAGCACCACCATGGTCTCCACGTCGGAGCCGGGTGCCACTTCGCCGCGCGCGGCGCTACCCGAGACGAACCAGGTCCACGGCTGGTCGGGGCCGACCGCGCGCACCGCGGCGGCCACGCTGTGCCGCAGCACCTCCGACCAGGCCGCGGCCAACGCGGCGGCCGGGGTGTGGGCCGCCAACTCGGCGGCCACGGCTTGGCGGGCCGCGCCGATGGCGTCATGCAGGGCGGATTCGTCGTGTGCGGCGTCGATGCTTCCCAAAGTGGCGGCAATGCCTCGCATGTCTTCGATTCTCACCCCTGGGACCGAGATTCACACCGAAGTAACACTCTCGACATGCTGTGTGACAGATCCCGGGATATTTTCTGTCACGCGATAGATAAACAAGCTCATCGGTAGGAGTAGTGCATGACCGGCACCATCAACCGGGCGATATCGTCCCCCGCGGACGCCGCCACCCTGGAAGAACTCGGTTACACCCAGGAGTTGCACCGCGGCATCGGCGGCTACGCGGCGTTCGCTGCCGGATTCTCCTTCGTGTCGATCCTGACCACGGTGTTCGCCTTCTTCCCGCTCGGCTTCGCACTCGGCGGGCCGGCCTTCTTCTTCACCTGGCCGATCGTGTTCCTGTGCCAGTTCTGCGTGTGTCTGGTATTCGCCGAGCTGGCCGGCAAGTTCCCGGTGGCCGGGGCCATCTACCAGTGGTCGCGCCGGTTGGCCGGTAACGCGGTGGGCTGGTTCGCCGGTTGGTTCATGCTGGTCGGCTACATCGTGTCGATCGCGGCCCTGGCCATCGCCATGCAGACCGTGCTGCCGCCGATCTGGAGCGGCTTCCAGCTGGTGGGCACCGACATCGATCCGCTCTCGGTGGACGGCGCCACCAACGGCATCATCTTGGGCAGCATCACGATCATCGTGTGCACCATCATCAGCGCGGCCGGGGTGCGGTTCATGGCCCGGATCACGATCACCGGTGTCACGCTCGAGATCATCGGTGTGCTGCTGATCGTCGGTGCGATGTTCCTGACCGCCGAGCGCACCCCCGCCCAGGCCGTACTGGACACCGGTGGGCATGGCACCGGGGTGAGTTATCTGCCCGCATTCCTGGCCTCGATGCTGATGGCTGCCTACGTGATGTACGGATTTGATTCGGCCGCAGAGCTTTCCGAAGAAACCCGGGATCCGCGCCGGACCGCTCCGAAGGCGATCGTCAACGCGCTGCTGGTGTCGTTCCTCGGCGGCGGCCTGATGATCCTGGCGGCGCTGATGTCGGCACCGGAGCTCGGCTCCGAGTTGGCGCACGGCGGCATGGCCTGGGTGATCGAATCCCAGCTGGACACCGCGTTGGGCAAGACGCTGCTGGCGCTGGTCGCGGTGGCGATGTTCTCGGCCACCCTGGCCATTCAGGCTTCGGCCTCGCGGGTGATGTTCTCGATGGCGCGCGACAACCGGTTGCCGTTCGGCAGCGTGCTGGCCAAGGTCAACAAGCGCACCGGCACCCCGGTGATCACCGGCACCGCGGTCAGCATGCTGGCCATCGCGGTGCTGCTGGTGAACCTGGGGCAGGCCAGTGTGTTCGCCGCGATCGCCTCGGTGTCGGTGGTGATCGTCTACCTGGCCTACCTGATGGTGACGGTACCGGCGTTGATCCACCGGCTGCGCGGGGCCAAGCTCTCGCACGGCAAGCCCGTGCTGGACCTGGGCCGGTGGGGTATCCCGGTCAATCTGATCGCCGTGGTGATGGGATCGCTGCTGGTGGTCAACATCGCCTGGCCCCGACAAGAGGTGTACAACCCGGCCGGCGACTCACTGTTCATGCAGTACTTCGCGGTGATCTTCGTGGTGCTCACCCTGGTCGCCGGTTACGCCGCCTATCGGGTGGTCAAGGACCGCGACGGTGCCCCCGTCCCGGTGGATGCGCTGGTGCGGCCGAAGAAGTAGCGGCCCACTAGCCTGGCCAGCGATGGATCATGCCGATGAGCTTGCCCGCAACCGAGCGAACTGGGATGAGCGTGCCGACCTGCACGCCCGCTCACAGATGTATGACCTGGACGGGTTCCTGGCCGACCGGTCGATGATCTCGTCGGTGGTGCGCAACGACGTGGCGGTGCTGGCACCGCATCTGCCGTCGTCCGGGGTGACCGGCCGCTCGCTGCTGCATCTGCAATGCCACATCGGGATCGACACGGTGTCGTGGGCGCGGCTGGGCGCGGTCGACGTCACCGGTTTGGATTTCTCGCCGAACTCGCTGGCACACGCCCAACGCATCTCGACGGCCGACGGCCGGGCCGTCACCTGGGTGGAAGGTGATGCCCGGTTCGCCTCGGCGGTGCTCGAGGACCGCTTCGACGTGATCGTCACCAGCGCCGGGACCATCGTCTGGCTGCCGGAATTGACCGCGTGGGCAGCGTCCATCCACGACCTGCTCACGCCCGGCGGTGTCTTCCTGATCCGCGACGACCACCCGATCTTGGGGGCTATGGCGTTCCAACCGTGGACGATCAGCGACGACTATCTCTGCGGCGGCGGCACCCGGACCTACCAGGACACCGGCAGCTACACCGAGAACACCGACGTGGCGATCCGCCAGAGCACCAATTACGAGTGGCGCCACGACCTCGGCGAAGTCGTCACCGCCCTGTTGGCAGCCGGCCTGCGCATCGAGGCCGTTCACGAACTGCCCTACATGGATTGGCCCGCATTCCCGGAGCTGCTCCCCGATCCGCGCGGTTGGGTTCTGCCGGAAGGTGTTCCGCGCATTCCGCTGAACTTCGCGATCGTGGCCAGGCGCGGCACGACTACGGATCTCTGAAGACCGAGGCAGCGCATGCCGGGATGAACTCGTCCTTCAACACCGCCCGGAAACGCGGCCCGGTGCTCTGGTTCCAGCCGGCCGTGGCCGAGGAAGTAGCGCGCACCGGCGCACGTTGTTTCACTCACCGAGACGACGGACCCGAACTGGGCCCGACCCGGACTACCGTCGCCGAACTATGCAGGATGAATACGACGTCATCGTGGTTGGATTCGGTGCCGCGGGCGCGGCGGCGGCCATCGAGGCCGCCGACCGCGGCGCACGGGTGCTGATCCTGGACCGCGGTTACGGCGGCGGAGCCACCGCGCTGTCCGGCGGCATCATCTACGCCGGCGCAGGCACCCCCGAACAGCACGCCGGCGGCTATCAGGACTCGGTCGAGAACATGCGGGCCTACCTACGCATGGAGGTCGGAGACGCCGTGTCGGACGAAACCCTGACCCGATTCTGCGAGCAGAGCCCGTCGCTGATCGAGTGGCTCAAGCAACAGGGCGTGCAGTTCCGGGGCGGTCCGGTGTCGTCGTACAAAACCTCCTACCCCACCGACGACTACTATCTCTACTACTCGGGTAACGAAAAGGCCCATCCGTATGCGCAACACGCGCAGCCCGCGCCGCGGGGTCATCGCGTCCTGGCCCCCGGCATGAGCTCAGGCCGAGTTCTGTTCGAGAACTTGCGGAATTCCGTGCAGGCCAGGGGCATTCATGTCATTCCATTGGCTCGGGTGCATGAACTGAGCACCGACGCCGACGGTCGAGTCAGCGGTGTCCGCTACCGCGTGCTGGATCCCAGGCACCCGAACGCCCGCAAACATGCGCTGTTGACCAAGGTGACCGGCAAGACCGGCACCTGGCTGCCGGACCTGGTCAAGGGCGGCGTCGCGCGTGCCGAGAAGCTCTGGTCGGAGGCCGCCGTCGAACGCTCCGCCTACGCCGACGCGGTGATCTTGGCCGCCGGCGGCTTCATCAACAACCGACAGTGGATGCAACAGTTCGCGCCCGGCTTCATGAAGATCTCGCCGTTGGGCACGCCGGGCGACGACGGCACCGGGATCGCGCTGGGCCTGGCCGCCGGCGGCCGGACCGACAAGATGGGCAACATCACCGGCTGGCGCTTTCTGGCCCCGCCCAGCGGGTTCTTGGAAGGCCTGACTGTGGGCCACAACGGCGCCCGCATCGCCAACGAAGATCTGTACGGCGCAACGCACGGCAACATCATGATGCGCAAGTTCGACGGCTGCGGCTTTGCCGTCTACGACGCACCGACCTGGCGCAAGATCAAGCGGCAGATCCGCGATCAAACACATGTGTTCCAACGCTTGCAGCTGCTGTACCTGCTCACCTTCGGGCACAAGAAAGCGGCCACGCTCGACGGGTTGGCCAAGAAGAACGGCATCGATCCGGCCGGATTGCAGCGCACCGTGGACGCCTACAATGCCGGAGTCCGCGCGGGCACCGGCGATCCCGCGCACAAGGAGCCGGAGCTGTGCCGCCCGCTGACCCAAGGTCCGTTCTATTCCATTGACATCTCGGCAGATTCGTCGATGTTCTACCCGATCCCGGGTTTGACGCTGGGCGGTCTGGTCGTCGATGAACAGACCAGCGAGGTCGTGCACCGCGACGGAGGCGTCATTGCCGGGTTGTACGCGGTGGGCCGCAACGCGGTCGGCGTCTGCTCGAACTCCTATGTCAGCGGCCTGTCGCTGTCCGATTGCATCTTCAGCGGCCGCCGAGCGGGCGCCCACGCTGCAGCCCACGTGGGCTCTGCACAGCACTGAGAAAGGACCGCATGCCGGCTCTCGACTACTCCGAAACGTTGCGCGAAATCCCCACCGACAGCGGAGTTTTGCGCTACCACGACGCCGGCGTCGGCCCTCCGCTGCTGATGCTGCATGGCTCCGGGCCCGGCGTCACCGGCTGGCGCAACTTCCGCGGAAATCTCGGGGTCTTCGCCGAGCACTTCCGTTGCCTGATCCTCGAATTCCCCGGCTACGGAGTCAGCGACGACTTCGGCGGGCACCCGGTGCTCGACGCCCAGACCGCGTTGGTGGCGTTCACCGAGGCACTCGAACTCGACCGCGCGCACATCATCGGCAACTCGATGGGCGGCGGGGTCGGCATCAACTTTGCGATCAACCATCCCGACCGGGTGGGCAAACTGGTGACCATCGGCGGGATCGGCACCAACCTCTTCAGTCCCGGCCCCAGCGAAGGCATCCGACTGCTGCAGGAGTTCACCGAGGACCCGACCCGGCAACGGCTGATCGACTGGCTGCATGCCATGGTGTACGACCCCGCCCTGGTGACCGAGGAACTCATCGAGGAGCGCTGGAAGTCGGCCACCGAACCGGCCACCCTGGACTCGGCTCGCCGACTGTACGGCAAGGCCGCCTATGCCGCGGTGATGGACATGATGCGCACCACCGACGTCCCGATGCCGTGGGCGGTCCTGCACAAGCTCGCTGCCCCCACCCTGTTGACCTGGGGCCGCGATGACCGGGTCAGCCCGCTGGACATGGGCTTGATCCCGATGCGCACGATTCCCGACGCCGAGTTCCACGTGTTTCCCAATTGCGGGCACTGGGTGATGATCGAAGCCAAGGCCGCGTTCGAGCAGACGGTGCTGGGCTTCTTGACTCGGGAACGCTGAGCAGCGTGCAGATCGGAAGTCAGGGGCCGGCACCTGGGCCATTCGCTGGCCCGGTGGCCCGGCACACCAACGTCACCAACGCGTCGATCTCCGCGGTGCTCAGTGCCCGGCCATCGAACAGCGATACCGACACCGCCGGCGCCAGCATCATGTGGAAGACCATCGCCGGATCGACCTCAGGGCTCACTTCGCCGCGAACGACGGCGCGCTCGAGCATGGTGAACCACTGCGGAACAGCAGTCCGAAACCAGCCCATCATGGTGTCCCGCAACGAGGGGTACCGTCCCGAGATCGTGGTGGCCATGATCGCCCGCTCGACGGGATCTGCTGCCAGCGAGGCGAGTTCGGTGATCAGGGCGCGCACATCGCTTTCCCAGGCGCCGGTGTCCGGGGCGTCCAGGCGGTTGCGAGCGTGGAAGGTCAAAGCGTCGTCGAGCAGCTCGACCGAGCTTGGCCACCAGCGGTAGATGGTGGCGCGGTTGACCCCCGATCGTTGCGCAACCTCTGCAATCGGAAGTTCGACGCGGCCCTCGATCAACAACTCCAAACAGCCACGCAGTACCGCTTCACGCACTCGCTCGCTGCGCCCTCCCGGCCGAAGCCGTTGCCGAGCCGTGGAATTCGGCGATCTGCCCGACGGTGACGCAGTCATGCTGCACCCGACCGCCGCCCGTGGTTCGGTGTCGCCCGCATCGGCACCCCCTGTTCTTAACGAGACAATCTGTCGCTATTATTACTCACGGCTGCGCCGCCGCGCACGCGGCCAACCCGAATGACACCGAAGCTAGGGGCGAGCAGCATGCAGATCACGATGGGCCTTCCGACGCTGTTTCCACGCGGACGCCAGACCGAACTGGCCTGGTACCGCAAGATCGACGAAGGGCCCTGGGATGGCCTCACCACCTACGATCGGCTGGTCTATCCGCACAGCTGGTCGGTCATCCCGCAACTCGCTGCCGCGGCGGCGGTCACCGAGCGGGTCCGGCTCTGGACCGACATCATCACGGTCCCGGTGCGCAATCCGGTGCTGTTCGCCAAGGACCTGGCCACCATCGACGTGCTGTCGGAGGGGCGGTTGACCCTCGGGGTCGGCATCGGCGCATGGGACGAGGACTACCTCGCCGTCGGCGCCGCACTCGACCGCAAGCGGCAGCGCATGGACGCGACGGTGGCCACCATGCGCCAGGTGTGGGCCCAGCAGCCGCCGGTCCCCGGACACCACCCGGTGGGGCCGGCACCGATGCAGGCCGACGGCATCCCGCTGGTCGCCGGCGTGGTCGGCCCCAAGGCGCTCGCCCGAGCGGCGCAGTGGGCCGCCGGGGTGAGCGACCCGGCGCATTCACTGCACTTCGACGCCGAAGCCCTGGCAGCCCAGCGCGAGCGGGTGGTCGAGGCCTGGCAGGCGGCCGGCCGGACGGAGCGGCCGCACTTCTCGGCCCCGGTCTGGTTCGCCCTCGGCCCCGACCCGGAGACCCAGCTCCGCGAGCATGTGCAGGAGTTCTGGGACCAAGACGTCGACGCGGTCGGCGGTGAGACCGACTACCTCACCACGCCGACTGCGGGCACGTTGAACTGCGGGCCCGCCGGGCTGCTGGCCGCCGTCGAAGGTGCGCGCGAAGCCGGCCTCGACGAGCTGCGCCTGATTCCTTCGACCGCCGACCTCGACGAAATCGACCGGGCCCGCGACGTTTTGGGCATCTGATCAGCCCTGCCGGGTCACCTTGCGGTGACCGATCGCCGGTTGGTCAGCCTACGAGAAGGTCGAATCCCCGGTAGCCGGCCTCGGCCACCTCCGAACAGATGTCGAGGTAGCTGGCGAAACCGCCGATGAACAACATGAATACCCGAGGCTTGCCGGGCACGTTGGCGCCCACATACCAAGAGTTCGCCTTCGGGAACAGCGTGGCATCGGCACGCCGGTTGCACTCGGCGATCCAGTCGTCCACCGCGTCCGGTGTGGCTTCGATCGCAGCGTAACCGTTGGCGCGCAGATGGCTGATCGCCTCGGCGATCCAGTTGATGTGGGCTTCGGCATGCAGCACCATGTTGGCCAGCACGGCCGGCGCCCCGGGCCCGGACACCAGGAACAAGTTGGGGAAGCCGTCGACGCCGAGGCCGAGGTAGGTGCGCGGCCCATCCTGCCAGTCGTCGAGCAGTCGGTGCCCGCCCCGTCCGACGATGTCGATCTTGGCCAAGGTGCCGGTCATGGCATCGAACCCGGTCGCCAACACCAGTGCATCCAGGTCATAGTGCTGCGCGGAGGTGGTGATGCCCGTCGCGTCGACCGCTTCGATCGGGGTCTTGCGCACACTGACCAGCTCCACATTTGGACGATTGAAGGTCTGGAAGTAGTTGGTGTCGGTGCAGATTCGCTTGGTTCCTATCGGATGATCATCGGGGATGAGCAGCTCGGCCAACTCCGGGTCGTCGATCACTGCCCGGATCTTCTGCTCGTAGAACTTGCGGGCCTCTTCGTTGGCCTCGATGTCGATCATCTGGTCGGAGAATGTCTTGGAGAACAGCACACCGCCTAGTTGCCAACGCTTTTCGAACGCTTCCCGGCGTTCCTCGGCGGTGGCCTCCATGGTCAGTTTGGGATGCGCCACGTGCGGCGATCCCCCGCCGCTGCGCCACGACTTGCGCCGACGCTCAGCGTAGGTGGCCTTGGCGTGCTCGACCTCCTCGGCCGACAGCGGTCGGTTGCCGGCCGGCACGCTGAAATTGGGGGTGCGCTGGAAGACGTAGAGCTGGGCTGCCTGCTCGGCAATGATCGGGATCGACTGAATCCCCGAGGATCCGGTACCGATCACGGCGACCCGCTTGCCGGTGAAATCCACCTCCTGGTGTGGCCAGTGCGCGGTGTGGTAGACCTCGCCGGCGAAGCTGTCCAAACCCGGAATGTCCGGGGTCAACGGCGCGGACAACGGGCCGGTGGCCATTACCACGAAGCGGGCCGTGACCTGCTCACCGGTGTCCGTGCTGATGGTCCACCGCAAGGTGTCCTCATCGAGCACCGCAGAGACGACCTTGGTGTCGAAGGTGATGCCTGCCCGCAGGTCCAATTTGTCGGCGACCCAGTTGATGTAGTCCAGGATTTCGCGCTGGGTGGCGTACTTCTCGGTCCAAGTCCACTGCTGCTGCAGCTCATCGGAGAATGAGTAACAGTAGTCCAGGCTCTCGACGTCGCACCGGGCTCCCGGGTACCGGTTGAAGTACCAGGTACCACCCACCTCCGGGGCGGCTTCGAACACCCGTACCGACAGGCCCTGCCCGCGGAACTTGTGCAGCGCGTACAGGCCGGCGAATCCGGCACCCACCACAACGACATCGACATGGCTCTTGGTCGCGGTACTCACGTCCGGTACGTTATGCCGCCGAGCCAGCCCGCCACGGCGACACTTCCCGGTCAACGGGCACCGCGTTATTCGTCCCGGCCACTGGTGACCGCGCATCCCGGTAGCCGGTCGCCACCGCAGAATGCCGATATGACCGACGCCGAATCCAGCGGCCGATCCGCGCCCGCCACACGCGCGGTGCCGCTGACCGTGACCGCCGTCATCGACGAAAGCCCCGACGCCAAGTCACTGGTCTTCGCGGTACCCGACGAACATCGACCACGGTTCGACTATCGGCCTGGCCAATTCCTGACACTGCGGATACCCAGCGAGCAGACCGGGTCGGTGGCACGCTGCTATTCACTGGCCAGCTCCCCGCACACCGGCGAGGACCCCAAGGTCACGGTCAAACGCACCGACGCCGGATACGGGTCGAACTGGTTGTGCGACAACACTTCCGTCGGTGACACCATCGACGTGCTGCCACCTTCGGGTGTCTTCAGCCCGGCCGACCTCGATGCCGACTTCCTGCTGTGGGCGGCCGGCAGCGGCATCACGCCGGTGATGTCGATCCTCAAGTCGGTGCTCGTCGGCGGCCACGGGCGCGTGGTGCTGTGCTACGCCAACCGAGACGAGCGATCCGTCATCTTCGCCGCCGAACTGCGCGAACTGGCGGCCCGCTACACCGGCCGACTCACCGTCTTGCACTGGCTGGAATCAGTTCAGGGCCTTCCCACCCGCGCCCAGTTGGGCGGGTTCGCCCAGATGTTCACCGGGTACGAATCGTTCATCTGCGGCCCCGCGCCGTTCATGGCGGTGGTCAAGGAAGCGCTCACCGAGGCCGGGGTTCCGCGCAAGCAGATCCACTCCGAGGTCTTCACCTCGCTGACCTCGGATCCGTTCGTCGCCCAACCTGCTTCCGGCCGAGACGGCGACGACGGCGGCGCCTCGGCCGCGCAGGTCCATCTGGACGGAGAAGTGCACGACCTGCGTTGGCCCAAGTCGCGCAACCTGGTTGAGGTGATGTTGGCAGCCGGTATCGAGGTCCCCTACTCGTGCCGGGAGGGCAATTGCGGTTCCTGTGCGGCCACCGTGATCGACGGCGAGGTGGAGCTGGGCAACGCCGCCATCCTCGAACCGGAGGACATCGCCGAGGGCCTGTTCTTGGCCTGCCAGGCACGGCCGCGTACCGATGCGGTGAAGGTCGAGTTCTGAGTTCGCCAATCCAGTCCGCTCAACGGGACGGAGCATCCAGCTGGGCACCCACACCGTTCACCATCATTGACATGACAACACGGGTTATCGACAGTGTCGCCGAGCTCGCCGAACAGCTCCGCAACCAGGCCGAGGAAGCCGAGAAGATCGGCAAGCTGACCGACGACACGGTCAAGACCATGAAGCAGATCGGCAGTATCCGGTTGCTGCAGCCAAAGCAGCACGGCGGCTTCGAAGTTCACCCCCGCGAGTTCGCCGAGACGGTGATGGCCACGGCGGCCCTGGATCCGTCGGCCGGCTGGATCAACGGGGTGGTCGGGGTGCACCCGTACCAACTGGCCTACGCAGACCCCCGGGTGGGCGCCGAGATCTGGGCCGACGACGTCGACACCTGGGTGGCTTCGCCGTACGCACCGCAGGGTGTGGCCGTGCCCACCGACGGCGGCTACATCTTCAACGGCCGCTGGCAGTTCAGCTCCGGCACCGATCACTGCGACTGGATCATTCTGGGCGCCATGGTCGGCGACGCCGACGGCACCCCGCTGATGCCACCGCAGATGCTGCACATGATCTTGCCGCGCAAGGACTACGAGATCATCGAGGACTCCTGGGACGTCGTCGGGCTGCGCGGCACCGGCTCCAAGGACATCGTCATCAAGGATGCGTTCGTACCTACCTACCGCACCATGGACGGCATGAAGGTGATGGACGGCACCGCACAGCGCGAAGCCGGGATGACCGAGACGCTGTACCTGATGCCGTGGTCGACGATGTTCCCACTCGGAATCAGCTCGGCGACAATCGGCATCGCCGAGGGCGCACTGGCCGCTGCCCTCGATTACCAACGGCAACGGGTGAACTCCAGCGGCGTGGCGATCAAGGACGATCCCTACGTCATGTATGCCATCGGTGAGGCCGCAGCCGACATCAACGCGGCTCGCCAGGAACTGCTGGCCAATGCCGACCGCATCTTCGACATCGTGGACGCCGGCAAGGAGGTCAGCTTCGAGGACCGCGCCGCAGGCCGGCGCACCCAGGTGCGGGCGGTGTGGCGCGCGGTCTCGGCGGTTGACGAGATCTTTGCCCGCTGCGGCGGCAACGCCGCCCGGATGGACAAACCGCTGCAACGGTACTGGCGCGATGTGCACGTCGGGCAGGCGCATGCAATTCACGTCCCGGGCACCGTCTATCACGCTTCGGCGTTGAGTTCACTCGGTGTGGATCCGCAGGGTCCGCTGCGGGCGATGATCTGAGCGGGGGGCAAACCGGTGACGAACACTCCCCTGGTCAGCAGTCTGGGCTATGTAACGGTGCAGGCCAGTGACATCGGCCAGTGGCGCCACTTCGCATTCGGTGTGCTGGGTTTCGCTCAGGGCAGCGGACCCGATCCGGATGCGCTGTACCTGCGGATGGACGAGCGCACTGCCCGCATCATCGTGGTCCCCGGTGACGTCGACAAGATCGTCACGGTGGGCTGGGAAGTACGCGACCGCGCGGCCCTGGACCGGGTCAAAGCGGCACTGCAAGCCGCCGGCGTCGAGTACCAGGAACTGTCTCTGGCCGACGCCGACGCGCGCCGCGTCGAAGAAGTCATCGCCTTCGAAGACCCGGCCGGCACGGCCATCGAGGTGTTCCACGGCCCGGTGCTCGATCACAGTCCGGTCGTCACGCCGTTCGGCGCGACGTTCGTGACCGGCTCGCAGGGCTTGGGCCACGTGGTGTTGCCGGCGCTCGACGTCAACGGACTGTTCGACTTCTACACCAAGGTGCTCGGTTTCCGGTCCCGAGGCGCGTTCCGGGTGCCGGTGCCGCCGGAGTTCGGTCCGGTACGGGTGCGCTTCCTCGGCGTCAACGAGCGCCATCACAGCTTGGCGCTGTGCCCGGCCGGCACCCTGCGCGATCCGGGCTTGATCCACCTGATGGTCGAAGTAGACACCCTCGATGCGGTCGGTCAGGCGCTCGACCGGGTGGCCAAGGACGGCTTCCAACTGTCCTCCACCCTGGGGCGGCACACCAACGACAAAATGGTGTCGTTCTATGTGCGCGCACCTGGCGACTGGGACATCGAGTTCGGTACCGCGGGCCTGCAGGTCGACGAAAACCATTACACCGCCGAGGAAATCACCGCCGACAGCTACTGGGGTCACCAGTGGGTGGACGACCTTCCCGCCGCCATGCGCCCCTGATCCGGAACGGAATAAGGTACGGCTGGGCCAGGCACTGAGTCCGCCCACACAATCTGCGATGTCAGCGGATCGGCAGCCAACCCCGAGCTGGCAACCGAGCCGGTTGGACCCCGATGGGTCCGGCCGGCTCCTAGTGCTGCGCTGACGATCCCGCGGCAAATCCCCTGCACCGCGATAGCTCACCTGTGCTCCGGCACGCGTTCAGCCAATTGTGTGACAGCAGGCACATATGTGTGATAGAAATATGCGCGTTAGTAATATGCCTAATAGGCACATAGGGCTGTTCGGAGGAACCATGACCGCGACCATCACCACGCCGGCGGCTGTCGCCAAGAAGATGACGCCGGAAACGCCGAGTGCCGTCATCGACCGGGTGTCCCTGGTCCTCGATGCCTTCGAGGGACCCGGGCGTTTGACCTTGGCTCAGATCGTGCGGCGGACCGGGCTGCCCCGTTCTTCGGCGCACCGGATGCTGGAGCGTCTGGTCCAGTTGCGCTGGTTGCGCCGCCACGGCCGGGACTACGAACTCGGAATGCGGTTGGTCGAGCTGGGATCGTTGGCCGTGCACCAGGATCGGTTGCACAAGGCCGCCATCCCCACCTTGCACGAACTGCACGCAGCGACCGGACTCGTCGTGCACCTGGCGGTCCTGCAGGGCTCGGACGTGGTGTACATGGAGAAGGTCGGCAATCGGCTGGCCGCCGCGGTCCCGACCCGAGTCGGCGGACGCGCACCCGCGCACTGTACGGCCGTCGGTAAGGCCATGCTGGCGTTCGCCGAGGAGAGCGAGATCGAGTTGTGGGAGGCCGATCTGCTGCCCCGAAAGACCAAGTACTCCATCTCCACCCATGCTCAGCTACGCAGCGAGTTGTTGAAGGTCCGCTCGCACGGGCACGCCTTCGACCGTGAGGAGTCCCTGCCCGGCTTCGGCTGTGTCGCCGTGCCGATCGGCGACCCCGGCGAAGCCGTCGCCGCGGTCTCGGTCTGCGGCCCGATGAACCGGATGCTGTTCGACCAGCGGATGGTCGCACCGCTGCGGATGGCCGCGATGGCCATCTGGCGCGCCGTGGAGGACGGTCCGGTCCGAGTGGCACCCACGCTGCAGCAGATGCGGCCGTTGCGCGGCGGACCGATCGCGCACACCGCGGCCCGCAGCGCGAGCCTGCAACTGGCATGAGCCTGGACCCGCAGATCGCCGCGATCATCGAGACGTTGGACGCGGGCTTCCCGCCCGTGCACACCATGACCGGCGAGCAGGCCAGAGCGATCATCGCCTCCCGATTCACGCCGTCGACCGACCCGGAACCGGTCGCTGCCGTTTACGACGACGTCGTCGCCGGCCCCAACGGGCCGGTCCCGATCCGGGTCTACCGACCCGACGCCGCCGCCCAGCACCCAGTCCCGACGCTGGTCTACGCGCACGGCGGCGGATGGGTGTTCTGCGATCTGGACAGCCACGACGGCCTGTGCCGTGACTTCGCCAATCAACTTGGTGCCGTGGTGGTTTCGGTGCACTACCGGCGGGCACCCGAGGAGGGCCGCTGGCCCGCAGCAGCCGAAGACGTGTATGCGGTGACCGATTGGGCCGCCGAGCACATCGATGAGTTCGGCGCCGACCCGAATGCCTTACTGGTGGGTGGCGACAGTGCCGGCGGCAACCTGGCGGCGGTGACCGCGTTGATGGCGCGCGATCGCGGCGGCCCACCGCTGGCCGGGCAGCTGCTGCTGTACCCGATGATCGCTGCCGACTTCGCCACCGACTCGTACCACCGGTTCGGCCGCGGCTACTACAACCCGCGCCCGGCACTGCAGTGGTACTGGGACCAATACGTGCCAGCGACCTCGGATCGGACCCATCCGTACGCTTCACCCCTGCACGCCGCGGACCTCGCCGGGCTGCCGCCGGCCGTGCTGGTGGTGGCCGGCCACGACCCGTTGCGTGACGAGGGCCTGGCCTACGCCGCGGCCTTGCGCAGCGCCGGGGTCCCGGTGATCGAGCGTTACTTCGAAGGTGGTGTGCACGGTTTCATGACGATGCCGGCCTTCGACATCTGCCGGCGCGCTCGGGCCGAGGCCTGCACCGAGCTCAGGGAATTGCTGGAGCGCTCTCCGCGGCCGTAATGACCGGTGCGGCTTGGCCGTAGCGCTGCTCGGGGTCAAGCACACAGTGGGTGCGGCCGAAGACTGTCACCATGCACTTGTTGTTGTGGTTGCAGCGGCTCTGCACGGTGCCGTCGGCCATCATCTTGTTCACCAAGTCCGGTTCCCGCAGCAACGCGCGCCCCATCGCCAGAAAATCGAATCCCTCGGCCAAGCCGGTCTCCAGGTGCGCACGGTTGGTGATACCGCCCAGCAGAATGAGTTTGGTGTTGCGCATCACCGGGACGAACTGGCGCGCCGCGGGCAGCATGTAGAGGTCTTGGTACGGGTAGCTACCCATCACCCGCTTGCCCATGATCCGCACCCCGGGCCGCAGTGCCGACGGCATCACCTTGGCGAACTCGCGCACCGGAACATCACCGCGGAACAGGAACATCGGCTTGTACACCGAGGAGCCCTGGGTCAGTTCCAGCGCATCCAGAGTGGCGTCGGCATCCAATAGTTGTGCCGTGCGCAGCGCCTCGTCGATCCAGATGCTGCCGGGCAGGCCGTCGTCCATGTCCAGCTTGGCGATCACCGCGATCCGGCGACCCACCACGTCGCGGACGCGCTGCGCGATCTCCCGTACCAACCGCGAGCGGTTGTCGATGTCGCCGCCGTACTCGTCCTTGCGCCGGTTGATCAGCGGGCTCAGGAACGAGCTCGGCAGGTACAGGTGGCCGAAATGCAGCTCCACCGCATCGAATCCGGCGTCGACCGCGACCTGTGCCGCGGCCCCGAACTGATCGATCACGGCGTAGATCTCGTCGCGACGGATTTCCCGGCAGTAGGCGAACGAGGTGGGGTTGACGAATCGGCTGGGAGCCACCGCTGTGACACCCGTCAGGGCCTTCGGTGCTACCACGCCGGCGTGGCCGAGCTGAGCCGAGATGGCCGCGCCGGCGTCGTGGACGACGTCGGTCAGGCGGCGCAAGCCGGGCAGCGCTTTGGTATCCATCACGATCTGTCCCGGTGCACTGGCGCCTTCCCGGGACACACAGCAGTAGGCCACCGTGGTCATGCCGACTCCCCCGACGGCGAACCGCCGGTGGAAGTCGATCAGGTCATCGGTGACCAAACCCTCCGGGGATCGGCCTTCCGAGGTGGCGGCTTTGACCACCCGGTTACGCAGCTGCACCGGACCGAGTTGCACCGGCTCGAAGGGATCTGGGCTGAGATCGCTCATCAGCCAACCGTTTACCTGTCGGCGCCGTTGGTCAACGGTGCCTTCCCGGTGGTCGGGATCAGCACTGCCCATCCGGTGCACGGATTCCTACTGTGGCCGGTATGGCAGACGGAGCGGTGTTCGTCGTCGATCGGGTGCTGGCCAAGCCCGGGCAGGCCCGACGGTTCGTCGACCGTTACCTCGCCGAGTACGCACCCGGCGCCCGGGGCCGCGGGATGACGTTATGCAGTGTGTTGGTCAGCCCGCCGATCTGGTTCGAGGACCAGTCCAACACCGTCACTGTCACCTGGTCGCTGCCCAGTCCCTCGGCGTGGTGGCAGATGACCTGGAAGGGACGGCCGGATCCTACGCTGGGACGATGGTGGTCCGACATCGACGAGTTACTGCTCGAACGCACCCGATCGGTGGGCGCTGCGGCCGACGATGTCGACGCGCTGTGTGAGTCACCCGGGCCGCTCGATGTTTAGCGTCACCCGCCTGCTCGACGTCGGCGTCGAGGATCGCGAACGGGTCATCACCTCCATCCGGGCCGCGGCCGCCGGTAGCGCCGCCCGCCGATGGGTCGTCGCAGCCACCGACCCGGGTTCCCGCAACGGCGGGGATGTGCTGGTCCACCTCCGCTTCGCCGATCAGCGCGACTGGTCGGCTGCGCAGCCCGACCTGCATGTGGCGCTGCATGATCCGGCGATCACCCGGATCAACGGGGCGACCTACTCCGGTGCACCGACCCGTGGCGGTCCGACCGGGACGATCTACCGAACCTTGTTGCTGCGCGTGCAACCGGATACCCCACCGGAGCAACTCGCCCGGTTCGAAGCGGAGTTGGCGTCCATGCCCCGCTACGTGCGCAGCATCGTCGCCTGGCAACTGAGCCGAGTGCTCGAACCGATTGGCGACACGGCCTGGACGCATGTCTTCGAGCAGGAGTTCACCGACGTCGACGGGCTGATGGGTCCCTACCTGACGCACCCGATCCACTGGGCAGTGGTGGACCGGTGGTTCGATCCGGAGACCACCGACGTCATCATCCGCGACCGGGTCGCACACAGCTTCTGTGAATGCGAGCGGACCGTGCTGGACTGAAATCCCTACCAGCCCAGCCATCATCGCTCTGCCATCTCTCACCCGCTCTGCGGGCCCGCAGAGCGAGTAGGAGACGGAAGAGCGGTCAAGCAGGCGCCGGGGCAGTCACAGTCCGGCGGGCAGGATGTTCGGATTCGCCGTGGCCGGCGGTTGCAGCGGTGGCAACTGGGTGCGCCCATCCAAGCTGTACACCGGAAGTTGTTGTGACCATGGGTAATGCAAGCTGAAGGCCACCAGCCCGGTGCGCTCCGCGGCCGGCCTGTGACACATCGCCAGCACCGTCTCGGCGAGATACTCCACCGGCTCGGTGGGAAAGGTTTCCGGGATCAAACTGGCAGCCCCGGGTGTACGTACTGCACTCGACGGGCCCACGGCGTTCACCGCGATGTTGGCATCGAGCAGTTCTGCTGCGACGCCCTGGGTGAGGCGGTGCAAGGCGGCTTTGATCGAGGCATAGATGACGTCGCCGGAGGTTTTGTTGTACTCGCGGTACGGCCGCACCGGCGCCAGCCCGGTCACCGACCCGATGTTGACGATCCAGCCCGCACCCTGACCGCGCATGTGCGGGACAGCTTTCTGGGTCAGCACGAACGGTGCTCGGAGATAGTGTTCGACGGTGCGGTCGAAGGTCTGCTGAGGCATATCCTCGATGACCGAATAGTCCGCGTAGCCGGCGTTGTTCACCAGGATGTCGATTCGGCCGGTGCGCTCGACCACCTGATCGACCAGCGCCGCACGTTGCTTCCCATCCTCGAGGTCGGCCGCGATCCCGAAGGCCTCGCCGCCGGCTGCCTCGATCAACGCGATGGTCTCGCCGATCGTGCCCGGCAGCGCCGTCGTCTGGCCGGCACGCTCGGACGGTGACGGTTCGTAAGATCGTGCGGTCACTGCGACCGTGGCCCCGGCTGCGGCCAGCCGCTGCGCGATCGCCCGGCCGATGCCGCGACTACTACCGGTGACCAGCGCGGTCTTGCCGCTCAACAGGGCGCTCATGCCAGCACCAGGTCAGTTTCGATCGGGACGCGGTGGCTCTGCCAGACGTCGATCAGCTTGAACGGGAACGCCGTGACGATGCGGCCGCCGCCCGAGCGGTAGTACGTGTGCGCGGTCGGGGTGTGACACCACACGGTCTCGGCCATCGCCTCATCGATTCGCCGGACGTATCCCTCGAACGCTTCCGGGGTGACCTCGATGGTGGCGGCCCCGCGCTGGGCCATCAGCTGCAGGCATTCCATCACGAAGTGCACCATCACCTCGACACCGAAGTTGTGCCCCGCCCCGTGGCCGGGACTGTAGTTGGGCGCCGACGAGATGAACATGTTCGGGAAACCGGGCACCATGCCGCCGCGGTAGGCGCTGGGGCTGTCGCCCCACACCTCGCTGAGCCGCAACCCATTTCGGCCGCGGATGTCCACTGTGGACAGGAAATCCAGGTGGTATCCGGTGGCATAGATGATGACATCGAGCTCGATCTGCCGGCCGTCCTGGGTCACGATGCCGTGCTCGTTGACCCGAGCCGGCTCGCTGGCCTCGACGTCGACGTGCGGCTTGGCCAGGGCCGCGTAGTAGCCGCCTGGGTCACGAATGATCCGCTTGCCATAGGGCGCGAAGTCCGGGGTGACCTTGCGGGCCAGTTCCGATCCCGCACCGAACACGTCGTCGATGTAGGTCAGACACATCTGCAGCAGCACGTCGTTGGCCGGTGAGATGGACAGGTGCTCGGCGGCCCACTCCGGGTCCCGCACGATCACCGGATGGTTGTTGTCCGCGGTTCCCCAGAACGACTTCAGCCGGTTCCAGTTCGCGTAGAACGGCACATGCTTGTTCAGCCAGCGCCGGTGCTCGGGCACGTCGTCGCTGGCGCGTTTGCGTGGCGCCACCCAATGAGGTTGGCGCTGAAAGACCGTGAGGTGGTCGACCTCGTCGACGCAGGCGTCCACGATCTGCACCGCCGTGCAGCCGGCGCCGATGATCGCCACCTTCTTACCGCGCAGATCCAGCTGCGGATCCCACTGCGCGGAGTGGATGCTCACCCCGGCGAAGGTGTCCCGGCCGGCCAATTCGGGCCAGCGCGGGCGATTCAGGTAGCCCGCAGCCGGCAGCACCACGTTGGCGTAGCTGACGTCGGTGCTGCCGTCGGCGGCGACAGTGTGGACCTGCCAGTGCTCGCGTTGCTCATCCCAGCGCAGCGCCTGCACTTCGGTGCCGAACCGGATCTGCTCCCGCAGCCCGTTCTGGTCCGCGACCCGTTGCAGATACTTCTGGTATTCGTCACCCTGCGGGTAGTAGCTCGACCATTCAGCGTTGATGTCCCGGGACAGGGAGTAGTACGCCGACGGTGTGTCCACGCCGATACCCGGATAGACCGTGGTGTACCAGGTACCGCCCACTTCGTCGTTGCGGTCGATGATTTCGTAATCGATACCCTCCGCCGCGCACTCCAGCGCCGCCGCCAGACCGGCGATGCCGGCGCCCACGATCACCACCTTGAACCCGTCCGGCAACTTCGCGTCGCGGGCCAGCACCGGCTGCGACGGGTGAAAGCCGCCCTGTTCCAGCAGCAGACCGACATACTCGGGGCCGACGTCCGTACCCAACGCCAGCGGAGCGATACGGCCGAACAGTGCGGCGTCGTCGAACGGCAGCGCGCCTTCGGGCCGCGGTGCGTCCAGGGCCTGCGCGACTGCTTCGACCAAGACTTCGAGGGTTTCCGGATCGGTGACGCCGGCCTGTTCTGGCGGGTCCGGCAGATGTGAGATGTGAGGGCCGAACCGCTGCGGCACGTCCGGGTCACCGGTCAATTGCGCCAGCACCGCCACCAGCACACCGGCGTCGGCTTGGCGCAGGCGGGCGCGCAGTTCGTCCGGGTCCACTCCGGCCTGGCCGGCGGCCACCGTCGCGTCGGTCGTCATCGAACCTCCTTGGTCGCCCGCCGAGTATGGGTCGGCAGGCCCCGGCGCGAGCCGCCCTTGCCTACTGAGCGGGACGCAGGTTGGCCGACGCCCGATCAGCGGACCTAGGGTGCGAGCATGGAGGACCTCGAAGCCCTGCTCGCCACGACGCGCAGTCACGCACTCGGTGACATTCCCCGGCGCTCGGCACGCAAGTACCCGGACAAGACCGCGATCATCGACGGCGATCTGAGGTTGACGTTCGCCGAGTTCGAGCATCTGGTCGACCGCGCCGCAGCAGCCCTGCACGACAACGGTTTCCGGGTCGGCGACCGGGTGGCGTTGCTGGCCCACAACTGCTGGCAGTACGCCGTTCTCGCGTTCGCCACCGCACGCGCCGGTGTGGTGCTGGTGCCGATCAACTTCATGCTGACCGCCGAGGAGATCTCGTTCATCCTGGGCCACAGCCAGGTCAGCGGCTTCCTGGTCGAGGCAGACCTGGTGCCCACCGCCGAGGCCGCGATGCAGCTGGCCGGGGTGGTGCGGACCACGGCCGCCTTGGTGCCGGCCGATCAGACGCCGCCCGCCGGCTGGGACGATTTCGGTCAGTGGCTGCAGACCACCTCACCGGCGCCGTCCCCCACGGTGGCCGACGATCAGCTGATCCGGCTGATGTACACCAGCGGCACCGAGTCACACCCCAAGGGTGCGATGCACTCGTCGCGCAGCTTGATGGGCAACTACGTGAGCACCATCATCGCCGGTTCGATGCAGAGCACCGACATCGAGATCCACTCGTTGCCGCTCTACCACTGCGCCCAACTCGACAACTTCCTGATCACCGACGTCTATCTCGGGGCGACCAGCATCATCGTGCCCCGACCCGACCCCGAGTTGGTACTGAAGGCGATCGAAGAACACTCGGCCACCAACTATTTCGCACCGCCCACCGTGTGGATCTCGCTCCTGCGCTCACCCGCTTTCGACCAAGTCGACCTGTCCAGCCTGCGCAAGGGGTACTACGGGGCATCCGCCATGCCCACCGAGATCCTGGCCGAGTTGCGTGAACGCCTGCCCAACCTGCGGCTGTGGAATTTCTACGGCCAAACCGAGATGGCGCCGCTGGCCTCCGCTCTGGGGCCCGCCGAGCAGGACACGCACGCCGGAGCGGCGGGACGACCGGTGGTGAACGTCGAAACCGCGATCCTCGACGACGACGGAGCCGAACTGGCCACCGGTGTGGTCGGTGAGATCGCACACCGCAGCCCACATCTGATGCTCGGCTACCTCGACGACCAGGCCAAGACGGCTGAGGCGTTTCGGGGTGGCTGGTTCCACTCCGGCGACCTCGGTTACTACGACGAGCACGGCCTGCTGCACGTGGTGGACCGCAAGAAGGACATGATCAAGACCGGCGGCGAGAACGTCGCCAGCCGCGAAGTCGAAGAAGTCATCTACCGCCATCCCGGTGTCGAGGAGGTCGCGGTGTTCGCACTCCCGCACCCGGTGTGGGTGGAGGCGGTGTCGGCCGCGGTGGTGACCCGGTCCGGCAGCCAACTGACCGAGTCGGAACTGCTGGAGCACTGCCGCACCCAGCTGGCCGGCTTCAAGACGCCCAAGCAGATCTTCTTCGTCGAAGCGTTGCCCAAGAATCCCAGCGGCAAGCTGCTCAAACGACTGTTGCGCGACCAGTTCACCCCGTGATTTCGGTGCGTCTGGGGGCGCTGAGCGCCCCCTAGCGCACCGAAATCGCCTGCCCGGGTTGCCCGCTGGGCGGGAAGTGCCCGACCCAAGTGCACCATGCCGACGTTAGCGTGCCCGCAGTCACCCGCGGCGCGCGCCGACGACTTGACCGCCCGACGCCGAACCGCCCATCAACGAAGGGATCTCCACAGTGAGCCATCCGCCGTTCCAGGGCCGGATCGCCCGATTCGACGAGCCGGGTAAACCGTTCGTGATCGAAACCGTCACCCTGGGTGACATCGGCCCGGGCGAAATCCTGGTCAAGGTCAGCCGAGCGAACATCTGCGGCTCAGACGTGCACGCCTGGCATGGCACCTTCGCCACCCGCGGCCTCGGTGGACAACTGCCCACCGTGTTGGGCCACGAGATGGTCGGCGTGGTGGCCGCGCTGGGCGCAGGGGTGTCCGCCGATTCCGACGGCCGGGCGTTGAGCGCCGGGACCCGGGTGGTCTTCCCGTACTTCTTCTGCTGCCACACCTGCCGAAACTGCCTGGCCGGCCGCCGCAACGCCTGCCTGAACCTTTCCATGGCGATGCTGGGACGAGCCGACGAGACCCCGTACTTCGTCGGCGGCTACGCCGACTACTTCGTGCTGCCGGCCGGCGCCGTGGTCTACACCGTCCCCGACACCGTGTCCGACGAGATCGCGGCCGGAGCCAATTGCGCGCTGTCCCAGGTGATGTACGGATTGGAACGGGTTGACCAGCAACTGGGCGAGTACGTCGTGGTCCAGGGTGCCGGCGCGCTGGGGCTCTACGCCATCGCGGTGGCCAAAGCTCGCGGAGCGGCGAAAGTCATTGCCATCGACGGTATTACGGAGCGTATGGAGCTGGCCACCGCGTTCGGCGCCGACGCCGTCATCGACATCACCACCACCACCGAACGGGATCGGGTCAAACTGGTCCGCTCGCTCACCGACGGGCACGGCGCGGACGTGGTGGTCGAGGTGGTCGGACATCCGGCGGCGATCGACGAAGGACTCAAGCTGCTCGGCCAGTTCGGCCGCTACGTCGAGATCGGCAACATCAACATCGGCAAGACCTTCGAATTCGATCCGTCCCGGTTCGTCTTCGCCAACAAGATGATGGTCGGGGTATCGCTCTACGACCCAGCGGTGCTGTCCCGCGCACTGGCGTTCCTGGAGCAGCACCAGCACAAATTGCCGCTGGATCGCCTTGCCGCAGCCACGTATTCGCTCGACGAGATCAATGAGGCCTTCGCGGCCGCCGAGGACAAGCGCGACGTCCGCGCCGCCATCGTGCCCTGAGATTCGGAGTCACCCTGTGAGCAACCATGACTACACCCGCACCCAGTTGTACCTCGACGGTCAGTGGACCACCCCGTCGAGCACCGAGGTCATCGAGGTGATCAACCCGGCCACCGAACAGGTCATCGGCGCCGTCCCGCGCGGCACCGAAGCCGACGTCGACGCCGCGGTGGCGGCCGCTCGCCGGGCCTTCGACCCGCTGATCAGCGTCGAGGAACGGCGCCTGCGCCTCGATGCGGTGATCACCGCGATGGAGAAGCGTCTGCCCGACATCGCCGAAACCATCACCAGCGAAATGGGCGCACCGATCCGGATCGCGCAGTCGGTGCAAACGCAGGTGCCGCTGGCGGTGGCGCGCGGGTTCGCCGATGCGCTGGCCGGTTTCGAGTTCGAAGAACGGATCGGCAACTCGCTGGTGCTGCGCGAACCCTACGGCGTGGTCGCGGCGATCACCCCGTGGAACTACCCGCTGTACCAGGTGGTCGCCAAGGTGCTACCGGCCATCGCCGCCGGTTGCACGGTGGTGCTCAAACCGAGCAACGAGGCGCCGCTGTCGGTGTTCGAGTTCGTCGAAGCCGTTGCGGACGCCGGACTGCCACCCGGCGTGGTCAACCTGGTGTCTGGACCCGGCTCGGTGATCGGCGAACGCATGTCGGCGCACCCCGACGTCGACTTCGTCTCCTTCACCGGTTCCACCGGGGTCGGCAGCCGGGTCGGCGAACTGGCCGGCAACACGATCAAAAAGGTCGCCCTCGAGCTCGGCGGGAAGTCGGCCAACGTGATCCTCGACGGCGCCGATCTGGGGACCGCGGTCAAGACCGGTGTCGGCAACGCGTTCCTCAACGGCGGTCAAACCTGCATGGCCTGGACCCGCATGCTAGTCCCGCACAGCCGCTACGCCGAAGCACTGGACCTGATCGAGTCCGCGGTGGCCAGGTACACCGTCGGCGACCCCTGGGATCCGGCCACCCGGATCGGCCCGTCGGCCTCGGCCAGTCAATACCACAGCGTGCGCGGATTCATCGAACGAGCGCAGCGCGACGGCGCCCGGCTGCTGACCGGTGGCGCCGAAAAGATCACCGACGTCGGATATTTCGTCGCGCCGACGGTGTTCACCGACGTCGACCCGGCCTCTGAGTTGGGGCAGGAGGAAGTGTTCGGTCCGGTGCTGGCGGTGATCCCGTTCCGCGACACCGACGAAGCGCTGGAGTTCGCCAACGGCACCCGCTACGGATTGTCCGGGGCGGTATGGGCCGCCGACGACGACACCGCGGTCGAGTTCGCACGGCAGGTGCAAGCCGGCCAGTTGGACATCAACGGCGGCAAGTACAACCCGGCGGCACCGTTCGGCGGGTACAAGAAGTCGGGTTTCGGCCGCGAGCTCGGACGCTTCGGATTCGAGGAGTACCTACAGGTCAAGTCAATGCAGATGCCGGCATGAGCGCGCCCGTCACACCCTTGGGCGTCAGCACCGAGGACGCCATCCAGACCTGGACCATCGACCTGCCGCACGCCGGAAACGCGATCAGCGGAACGGAATTCATCCACGCCTTCGAGCAGGCGGTCGATGCGGCCAATGCCGATCTCGCTGTTCGCGCGGTGATCCTGACCGGCACCGGCAAGATCTTCTCGGCCGGCGGCAACGTCAAGGAAATGGCCGACCGCCGAGGCATGTTTGGGTTGGACTCGATGGCTCAACGTTTCGCCTACGTGGACGGAATCCAGCGCATCCCCCGGGCCTTGGCGCGGCTGGAGGTGCCGATCATTGCTGCGGTCAACGGCCCGGCGATTGGCGCCGGGTGCGACCTGGCCGCGATGTGTGATCTCCGGGTGGCATCCGAGCTGGCCTCGTTCGCCGAGAGTTTCGTGCAGATCGGGATCGTGCCTGGCGACGGCGGCACCTGGTTTTTGCAGCGCGCCATCGGGTACGAACGCGCGGCCGAGATGACCCTGACCGGGGACCGCATCGACGCCGCCACGGCCCTCGAATGGGGTTTGGTCAGTCGGGTGGTTCCGCACCAGGAGTTGCTCAGCGCGGCCGGCGAATTGGCCGCCCGGATCGCCAAAAACCCCGCGCACACGCTGCGGATGGCCAAACGCCTGCTGCAGGAATCGCGTACCGGTGGGCTGGAATCCACGCTGGGCATGGCCGCAGCCATGCAACCGCTGGCGCACCGCGACCCCGAACACGAACGGCGCATCGCTCGATGGCGGAGCACCTGATGGCCCTACCCCGACTGGTTCCGCCGGCCAGCCCGGAACCGCCCGGCACGGCCGCATTGCGCGCCGAAGTCCGTGATTTCCTTGCCGCGCAACTGGCTGCCGGGACCTTCACTCCGTCTGTGGACGCCTGGCTGTGCGGCTGGGACCAGGCTTTCACCAAGGCGCTGGCCACGCGCGGCTGGCTCGGTATGACGGTGCCGAAGGAGTACGGCGGGCACGGCCGCACATTTCAGGAGCGGTTCGTGGTCACCGAGGAACTGCTGGCCGCCGGCGCGCCGGTAGCAGCCCATTGGATCGCTGACCGGCAGATCGTTCCCTCGCTGCTCAAGTACGGGACCGAGGCGCAGAAGCAGGAATTCTTGCCCAAAATCACCGCGGGCGACTGTTTCTTCGGAATCGGGATGAGTGAACCGGATGCCGGCTCGGATCTGGCCGGCGTGCGTACCCGGGCCGAGCAGACCGACGGGGGTTGGCGGATCCGCGGAACCAAAGTGTGGACCTCCGGCGCTCACCGCGCGCATGCCTTCATCGTGCTGGCCAGGACCTCCCCGTTGGACCCAGCACATCGTCATGCCGGTTTGAGTCAGTTCCTCGTGCGGTTCGACGCCCCGGGCGTCGAAGTGCGGCCAATCATTTCGATGAACGGTGGGCACCACTTCAACGAAGTGATCCTCGACGACACGTTCGTGCCCGACGACATGGTGTTCGGTGCGATCGGCGACGGTTGGCGTCAGGTCACCTCCGAACTCGGTTTCGAGCGCAGCGGACCGGAACGGCTGCTGTCCACCTTCGTGCTGTTGTCGGAATCCGCCGAAGCCATGGCCGATAATCAGCTTCCGCACGATGTCGTACTCGGCCGCTTGGTCGCCAGAGTGGCTGGCCTACACCAGATGTCGACCGCGGTCGCCGGCGCCTTGCAGCGACACGAGTCGGCCGATGTCCCGGCCGCAGTCGTCAAAGTACTCGGCACCAGCACCGAGGGCGACATCGCCGACTTCGCCGACCGGCACATCGGTGATGACCCCGTGGTGACGGATCGGTTCCGGGAACTCGTTGCGGCAGCGGTGGACCAACGCCCGGGTTTCACGCTGCGCGGTGGCACCAACGAGGTGCTGCGCGGCGTGATCGCACGCGGATTGGGATTGCGATGACGGCCTGCAACGTGTCCAGTCCTGTGGCCGTCGACCGGGACTTGGTCGCCATGTTCGATTCGGTGTTCGGCAGCTATCGCAAGGCCCGGGCCGGCACCGCACCGGTCGCCCGGGATCCCGAGTTGTGGTCCGCCCTCGGCGAGTTGGGCCTGGTGCGGCTGACCGGTGCCGAACACGCCGGCGGCAGCGGCGCCGGGTGGCCCGAAGCGGCCGAGTTGGCCGCCGCGGCAGTGCGCCACGGGGTGCGGACGCCGTTGGCCGAACACGACCTCTTGGCGTGTTGGTTGTTGGAAGCTGCAGGCGCCCCGGTCGACCCGGCGGTACGCACGGTATGTCTGCTCGACGAAGCCGGCACCGCCGCGGCGGTGCCGTGGGCCGACAGCGCCGACCGCATCGTTGTGGTGTGGGACGACGGCGACGGCATCCGGTTCGCCGACGTGCTCCGCCCGGAACTGCGAATAGTCCCCGGCGCCAATCTGATCGGGGAACCCCGGGACACCGTCATCGCCGATGTCTCGACGCTGGCCGGCCGTCCGCTGGGCGGCGGTCTGCTGGTACAACTGCACCGCAAGGCCGCCCTGCTACGGGCGATCCAGGTCTGCGCGGCGCTGGACACCATCTTGGACCTGACCGTGCAGCACACCACGACCCGATTGCAGTTCGGCCGTGCGTTGTCGAAGTTCCAGGCGATCCAGCACCTGATCGCCGACGTTGCCGCCGAAGCCGCGCTGGCCCGGGCCACCACCGAGACCGCCGTGGCGGCCGCCACCAGCAGTGGGTGGACGGCACCCAACTTGGACTTCTTGATCGCGGTGGCACGGTCATGCGCTGGGCACGCGACGTCGGTCACGGTCCGAAACGCCCATCAGGCGGTGGGCGCAATCGGGACGACGCTCGAACACCGACTCGGCGAACACACCCGCGCAGCTCTGGCCTGGCGTTCCGAGTACGGTTCGGTGCACCATTGGGACGCTCAGGTCACCCACGCGGCGGCGACCGCCGGCGCCGCCGGGCTGTGGCCGCTGATCACCGGTTGAGGTCTGCGGCGTTGTTCCACTGACCGGTCAACGCCGGTACCGCCGAAGCTCGGGCACCGGTTGACTCAGTTGAACCTTCGTCCGGATTTACCTGATCGAGACCGGGAGACATTTCGTGAGCACCGAGGCCACCATCGCGTTGACCGAACTGCAGAACTTCATCGGCGAGTTTTGGTACCACTACGACCAGGCCCACTACGACGACCTCGCAGCGGCTTTCGCGCCCGACGCGGTCTATCTGAGCCGCAGCGAGTTCGGCGACTGCCCGTTCGAGGAGGCGTTGACCGCCGACTTGTCCGGCAAGGACGAGATCATGCCGTGGCTCACCGAGCACCGCCAGGCCAGCCCTTATCCGCTGCGGCATCACACCACCAATCTGCATGTCACCGGCAGCGACGGGGACGTCACCACTGCGCGGTTCTACATCTTCGTCAACCAGATCACGAACTTCGTACCCTTCGCGGTGTCCAGCGGGGTGGCCGAGGTCGGTGTGCGGCGGTCGACCGGCAGCCCCAGCGGTTTCGAATTCACCAAGCTGGCGGTGATCCTGGACGCCAAGAACTCCGAACCGCTGTCCGGCGAAGGTCTGCCCGGGGCCGAGAACGCCCCGGCGAACGCCTAGCCGCACATGTCAGGCGCGCGTGAGGTTTTCGGTGGCGGCGTTGCGGTCATCACCGGCGCCGGCGCCGGCATCGGCGCCGGGCTGGCTCGGCATGCTCACCAGCTGGGGATGTCGTTGGTTCTCGCCGACGTGGACGCGGCCGCCATCGCGGCGCTGCGCGAGGAGTTGGTAGCCGACGGCGGCAACGCCGTCGACGTAGTCTGCGACGTGCGTGATCCCGACGCGGTAGCCGAGCTGGCCGAGCGTACCTATCGGGACGTCGGCCCCGTTCGCTTACTGGTGAACAACGCGGGCGTCGAGCAGTTCGGCTATCTGTGGGACACCCCGGTACCCAACTGGAATCGTGTGCTGGACATCAACGTCAGCGGGGTGTTTCACGGTGTCCGGGCGTTCCTGCCCAAGATGCTGGCCGAACCGGCCCAGTCCTGGGTGTGGAACCTGTCATCGATCGGCGGTGTGGCGACGGTTCCGCTGCAGGCGCCCTACATCATCAGCAAGCACGCGGTCCTGGCGCTCACCGAATGTCTGCGCCTCGAAGTGCAATTGGCCGGCCACGACCATCACGTTCACGTTCAAGCGGTGCTCCCCGGGGCGGTCAAATCCAACATCTTCGAAGCCGCCGGCGGAGTCGAAACCGGCTCGGACGGCGCCGATGTCGACGCAGCCGAATCTCAACGCCAAGCGATGTTCGACGTCAAGGCCCGGGCGATGGACCCGATGCAGGCCGCCGAGGTGGTGTTCGACCAGGCAGCCCGTGGCGATTTCTATCTGCTGACCCAACCCGACACGGTCCGCTCGGCGATGGCCGATCGGGCGCAGGTGCTGAGCACCCTGGTGCCACCGCAGCTGCGCACCGAGTCACGCTTCGATACCGCCAAGCCGTGAGCAGGGCTTGATGACTGGGCCACATCACGCGAGGCTCGACCCGGACGCCGCGGCCCGGGTAGCGGCTTTCGGCACCCCGATCCCGATGCGGCAGCGTGGGCTGCAACAGGTACGCGAGACCCTGGAAGCCGCTCCCCTGCCCGACGACATGCCATCAATGGCCGACATCTCCGACACGGAAGTGCCCGGACCGGGCGGTCCCATCCCGCTTCGCATCTACCGTCCCGACGGCACTGGCGCACCGGCGCCGGTGATCGTGCATCTGCACGGCGGGGGTTTGGTGATGGGCACCAATCGGTCCTTCGAACCGCTGGCTCGCGCGCTGGCGGCAGCCAGTGGCGCCGTGGTCGTCGGCGTCGGGTACCGACTGGCACCCGAGCACCCCCCGCCGGCCCAGTTCGAGGACGCCTGGGCGGTGACGAATTGGGTTGCCGCCAATGCGGATCAGAACGGCTGGGACGCCGGCAAGATCGTGGTGGCCGGTGACAGCGCAGGCGGTGCGACAGCTGCTGCCGTGGCACTGTTCGCGCGCGACCAAGGCGGTCCGTCGCTGTTCGCCCAGGTCCTGATGTACCCGGGACTTGACCGCGACATGGCGGCCAAGTCCGTACTCGAGCTGGCTGATGCGCCGATGCTGCTGCATGACGACATCGTCTACATGCATGAACTCGCCGATCGCGGCGCCGGCACGGCGCACGACATCCGGCGGGTGCCCGCGTACGCCGACGACCTGAGCGGCTTACCGCAGGCCATCGTGGCGACCGCCGAACTGGACCCCATCCACGACTGGGGCGAACGCTATGCCGCCCGGTTGCGCGACGCAGGGGTGCAGACCACACTCACCCGCTATCCCGGCATCTACCACGGCTTCCTGATGCGCTCCGAAGCCACGGCCCGTGGACGGCTGGCGATGGCCGAGATCGGGGCACTGCTGCGGGCCAAATTCGCCCACCCATTGCCGTTCTGACACTTGCCGTTCCAGGCCGGCCGAGCAAACCTATCTGGATCAACTTCCCGATGGCTGGACACCTCCGCTCCCCGCCCCGGTTCGGACACCCAAAATCGAAGACATCAAGGCGTGCAGCCGCGCCGGCACACAACGAAGGAGTCCCTCGTGACGCTCACCGACCAGCGCAGGATGGAGCTTTCCGACATCCTCCGTCCCGTCTCACCACCGCGCGAGATCACCGACGTCTACACCGATGACCAACGGGACCGCCTGCTGGACGTGGTACGCAAGCATGGGCCGTGGACGCTGATCATCGCCCAGCACTTCGCCTCCCCCGAGGAACTGATGGCCACCATGAGCGGCGCATTCCCGGAGGGCTTCACACCGTCGCTCGACCTGTTCTTGACACCGACCTTCCGCGGGCATCTGGCCAACCACGGCACCGTGCTCTACCCGGAGCTGCACGACTGCTTCTACAACGAGCGGTTCCTGGCCGAGGCGAAGTCCTATTGGGGTGCGCAGTACGCCAAACCGCAGATGATGTTGTTCAACATCAACGGCCCGTGCTGCAACCGCGATCCCGGCCATCTGGATTCACCCAGCTTCCGCGGTGTTCGGTATGAGAACGCGCCGACCTGGCTGGTCAGCGTGATGGGCAAGTCGGGGTTGTTCGCCGATTACCTGATCAAGATGGCGCAGGTGATCACCTGGTTCTCGCTCGATCAGAGCAGTGGATTCACCTACTGGCCGGACGGCCCGCTCAAGGCGCCCAAGCGGGTGCTGCCGCCGGTCTACAACCGCGGTGTGGTGGTGCAGAACGAGATGTTAGTGCATCGCGGCGAGGCGAATGGGCCGCTGGAACAACAGGTTCCGGCTGGGCTGTCGTTCGACACCGTGTTCGCCGGCGATCCGGGCTCCAATGACCACTGGGTGCTGCGCAACGGCGACGACGTCATCGCCCGTCATCACACCGACGAACTTCGGTTCCTGGTGCACTGGTCGGCTGAAGTCTTCTCCGACTACGACGAGCTGAAGAAGAACATGGATCATTCCGACGATCTGACCATCGACAAGGCGATCGACATGATGGTCGACGATCTGGCCAAGAGGGGCGTCAAACTCGACATCCCGAGCGCACCTCTGCATGATCCGGAGTTCATCGGCGCGCTCAATGCCGCCTATGACCTGGGTGGTCCGGCGAGCTATCCGGAGGAAGCTCCGCTGAGCGCGTTCCAACTCGCCTGACCAACGTCCGATCAAACGCTGAGACCCGCCGTGAAACCTGTTTTCGCGGCGGGTCTTCGTCTCAGCGAACGGATTTGATCTGTTTGGCGATCAGGCGCGTGGTGCGCCGGGGCGCGACCAGTGCCAAAGCGCCTCTCGTGGCTTCCCTTTGGCAGTCAGACTCGGCTACGCCTGGTCGAGGACTCGCAAGGTCCCCTGACGCACTGCCACTTCGATGGATTCGCGCAGTTGCGGACACAGCCCGAAGAACTGCTCTGTCACGACGGCCCGCCCGTCGGCATCAGCCGATCGCAGACGCCGGCAACGCTGCCTCGCCGCGGCGTCCCACTGCACGCTGGTCTGCTCCCAACTGCTCTTGCGGGCCAGCACCGTAGCCCCGCAGGAACCGCAGGTCACCGGCAGCATCGGTGCATCACTGAGCCGATTGTCGGGCCGCACCGTCATTTGTTCACGCCGACCAGCCTCGGTAGCCGGCCCGCTGCAAGATTCTCCTCGACCTCTTTCAGCCAGGCTTCGCGAGGCCGGGTGGTGTCGATCTCGAACTCGAACCGATCGACCATGTCAGGTGTCACGTCGGCGACGTCGACGTAGAACTGCTCGTACCAGCGGCGCACCTGGTAGACCGGTCCGTCCTCTTCACACAGCAACGGATTGTCGATGCGCGCCTTGCGCTTCCAGATGGCCACGTCCTGCTCGAAGCCCATCTTGACGAAGTCGCCGAGCGCGACCGCCATCTGGATGGCCAGGTCCTCGGGCACCGCCTCCGACTTCTCCACCGTGATGCCGTACTGCAGCACAAAGGAATTCGCATCGATCGGATAGTGGCAGTTCAACAGCACGGTGCGCTGGTCGCCATGCGGATAGTGGTAGGTCAAATCGTCGATCATGAACGACGGCCCGTAATACGAGGCCACCGAGGTGGTCCCGAGGATCTCGGCGCCCTCCCCGGAGCCCAGGTCCGGCCGGGCTTCGCTCCGGTAGAACTGGGTTGCAACGTGGCCTTCGAAGACATTCTTGAAACCGGTCGGCAGTCCACCGTGAATGTAGAAGAAGTGCGCCATGTCGACGATGTTGTCGATGATCTCGCGACAGTTGGTGTGCACCACCGTGGTGTACCAATGCCAGTCGGTCCACTTGTCGGTACCGACACCCTCGATGGCCGGGATGGTTACGTCGGCCGGTGGCGCCTTCTTCTCCGGGTCGTGCCAGACGAACAGCATGCCGTCCTGCTCCAAGGTGGGCCAGGTGGCCGTGCGGGCCAGCTTGGGCACCCGGCGGCTGTACGGGATCTTCTTGCAACGGCCATCGCCGCCCCAGCGCCAGTCGTGGAACGGGCAGGCGATCTCATTGCCCTTGACCTCGCCGTCGGACAGGTCGCCGCCCATGTGCCGGCAGTAGGAGTCGAGCACGTTGATCTTGCCGTCCTCGGTGCGGAAGACCACCAACTTGCCGCCGAACGCGTTGATCGCGTGCGGTTTTCCGTCGCCGAGATCACGGGTCAGGCCCAGACAGTGCCAACCTCGCGCAAATCGGGTCGGTGCGGCCTGAGCCTCGATCTGACGAACCTCGTCGACGTCGCCGGGCTGCAACGATGTCATTTCGGTCATCCTCGCTGTTCGATGTGTTGCACGGGCAGACTCGTTGTAACACCGCAAGAGTCACCGATCGGCGTGGTGTTCCACTGACCGGGCCGCACTGCTGAATCGCAGCGCGATCCCGCTGAGAATCGTCTGGTGACCGATCTGCAGAACATCACCGTCGATCTCCTCGTCATTGGTTCCGGCACCGGAATGGCCGCGGCCCTGGCCGCTCACGAGTTGGGACTGTCGACCTTGATCGTGGAGAAGACCTCCTACGTCGGCGGATCGACCGCTCGCTCCGGTGGCGCCTTCTGGATGCCGGCCAATCCGATCCTGGCCGAAGCAGAAGCCGGCGATACGTCGGAGGCCGGACGCACTTACCTCGATGCCGTCGTCGGCGACAGCGCCCCGCATGATCGGGCACACGCCTTTCTCGACTACGGTGCAGCCACGATCGGCATGCTGCGCCGCACCACCCCGATGAAATTCTTCTGGGCCAAGGACTATTCGGACTACCACCCGGAATTGCCGGGCGGCAGCGCATTGGGGCGCACCTGCGAATGCCGGCCGTTCAACACCGCTCGCCTGGGCCCGGAGTTGGCCCGGCTGCGGCCCGGTGTGATGAAGTCCTCCTTCCCGATGCCGGTGACCGGCGCCGACTACCGCTGGCTCAACCTGATGGCCCGCACGCCGCGCAAGGCTGTACCGCGCATCCTGCTCCGCGCCTTCCAGGGCATCGGCGGGCTGGCGCTGCGGCGCCGCTACGCCGCCGGCGGACAGGCCTTGGCCGCTGGGATGTTCACCGGGGTGCTACGCGCCGGCATCCCGGTCTGGACCGACGCGCCGATGACCGATCTGGTCGTCGAGGACGGCCGGGTGACCGGCGCCGTGGTGGACCGCGACGGAACCGCGGTCACCGTGACCGCGCGCCGCGGCGTGGTGCTGGCAGCCGGCGGTTTCGACCACCTGATGCGGTGGCGCCACAAGTTCCAGTCCGAACGGCTCGGCGAGCACGCGAGTTTGGGCTCGGAGGGCAATACCGGCGACGCCATCCGTGTGGCCCAGGACAGCTGTGGCGCCGACACCGCCCTGATGGAGCAGGCGTGGTGGTTCCCTGCGTTCGCCCCACTGCCCGGCGGAGAGCCGACGGTAATGCTGGCCGAACGTTCCCTTCCCGGCTGCCTGCTGGTCGATCAGTCCGGGCGACGCTTCGTCAACGAGGCCATCGACTACATGTCGTTCGGCCAGCAGCTGCTCGAACGGGAGCGGGCCGGCCAACCGGTCGAGGAAATGTGGATGCTCTTCGATCAGCAGTACCGCAACAACTATCTCCTGGCCGCCGAACTGTTTCCGCGGATGCCGATTCCGCAGGCCTGGTACGACGCCGGCATCGCGCACCGCGCCGACGATCTCGGCACGCTGGCGCGCGCCATCGACGTCGACCCGGCGACTCTCCTGGCCACGTTGGACCGTTTCAACGCACTGGCGCACACCGGAGTGGACACCGACTTCGGTCGCGGGGACAGCGCTTATGACCGCTATTACGGCGACCCCACCGTGACCCCGAATCCCAACCTGCGAGCGCTCGGCCCCGGACCGTTCTACGCGGTCAAGGTCGTGCTCAGCGACCTTGGGACGTGCGGAGGATTACGCGCCGACACCCGCGGCCGGGTGCTGCGCGAGGACGGCTCGGTGATCGACGGGCTGTATGCGATCGGCAACACCGCCGCCAACACGTTCGGGGCAAGCTATCCGGGTGCGGGCGCCACGATTGGCCAGGGTTTGGTGTTCGGGTACATCGCCGCACACCATGCGGCCGGGCGACTCGACTGAGCTGACCCCTCCGACATCGACCTGACCGACAAACCGTCAGTCCTGGTCGTCCTCGGCGGCGATGCGCTGACGCTCGATTTCATACCAGTACTCGCGGACCGGGAACTTCTGGCCGCCCTGCGCGAACGCCTCATCGACCTCGTCGAGGTCCTTGATCATTTGCAGCGCGAGTTCACGTTCGGCGGCGTAATACTGCTCGGACCAGCGCAGCGCGAGCCGGGCATAGGACCAGGCGGGTTCCGCACCGGCCGCGCGCGCCTCGCTTGCCGCGGTCTGATGCATCTGCTCGGCGTAGTCGGCGTGCTCGGTGAGCACTTCACGCAGCCGACCGGGCTTCAACAAATGACCGAGCATGACCCGCAGCAACGGATTGTGTTTGAGGGTGGGAGGTTCCACCGTGTCTTCGTTGACCCAGCGGGTGACGGCCGCCAGGCCCGTCTTGGTGATCTTGTACATCCGGCGGTTCCGGACGCCGCTGTCGACCCGCGAACTGACCAGGCTCTGTTGTTCCAGCCGCTTGAGTTCGGAGTAGATCTGGCTGTATGCGGGGCTGGAGTAGAAGAACCGAACCGTCCAGTTGAACCATTTCTTGATGTCGTACCCGGAAAGCTCATCCTCACCGGAAAGCATCCCCAGCAACGCCCAACCGGTGGGCGATACGCTCACTGATTCAGGTGCCCCGTCGGCCGCTTCCGTCACCGGCCAAGGCTAGCAACCGAGGCACGCGGCCGCGGCGCCCCGCTACCGCTGACCGGGAAGTCGCATTGCCTGAAGAACTCGCGGACGCGACAGTTACCACGACATCCGCATGCCGGTGCATCGAGGAAGGGCGGGCCCATGGCCGATTTCGACGTGGACGTCGACGTGCTCGTCGTCGGATCCGGCGGTGGCATCGCCGGTGCGTACACGGCAGCACGTGAAGGTCTTTCTGTGCTGCTGGTCGAGGCCACCGACCTGTTCGGCGGCACCACCGCATTCTCCGGCGGCGGCGGAATGTGGTATCCGTGCAATCCGGTCCTGCAGCGCGCCGGCGCCGACGACACCATCGAGGACGCGCTGACCTATTTTCACGCCGTGGTCGGCGACCGAACGCCCCGCGACCTGCAGGAAACCTACGTGCGCGGGGGCGCCGCGCTGATCGAATACCTGGAGGCCGACCCCGCCTTCGAGTTCATGGTGCTGCCCTGGCCGGACTACTACGGCAAAGCCCCTGCAGCGCGCACTGACGGTTATCGGCACACCGTCCCGGTGCCGGTGGCGGATCGTGAACTCGGCCAGTACGCCGGGTCGGTGCGCGGACCGCTGGACACCGAACGCCTCGGTGCTCCGGCCCCTGAGCTGCTGATCGGCGGGCGCGCCTTGATCGGCCGCTTCCTCGCCGCCCTGGACAAGCTGCCGAACGTCTGCTGTTGGCGCAACGCCCCACTGACCGAGCTGATCCTCGAGGACGGTGTGGTGATCGGGGCCGTCGTTGAGCAGGATGGCGCACCGGTGCGGGTACAGGCCCGGCGCGGGGTGCTGCTGGCGGCCGGCGGTTTCGAACAGAACGCCGCGATGCGGGAACAGTACGGTGTGCCCGGTGCTGCCAACGACACCATGGGCGGGCCCGGCAGCACCGGAGCGGCCCATCGGGCGGCCATCGCGGTGGGCGCCGACACCGACCTGATGGATCAGGCCTGGTGGTCCCCCGGCATGACGCATCCAGACGGACGGTCGGCGTTCGCGTTGTGGTTCACCGGCGGCATCTTCGTCAACCAGGACGGGCGGCGCTTCGTGAACGAGTCGGCGCCCTACGACCGGATCGGCCGCGAGGTCTTGCGTCAATTGGAGTGTGGTGAAACGACATTGCCGTTCTGGATGATCTACGACAGCCGGGCCGGCGAAGTTCCGCCGGTGGGTGCCACCAACGTCTCGATGGTCGAGCCGGAGCAATACCGCGCCGCTGGCCTTTGGCGCACCGCGGAGACGATCGAGGACCTCGCCGACGCCATCGGTGTCCCGCGACAGAATCTGAGCGCCAGCATCGAGCGGTTCAACAAGTTGGCGGCGGCCGGAATCGACGAGGACTTCGGGCGAGGCGACGAGGCCTACGATCGCGTATTCACCAACGGTGAGTCTCCCCTGGTGCCGATCGACACGCCGCCGTATCACGCAGCCGCGTTCGGTCTTTCGGATCTGGGCACCAAGGGCGGGTTGCGCACCGACGTGTGCGGTCGGGTGCTGACCGCCGACGGCACCATACTGCCCGGGCTATACGCAGCCGGCAACACCATGGCGGCGGTCAGCGGAACCACCTACCCCGGCGGCGGCAACCCGATCGGTGCGTCGATGTTGTTCAGCCATCTCGCGGCCCTCGACATGGCCGGGCAGGTGCAGCCGTGAATCAGCACCTCACCCCGGAGCACGCGCAACGCTGTGAGCAGGCTTTCCGGCCGTTGACCGAGTCGCTACGCCAGCTCATCGACGTCACCATCCGCAGCGAGGCCGACGAGCACGATGTGCGGCGCGCGCACGTGTTGATCGAGCAGGCCACCGCTTTGTTGAGCACCCCGGATCTCCCCCACTCCGGAGTACGGACCACCACCGACGGTCGGCAACTGCATTGGGGCAACGTGGCATTCGGTGTGCGCAACGCCATCGCGCCGCCGCTGCGAATCGAGCGCGACGACAGCGGTCGGGCTACGGCCGATCTCGTCCTCGGCGCCGGCTACGAGGGGCCGGTCGGTCAGGTGCACGGCGGGGTATGCGCGTTGGTGCTCGACCACGTACTCAGCGCCACCGCACACCGGCCCGGCGACCCGGCCTTCACCGGTACTTTGACCCTCCGCTACGTGGCGCCCACTCCCCTGGGACGGGTGCGGGCCGAAGCCTGGATCGAGAACGAAGAGCCCGGAAAGACCTTTGCCACCGGCCATCTCCTGGATGCCGAAGGCCTAGTCACGGTGCGCGCCGACGGGGTGTTCATTCGTCCGAAGAAGGGCTGGTCGGACCAGGGCGCCATCACGGCACAAACTCCACCTTCGACATCTTGATCTGGTCGCCTTCGCGCTGCAGGTCGACGGCAAGACGCCAGTACCGCGGTGCCTCCGCGCGGCCTTGTGCGTCGGTGATCGTGGTGGCAGCCGCGACCAGGACGACTGCACTGTCCGATGTCATCGACTCCACGGCTGCAACGTCCGCGGTGGCAGTCGTCGTCACCTGCGCATCTCGGGCTACCTGGATGAAGTCGTCGGTGGCGCTGAGGAAATCGTCGAGGAACGCTCCGGTGGCATTCTCGGTAATCCGCTGCACACTGCCCTGTGGGTCGTTGACGTCGACTGAGAGCAGGGTGACCACCACTTGGCGGGCTGCGGCTGCGAATTCGGCCCGGTTGTGTTCCTCGGCGTCGATGACTTGCTGCGCGCGGACCATCGATGCGCCCGCGATCAGTAACGCGCCCAGGCACAGCAGCGCAGCAATCGCAGCGAGTGCGGTCCGGCGACGCAGCACCTTGAAGCTACCCATGCCGCACACGCTTTCCCTCGGGCCGGTCAGACCGGACCGGCGTCGGTACGGTAAGCGGCAGCGCTGAGCTACGGCCGCGACGTTCCCATCCAGCGGGCGCCTGCACGGCGCTGGACGTCCGCTGAGTGGACATCTCGGCGCAGCACCAGCTCGCGTCGCGGTTTACTTTCCCCGCCCCACGGTTTTGCGCCGAACCAGTCGAGGAGCAGGTAATGCTGCGTGTCCCTGTACCCATCACCATGATCAGCGCCGCAGCCGCCGTGGCCCTGAGCGGCGCTGCCGTCGCTCACGCCGACGGCACCGACTGGGGAATCAACGGGACCTACACCGCCACTTCCAATGGCGAGTGGGCCCGCAACACCGAAGTCTTTCGCGACGAAGCCAGCTTGCGCAGCACCTGGACGGTCAGCACCGAATGCAGCTACCCAGGCGAGTGCACCGGGACTGTGCACAGCGATTGGGGCTGGACCGCACCGATCTACCAGCGCAGCGGTGTGTGGTACGTCAAGCACACCATCGACGGATGGGTGCCGTGCCCGGACGGCAGCACCGCTCCGGGATTGCAGACCTTCCGGTTCAAGGCCATGACCCCCGACGGCGCCAACGCCGACCCGACATCGACCACCTTGGTCGGCGAGGACATCACGACCGGACCCAGCGGCGCGTGCGGGGTCAACAAGCCGGTGTACATCAACATGCCGTTCAAACTGGTCAAGGTCAGCTGAGCGCGGTTGACGCCGAAGCGCGCTGCGGCCGTCCTGTTTGTCCAGTGTCCGTCTCCAGCGCCCTCTGCTTGACGCTATCTCGACGGTTCACCCTCTGCTGCAACACCTTTGACGGGGAAATCCCCTAGATGATGCGCATGAGTTCGTCTAGGTGGTCGCGGTCGGGGTCGGTGGCGGCGAGTTCGTCGATGTCGCAGTTGTAGAACGTGTCGGTGGTTGGGTCGTAGTCCTCGGGGTGCTCGACGTCGTCTTGGTCGTCGTGTTGGGCGTAGAGGGCGTCGATCTCGGCGGCGGTGAGTTCGTCGTCGTCGTGGTCGTGGTCGTCGTGGTCGTGGTCGTCGTAGACCGGTTTCGGTTGCGCGTTGGGGTGGTCTTGGGCGCTGGGGTGGTCGGCGAGCAGCCACGGGTCCGGCTCGGGCGCCTCGTCGGCGGGCGGCTCGGCGGCGGGCTCGGTGGCCGCCGAGTCCGGCCCGGGCGCCTCGGTGTCGGCTGGCTCGGTGGCGGCTGGGGCCGTGGCCGGTGGTGCGCCAGGTGGCGTCGGGGCCTGGCCGGTCACAACCGGATCCGCCGCGGGTGGGTCGGCGCCCAGGGGCGGGTCGGTCCCGGGTGGGTCGGCGGCAGTCGGGTCCACGGGTGGTGCTGGTTCCGGTGCTGGATCCGGTGGGTTCGGTGGTGTGAGGAAGTCTTCGGGGTGGTGATAGGGGTTGGTGCGC